>JAKAJI010000014.1 GCA_021813825.1 Acidobacteriota bacterium | reverse complement strand
GTTCCGCGTGAACACGTCCAGCACCGACAGCGGCACCGTGTGGGTCGAGTCAAGCCACGATGCAAGCAGACTCTGGGTATCCGGCGTCGCCGGGTACGTCACCCCGGCTGCGGTGCTCTGCGGGAGCACGATCGGAAAACTTCCTGTGCCGCACGTCCCCGTGTACACGTGAGACGATAGACACACATTCACCGTCCGGTTGGCGGCTGAAGCGTCGGTCCCATATCCAAGCACCGTCACCTGGAAGTTACTGAGCGGCGCCGCCCATGACGTCGTAAAGGGATCGGAACTGTCCTTGTAGAACATTACCTCCAGCGGGCTCGATGCCGAACCGCCGTACGACGCATAAATGCCATCCGAGGCTAAGGCCGCGCAAGGATTCGTCCAATTCGTGCCGGCGCAACTCGTTCCGGAAGTGTAAAAGGAACCGCCGTCCTGCACCGCTTCGGGCTGCGCATAATTCGAGTTGCCGCTCGTAGCGCTGTCGATCACGGCATTCGGTTGCGAAAAGGACACGCGCTTCAGGAGAAGTCCGGTCAGCGGATCGACATATTCCTTGCTCTGATCGGCCCAGTCAATCGTGGGCCAGCCATAGTTTCCATACGCCGTTGGGTCAAACGGCGGTATGTCGACGTACGCGTTCCCCAGCGGTGGATTGGCGGTCTGGAATTGTCTACTCACCGAAATCCCATCGCACGTGATCTGGTAATAATGCAGCGTATTGGCCTTTAACGCCCTCGAATAACGCCGCCCGTCGCTCGCTAGCTCGGCGTCGCGCTTTCCAGCGACGAAAACACGTTGCGTCCCATTCGAAATGCTCCCGGCGCGCGAGTCCAGGTTCGAACCCGGAAACAAGACCGGGTCTACGTCATGCACGAGCGGCGTGAGCGAGGGCGACTCGCTAATCTGCACCGTGCATGCGTTCGAGTCCGGCGCCGTGTAGCGGATCACCACCTGCGTCTCCGTCGGCGCAACCGCCTTCACCGTTACCGTCTGGCCGGCAAGAGCCGTCGCCATGAATATCAAGGTAAGAATCTGCTTTACCATGACGTCAACGCCACCCTCATCCAGGTATTTGTCGTAACGCAAAGATAAAAGTAGGTGCCGTCAGTCGCCCAGTTGTTCGTCGTGCAGGACGTCGTCGACGTCGCCGGTACTGCAACTTTCAGCGGAACGGCCGTCCCATCTACGCTGACAATGGCGGCGCCGCCGCTGTCCACGCTCAGGATCCCCGTTCCCGCGCCAATGCTTTTGGAACTCAGAAACGCCCGGTAGTCCGTAATCCCGCTCGCATTCCACGCGCCGTTGGTCGCCGTCACCGTGAATAACGGGATCGTGCCCGCCGGAAATGCCGTTACCCCGCTCTGCACCGCGCACACCGCCGTACAAGTCAGCGACAGCGTCGATCCCACCGCGAGAGTGCCGTTGCTCATGAGGTAGACATAAGCCGTACCGCTTCCACTGTTCAGGGTAACCGACGCCGGCGACGCAACCGTGTAAGTATCCGACCCGAATCGGAAATTGCACGGCGTCGCCGCCGAACAACTCTGCCCCATCGTCAGAACCGTCGTATTCGTTTCCGTAACCGCAAAATCCAGAAGCTGGCTGGACAACATGGCCCCACCAGAAGAAAGCGTCTGAGGCTGCCATTGGCCGGCCGTCCCGCTCCATATAAGCGCCTGCCCGGCCGTGGGCGCAGTGCTCGAAACCGGTTGGCCCTGCAACCGGATCACCTTCGTCGTGCCCGGCGCCCCGTTGACATCCCCGCCAACCGGCATCCAAAGGACGTTCGTGCCGTCCGTCGTCAAAACATCGCCCGCGTTGCCCGAAACCGATGGCAGGGAACTGCTCGACGTGCTGGCCTGTGCCGTCCAAACGTTGGCAGACGTGCAGGCGTAAATGTTCGCCCCAAGCGGCGCCGACTCCAGAAAGTACATCTGTCCCGCGGTGCAACTAGCCGGTAACACCGTCCCCGCGCTCATCGGTTTCGTGACTCCGGCCGCCGAAAAATCCACGCTCTTGCTTTGCGTTCGAAGATCAACCTGAGTCTGGCCCCACAGCGTCGCCAACGCCGCCCCGGCCCAAACGGCGGTGAATATTGGTATCTTGCGCATGAAATTCTCTTCTACCTGCCTCCGGAAGACAACATATCCGCCCGGATTGGACGAAGAGAGTCATATGGTTGATAATGGGTGGGAAACTCTCTGTGAACGCATTTCCACCGCGGCGCTCGAAACCAAAAGGTTGACCTCGATCCATGAGCAGGTTTAAGGCCGGTCTCCCGCGCCCAGACGCCATAGCCCCTCCCCCTCCTCCCTCCAGCGCCTCCGGGCTGCGCGTCTCCCGGATAGAACCTGCGCGCCCCAAATCGGTGCTTACCAACGTGGCCCCGGTCAACCCGTTGCAATCCATTGGCTTCTTTTTCACCGCGGCGTATCTGGCGACCCTTTACGGGTTTCTGAGCGAACTGTTGGACATTGTCGGCCACATACATCTGCCCGTCGCCTACATCTTCGGCGTGCCCGCGTTACTCGCCGGCGCGTTCGGAGGGCGATTCAGCTCCCTTTTCCGGACCCGGGTTGGCTACTACATGACATTCTTCTGCGCTTTCATGGCGGCTTCGGTCCCCTTTAGCCTCGTCCACAGCGCATCTCTACTCCTGCTCAAGTCAACCATCTTGACCGAATATTCGATCTTTTTCTTGATTGCAATGCTTGCCAGTACCGTGCGCCGAGTGAGGATTTTAATGTATACGGTCGCAGCAAGCTGCGCCATCGACTTGCTCGTAGCCGTGCCCTACGGCGTAACCATCAAGGGCCGCTTCGCTTTCGCTGCCGGTTCACTCGCCAATCCCAACGACTTCGCTTTGCACATGCTTATCGGTCTCCCGTTTTTTCTGCTCATCTTCTTCGACAAGCGGACGGCTGCATTGCTGAAGCTCGGCGCCGCCGCGGCCATCCTCGGGATGGTCTACTTAACCCTGCAGACCGGATCGCGAATGGGAATGATTTGTCTGTTGATCATCGGCGTGTTCACAATGATGAAGGCGTCGTTCAGCCAGAGAATCGCTCTCGCCGTTCTGACTCTCTCGGTCGTCGTCGCTCTGCCGGCTGTTGCTCCGGAAACGTGGGCGCGCTTATCCCCAATGTTCAACCCGGCGGCAACCCATCAATCGTATGCGGCCCGGGAAGCGACCGGCTCAACGCTCGGCCGGCTCGATCTCCTGCAGCGTAGTCTTGAGGTCACTCTTCAACACCCTGTCTTTGGAGTCGGGATCGGTGAGTTCGCCGACGCCGAGGCCGGGCTGGCGAAGTCCGAGGGGATTCCCGCGCGTTGGCAGGTTACGCATAACGCTTACACTCAGGTGTCAAGCGAATGCGGCGTTCCCGCATTCCTCTGTTTCGTCGCAGTCATATTCGGCTCGCTGCGGCTCTCTCTCCGGCTTTACGACCGAACGAGAAGAGTTCCTGCCTACCATCAAACCGCGCAGATGGCGCTTAATCTCGCCCTTGCTACGGCCTGCCTTGCGGTAGGCATGTTCTTCGACTCATTGGCGTACACGTATTACCCCCCGGTCGTGGCAGGCCTCAGTGTCGCACTGTGGAATGCCTCCCAGGACGAACAGCGCGCGCAGGGAAGCTAGGTCATGTGCGGCATCGCTGGATTCGTTTCGACACAGCCAACAGATGGCGCTTCCGTCCTCGCGCGTATGACGGCGGTGATCGCTCATCGTGGCCCGGACGGCGCCGGCCACTTTGAGCACCATCCCGTTTTTCTGGGACATCGACGATTGAGCATCGTCGACATCAAAGGCGGCTCCCAGCCTATGTTCAACGAGGACCGGAAGCTCGCAATTGTCTACAACGGCGAGATTTTCAACCACGCGGACCTTCGGCCCGCCCTGGAACGAGCAGGCCATCAGTACAGCTCGCACTGCGACACCGAGACGATCCTCCACGCCTACGAGGAGTACGGACCCGCCTGCCTGGACGCGTTCCGCGGGATGTTCGCCTTCGCCCTCTGGGACGGACACACGGATACGTTGTTCTGCGCCCGTGACCGCCTCGGAATCAAGCCCTTTTACTATTTCTGGGACGGGGCGCTGTTCGCGTTCGCCTCGGAGATCAAGGCGCTCCTCGCACACCCTTCTATTTCCGCCCGTCTTGACGAAGATCAGATCCCGGAATGCCTCGCTTTCGGCTATACCAGCGGCGACACCACGTTGTTTCGCGGCATTCGCAAGCTCATGCCCGGCCATCACCTTACGCTCTCGATCGCCGGAGGCATTCCGCGCCTGAAAATCGACCGTTACTGGGACATCCCATCGCCAAGCCAAACGCCATCATTCGACATCCCAAACTCGGACAGGGACTGGATCGGCGAGACTCGGCGGCGGCTCGAAGAAACCGTGCGGATGCGTTTGATGAGCGACGTGCCGCTCGGCATGTTCTTAAGCGGCGGCGTCGACTCAAGCGCCATCGCCGCCCTCATCCGCCGCCAGACGAACGGTCCCGTGAAAACCTTCGCCGTCGGCTATCGCGAGCACCGCTTCAGCGAATTGGGTTACGCCGCTCGGGTCGCCTCCGCCATCGGCACCGAGCACCACGAAATCCTTCTCGGCCGCGAGGAGTTCTTCAATGCTCTTCCCCGCCTCATCTGGCACGAGGACGAGCCCATCGCCTGGCCTTCGAGCGTGTCGCTCGCCTTCGTCAGTTCCCTTGCCTCGCGCGAAGTCAAGGTCGTGCTCACCGGGGAGGGCAGCGACGAACTCTTCGGCGGCTACGAACGCTACCGCTGGTACCTGCTCAATCAACGGGTCGCGAAGTTCTACGGCCTCCTTCCCTCACGCCTTCGTGCCGCGGTCCGCGACCGTCTGGCTTCTTCCTCCCACATCTCCGGGGATCTCCGCCGCCGCCTCTCTCATACCGTTCTGGGCCGGGACCTGACCCACGAATCGCTCTTCCTGGACAACTTTTACGCCGCCTTCGGTCCATCTGACCAACAGCGCCTGTTCGCCGGTGCTTCTCCCTACACAAACTACCTCCGGTTCTGGAATGCGCGCCCGCACGATTCCACGCTCTCCCGCCTCCTGTACGCCGATCAGAAAACATACCTCGTCGAACTACTCATGAAGCAGGATCAGATGAGCATGTCCGCCTCGATTGAAAGCCGCGTTCCGTTCCTCGACCACACCTTCGTCGAGTTCGCTGCCTACGTTCCGCAACACCTGAAAATTCACGGTGGGGAACAAAAATTCATCCTCAAGCGCGCCGTCGAGGATCTGCTCCCGCGTGATATCGTCTACCGCCGGAAAATGGGCTTTCCCACGCCGCTTCGCCAGTGGCTGCGGGAGCCGGAAGCCGCGCCTCTCTACGAAAGGTTCGCCTCGCGCGACGGCCTGCTCGCATCCTGCATCGAGATGCCGGCGCTTCAGGCGCTCCTCGCGCGTCACCGCGCCGGCGCCGAGGACGCAACGGACCGCGTCTGGCGCCTGCTGAATCTTCAGCTCTGGGCCGACATTTTCCTCGCAGGAAAGCGTGACACTCTGTCGGAAGGACTTCTCCCAGCCCCCGCGCAACCGGCTGGTCTCCCGGCATGAAGTTGCTCTGGGTGAAAAGCGACTTTCTGCACCCCACGACAAAGGGTGGCCACATCCGCACGCTCGAAATGCTGAAGCGCCTCCACCAGCGCCACGAGATTCACTATGTGGCGCTCGCCAATCCCAATTCTCCGGAGGGCGTCGAGCGTAGCCGCGAGTATGCATTCCGCGCTTATCCGGTCCGCCATAGCGTCCCCTCGAAACGCTCCTTCGCCTTCGCCGGCCGCCTCGCCGCCGGTCTCGTGGACCCGACGCCGGTCGCCGTTTCGCGCTTCCGCTCCCGCGCCATGCTGGCCGAAGTCTCTCGCCTTCTCAGCGAGGGTTCATTTGACCGGGCGGTCTGCGATTTTCTGATGGCCGCGCCGAATTTTCCCAACCTCGGCCGCGCGCTGCTGTTCGAGCACAACGTCGAATACATGATCTGGCGTCGGCGAGCCGAACGGGCCTCGAATCCGGCCGCCCGCGCCTATCTCGCCGCGCAAGCGCGACGCATGTACGCCTACGAGCGCGACGCCTGCCGCGCGGCCGGTTTCGTGGCCACCGTATCGCCGGTGGATTCGGAAATCCTCCAACGGGAGTTCGGCGTGGCCTCGGCCGCCGTGCCGACCGGCGTCGACACGGCGTATTTTGCGCGTCCGGACGCATTTTCTGCTGATCCAAATTTCTCGTCGGATCTCGTGTTTGTCGGCTCGATGGATTGGATGCCGAATCACGAAGGCGTAATCTGGTTTTTGCGGGATATTCTTCCTCAAATCCGCGCTCGCCGGCCGTCGGTGACGGTCAAGATTGTGGGGCGGGATCCGTCGCCAATTCTCGTGAAAGCAGTGCACGAGACCGCGAGTGGTAACGTTACCGGTATCGTTAACGACATACGCCCGTATCTCTGGAATTCGGCGGTCTCAATCGTGCCTCTCCGAGTCGGCTCCGGGACGCGTCTGAAGATCTACGAAGCGATGGCTGCCGGCACGGCGACGGTCTCAACCCCGATCGGCGCCGAAGGCCTCCCGGTCGAACACGGCCGTCACCTGCTGCTGGCCGGCGATCCGGAATCCTTCGCGGCAGCTTGCCTCGATTTGCTCGACAACGAACCGCGCCGCCGCGAACTCGCCGCGTCGGCTCAAGCCTTTGTGCGCGAAAACTTCTCCTGGGAAAGCGTGGCACGACACTTTGAGTCGATCCTTGAGCACGCGCCGCGCGCTTTTGAATAACAATGTCTTCTTCCTCACCGATTCCCCTCCTCGACCTGGAAAGCGAATACCGCGAATTACGCGGCGAAATCGACGTGGCCATTGCCCGCACGCTCGATACGCGCCAATTCATTCTCGGCGCGGAAGTGGCCGCGTTCGAGCAACACTTCGCCGGCTACTGCGGCGTGAAGTACGCGATCGGCGTGAACTCGGGCACCAGCGCCCTGCACCTTGCTCTCCGCGCCATCGGCGTCTCAGCGGGCGACGAGGTGATCACGGCGCCATTCACTTTCTACGCCACGGTTGCCGCAATTGGATACTGCGGTGCGAAAGCCGTTTACGCCGACATCGACCCTCAGACTTTCAACCTCGATCCCACACGGATCGAAGCGCTCATTACGCCGCGGACGCGCGCCATTCTGCCGATTCATCTCTACGGCCAACCGGCAGACATGGACGCGATCCTCGCGATTGCGCGTCGCCACAACCTCGCGGTCATCGAAGACGCCGCGCAGGCGCACGGGGCGACATGGAACGGCCGCCGCGTGGGTTCTCTCGGAGACCTTGGCTGCTTCAGTTTCTACCCCACGAAGAACCTCGGCGCAGCGGGCGAAGGTGGCATGGTCACTACCAACAACCCGGAGTTTGCCCGCACCGTACGCATGCTCCGCGATTGGGGCCAGGAGCAGAAATACCGACCCGTGCTCGCTGGCTTCAACTACCGCATGGAGGGTTTGCAGGGCGCGATTCTGCGGACGAAACTTCCGCATCTGGAGCGCTGGACCGAAGCCCGCCGCGCCGCCGCCGCCCAATACGATCGTCTCCTCCGAGCCGAGGGCATCGAACCCCCCGCAGCCGATAGCCGCGCGCGCCATGTGTACCATCTGTACACCGTCCGCGTCCGGCAGCGCGACCAGGTGCAGCGCCAACTCGCCGAAGCCGGCATCCAGACCGCGGTTCACTACCCGACGCCCCTGCATCTGCTCCCCGCCTACGCCGACCCGCGCTACGGGGCCGGCGATTTCCCCCAAGCCGAATCCGCCTCCTCCTGCGTCCTCTCGCTTCCCATGAACCCGTGGCTTACTCGATCGCAGATCGAGCGCTCGGCAGTAGCGCTCGCCGCCGCATGCCGCTCCGCGGTTTGCGACAATGCCCTCTGATGCCTCGCATTCTTGTCACCGGAGGCGCCGGCTACATCGGCTCCCACACCGCTCATCTGCTCCGCCGCCGCGGCTATGAAACCACGATCGTCGACGATCTCTCGCGCGGCCACGCACACAACGTCGAAGGCTTCCCGTTTCATCGCCTCAACCTGCGCGACACCGCTGCGCTCACAACTCTGCTGGGCGAAGGCGCCTTCGACGCCGTGATCCACTTCGCGGCCTTCATCGCCGTCGGTGAGTCTGCTCAGGCTCCGGAGCTTTATTTTCTGAACAACACGGGCGGTTCCTTCTCGCTGCTGGAAGCCATGGCGACCTCGGGTGTCAACCGGCTCGTTTTCTCCTCGACCGCCGCCGTCTATGGCACGCCCGAATCGACTCCCATCCCCGAAGACGCGAGGATTGCTCCGGTGAGTCCCTACGGCGAATCGAAAGTCATGGTCGAGCGCGCCCTCGAATGGATGGACCGCTACCGCAACCTGCGGAGTGTCGTTCTGCGCTACTTCAACGCCTGCGGCGCCGACCCTGAGAGTCCTCTTGGGGAGGAGCACGACCCGGAAACGCACCTGATCCCGCTCCTGCTGCGCGCCGTTGTTACCGGCGAACCGATCACGATCTTCGGCGAAGACTACCCGACGCCCGACGGCACGTGCATCCGCGACTATATTCACGTGCGCGACCTCGCCGAAGCCCACATTCTCGCTGTCCATCACCTGCTGCGCGGCGGCGCGTCGAAGGTCTACAATGCGGGCGTCGGCCAGGGCTACTCAGTGAAGGAAGTCATGCGGGCCGTCGAACGCGTCACAGGCCGCAGCGTCCCATTCCGTGTGGGCCCGCGCCGCGAAGGGGACCCTCCGTCGCTGGTCGCCTCCTCGGCACGTCTGCAAAGCGAACTCGGCTGGAAGCCGCAGTACACCTCGCTCGACGCCATCGTCGAAACCGCGTGGCGCTTCGCCTCGAGCAAGACTAAATGAGCAGATTGCGAAACCGCGGCTGCGCGTAGCCCGGGAAGACGCTCCCGACATCGCGGTTTCCAAGGTGCTTCACCACCAGTTCGGCGAGCACATCGCGGAAATCCGTGGTCAACGCAAGGTCGCGTCCCTCATAAAGCCGCGCGTCCGCCAACCCGGGCCAATCGCCGTACACGCGTCCGCCGCGGACGCCGCCGCCCATCACGAACATCACGTTGGCGTGACCGTGGTCCGTCCCGCGGTCGCCGTTTTCGTGCGCGGTCCGGCCGAACTCCGACATGGTCACTACGGTCACGTCCTCGATCCTTGGACCCAGATCCGCATAAAACGCGGCGAGCGACTGGCCGAACTCCCGGAGCACATTGGCAAGCTGACCTTCCGTGGCCTTTGCGCCCAACTCATTTACATGATGGTCCCACCCGTCGATCTCTGCGAAGGCTACTTCGAGACCCACGTTCGCTTTGATCAATCGCGCAATCTGCCGGAGGCTCTGGCCCAGCCGTCCGTTCGGATACTCCACGTCGCCCGAAGGCGCATAGGGCTCCTGATCCAACCGTTGGATGATCGCCACCGCCTCGAAGGTTTCCCTGCCGGCGCTCCGCAGGGTTGAGTCCGTGGCATCGCCGTACATGCTGGCGAATGCGCCCGTCACAGCCGGGTTTGGTAGGCGGAAGCTTTGCAGGTTGGACACCGCCACGGCCGGGTTCGCGCCTTGGAGCGTCAATGGTAATTCTGGTCCGATGCTGACTGCTCGGAGCGGCGAAGGAGCGCCGATCTCGGCAGGCAAGGCCCGGTTCAGCCAACCATTCTGGGTTGCCCTACGCCCCGGTGTGCCCGACTCCATGAAGTCCTGCGCATCGAAGTGGGAACGCGTCGGATCAGGAGAGCCGACGGCGTCAACGACCGCAAGCGCTTTGGAGTGATAGAGCGGCTTCAGTGGAGCAAGCGAGGGGTGCAGTCCGAAAAATCCGTCCAGATCCAGGGCAGCATCGTCCCCGTATCCCGGCCTTGGCACGTGAATCGTCGGTCGCAGCGAGTAGTAGCGGCTGTCCCCGTAGGGCACGACAATGTTGAGTCCGTCGGCCGCCCCGCGCTGAAATACCACCACCAGGACCTTCCCCCGCAAACACGTCCGGGCCGCCGCACGCACCAACCACGCCGGCGCACCACCCGCGCCGGCCATCGCCAGCGCTGAACCCTTCAGGAAGAACCTCCGGGAAATCATGCCTTGTTCCGGGCCTCTGACCGCTTGAAGATTTGCCGGTAAACCAATTCCATTTTAGGATGGCCTGACTCACACTAAGGGCAGTGCTAGTGCAGCCCGGCGAATACCGGTGCGGAGCGGATGGCGGATCAGGCGGAAGAGCGCCCGTCAGCGTCCGGACGGCGACGGCTTTCTAGCCCTCCAGGGGTTTGCGAAGCATGCAGATCAAGTCGGGTCTCCACTCGGCAAAGCGCGCGCCACGGAGCATGTTTGTCATTAGAAGCTCAAACACCACGAGCGGTCCGAAGGCCTGGGTAAACGGGGCGGTGAACACAGCGTCGACCCAGCCCAGTTCCGCGCCAACCCGCCCCGCGACCGTAGCGACCGCTTCCCGCGTGTTCAGCCGATAATGCGTCGGAAAGACATCTTCTTTCCCTCGGCCTCCTTCGACGATCGGGACCGCTGCGCGCTTGACCGAGTGCGGCAGCCACTTTGAGGCGCCGATAATCGGGCAATGTAAATTCGGGGTATGAAAAACAAAGCACCCTCCTGGCCTGAGAACGCGCATGACTTCGCCAACGACGGCGACGGGATCCGCCAAGTGTTCTACGACCATGTTCGCAGTTACGAGATCGAAACTCGAAGCGGCGAATGGAAGTTGTTCGGCGACCGCGCAGGCAATCCGCCGATTTGAGCTCTGTCGCAGGCTGGCCATCCACGGGTCGACGCCGAAAGCCGTTATTCGGTCAAGAATGGAAGCCGACCAGCGCTCGTACAAGTCCGGACGCAGCCAACTCATCAGGAACTCCTTGCCGCAGCCTACGTCAAGAACCCGCATGCCATCGCGGACCAGTTTCTCCAGGTGTTCATAGTAGAGGTGCTGGGATGAACTTAGCCACGGAGTCAAACGCGCGGTTAACCACCAGGCGGTGCGGATCCGCCAAGGGACTCGACTCATGGCAATGACGGCGCCGGTTTGCCCGCCGCTACCAGGAGGCAAAAAAGCACGTGGCTACGCTTCGGACAACGCATGATGTCGAACGCTTACAGGGACACATTATACACTCAAGTCCGCGGGTGACAGGTCCAGACGTAAGAAATCGCGTTCCTGCGCGCGGCGATTGCCGCTCGTGACGTCTAGTGGCGCTGAAAGTCCGGCGAGCCGATCACCAAGCCCATCGCATAGCCGGGCCCGGCCTTCTTTTGTGCCTGTGCGGTCGCTATCGCCTTCACCGTCTGATCTCCTGGCGGCCGGAACAGAAGCGACTCCGCAATTGCTCCCGCGTCCGCCTCTTCGCGGAACCGCTTCGCCGCCACTGTAACTCCGTGGATCCGGTTCCCCGCCAGCGCTATCGCGAAGTTCATCCGCGCCAGCAGAGCCGCCGAGTTCAACCAATCCGAACCGGCGTTTGAATACCCGGTTGGCTCCTGCTTCCGATAGAGAGGCTCGCCCAACGCGGCCAACTGGTTACTCAATACGAACGCGTCGTCTAAGTCCACGTCGAGCGCACGTACCGCGCTCACAACGAACTCAAACGGCGACTTGATCTTCCCCAGATACGCTCCCTCACTCCAGAACTCCGCCGAGTTGAGCATTGTCTTCATCACTTCACGCAGGTCGCCGTCCTTCGAGAGAAACGTCTGCGCCATCCGGTCGACGAGAGCCGGTGGAGGCGCGTCGGCGACGAACCGCTGTGCGAGTTCGAAGCAGATATGATGGGCCGTTGCCGGATGATGGGCCAGGATGCGCAGCACCTTCTCTCCGTCCTCGATACCGCCGCCTTCTTTGATAACGTGGCCCAGCACGACTTTCTTACCTGTATCGTGCATGTTGGGGTTGAAGTAGAATCCTCCGCCCTGGCGCGGCGTCTGAATCGTCCAGCCGGTGAAACAGCGAGCCACTTCGATTACGTCCTTTTGGGTGTATCCACCGTCCACGCCGAGCGTGTGGAGTTCCAGCAGTTCCCGCGCATAGTTCTCGTTCAATCCGCGCGGCTTCTTCCCGCCGAGCCGCTGCCGCTCGGCCATCCGGCTGAAGGTCCCCACCGATTGCCAGTTGTCGAGGTAAAACAGCATGGCCGGACTCTTGGCCGTGGCTTCGAGTAAATCTCCAAATTTCCCGAAAACCTTGGGCCGGATCACGTTGCGCTCGTATTGCGCAATCAGGTAGCGGTCCACTCCTTTATCCAGGAAGACATTGAAGTGGTTAAACCAGAAATCGTCCAATACTTCGAGAAGCTGCCGGTCGCTCAAGGCAGCGCGGTAGATTTTTGCCTCCCACAAATCGTAGGTCACCGCCTGTTGCGGATTGTTCGCCTGCCAGAACTTCCGCCGATCCTCGGAAGACATCATCACCAGCCGTGGGTGATCCGCACCGGTCCCATCCTGTCTCCGTTCCCTTAGCTTTGCGACGAGGTCTTCGGCGATCTGGCGCGCCTCTTGCTCGCGTGGCAGCGGCAGGCTTCCGTTGGCATATTGCCGGATCAGGAACGGCGGCGGATACTCGAGCAGAAGCTGGCCCTCTGTGAGCCGGAGCGTCTCCAGCGGATCCAGCTTCTCGTCCAGTTCCGGGTTGTCGCTGATTTTTTCCGGATGAAGCTGCTCCTCAATCCACTTCTTCAGGCCGATGCGGTTCACCCGCTCCACGTCGCCCGGCTGCGGCCCGAACGTGAGCCGGTTTAGGGCCTGAAGTACCTCCCGGTCCTTGTCCAGCGGTTTCGCCGCCGGATCCCGGTTGGTCCTTGCGGACCACAACACCAGAGCGCTCACCGCCAACAAGCACACGACGCTGAATCCGATGCGCATCCCCGTCTCTTTCCTACAGAACCCGCAAACCGCGGAAAGGTTGTGGCCCACCAGCGGTTATCGGTTCAATTCACGTTCTGGTGGTAATTCGGGTAAGGCGGCTTGCGGTAGTTCGGCAGCGGGTGAGCTTTCAACTCCTCCATCAAGACGTCGACGGCTTTTTCGAGTTGGGGGTCGTGGCCTTGGCGGACGAGGGCGGGGTCGTAATCTACTTCGATATCGGGGGGCACGCCGTGGTTTTCCACGTCCCACTCGCCGGTGAGGTTGTAGAAGGCCAGGTTGGGAGCCGTTACCGAGCCGCCGTCAATCAACTCCGGAAAGCCGAAGATTCCGACTAAACCGCCCCAGGTGCGGGTGCCGACCAACTTGCCCACGTGCCGGTCCCGGAACAGCCATGGCATCGCATCGCCGCCTGAGCCGGCATATTGGTTGATGATCATGACCTTCGGCCCGAAGATCTGATTCTGCGGGGTCGGGAAGTCCTGCCCGTATCTGGTGGTGAAGAAATTTGTTTGCGGCCGCTTCAGATAGTCGATGATGTAGTCGGCGATGTCGCCGCCGCCGTTGAAGCGCTCGTCGATCACCGCGCCCTGCTTACCAAGCTGCGCGAAGTAATAGCGGTTGAAGTTCGTGTATCCGGCGCCCGCGGTGTTCGGCAAGTAGACATAGGCCAACTTACCGCCGCTCAACTGGTCCACCTTACGCCGGTTCGACTCGAGCCAGTCCCGGTTTCGCAGGGCCGTCTCGTCCTCCACCGGGACCACGGTCACTTCGCGTGAATTGGCGCCCGTCGGGTCGGGTCCGACGCGCAGCACGACCTGCTTGTTCGCGGTGGCCTCAAAGAATGAGTACAAGTTTTGCGGCGGTCTCAAATCCTTGCCGTTGACGGCCAGGAGATAATCGCCGGCCGCCACGTTGACGCCCGGTTCCGTCAGCGGCGCGCGAAGGGTCGGATTCCAGTTTTCGCCGCTGTATACGCGCGCAAACCGGTAACGCCCGTTCTCGATCCGGTAATCGGCGCCCAGCAGCCCCACCGGAACGCGCTTGACCTCCGGCATCGCCCCGCCCCGGACGAAGAGGTGTCCGACGGTGAGTTCTCCCAACATGTCCTCGAAGACATAGTTGAGGTCCTCCCGGCTGGCTATGTTCTCTGCGTACGGCCGGTACTTTGCTTCGGCCGCCTTCAGGCTCAGGCCGTGTAAGTTCGGATCGTAGAAGAAATCCCGTTCGATCCGCCAGACCTCGTTGTACATCTGCCTCCATTCCCGGCGCGGGTCGATGCGCATTTCCATCCCCTCGAGCTTCAGGGCGCCATCGCCCGGCTTTGGCGGCGCGGTTGCAGAGACGATCCTCCACGTTTTGCCTTGCAGCACCAGTGCCTTTTCGCCGTCCGCCGAGACGTCAAGCTCGTTCACGCCGTCCAGAAACTTTTCCGTTTTCCGCGTCTTCAGGTCGAACTTCTGCACCGTGTATGCGGGCCGGTCGCGGAAGCCATCGCCGCCGCCCGCGGTCTCGAGCAGATACAGGACTCCTTCCTTGCCCGATACCATCGCCTCGTAGGTCCGCTCCGGAATCGGCAGCGCGACGATGCGCTGGTCTATCCCGGCGAAATCGATCCGAACTTCCGGCGGAGGTTTCGGTGCGCCGGCTTTGGCCTCACCATCTTTCGGCTTCTCCTCCGCCGCGGTCTTCGCCTTCTCGTCATCGCTTTCGGGCGCGACAGGGGATGGGTCTTCCTTCCGCAGCACCACCGCGTAGACGCTGCGCGTCACCCGATGCCCGATACTCGACATATCGAGCCATGCGGTGGTAAGTCCGGTATCGGTACTCGCTGTGAAGAAGAGATACTTTCCGCTCTTGTCCCACTGTGCGTATACCGCGTCGCTCATGCCGTCGGTGATTTGCGTGCTTTTCGCCGTGTCGAGCGAATACACAAACACCGCTCGGAGATGATTCTCGAGCACCTTGTTGTAAGCCAGCCACCGGCTGTCCGGGGACCACACGGGATCCTGGTCACGAAACGGCGTCTGATACGTGTCGGTATCTACTTTTACGGGCTTCTTTGTTGCGACGTCGATCACCCAGACATTGAGCCGGTTGTCCGTGTAGGCAATTTTCTTACTGTCCGGCGACCACACGGGGTTGTAGAAGAACGCCGGAGGATCCCCTAGCGATATCTTCTCTACCGGACCGATGCCGTTCTGCGGGGCCAGGTGCAATTCGTACTCGCCCGATTCATCGGAAAAGTACGCGATGCGCATCCCGTCGGGACTCCAGGAAGGGTACCGCTCGGCGACACCCGGCGTATTGGTCAAGTCACGGATGCTTCCCTTCTCCGCGGGCACCGTGAAGATGTCCCCACGCGCTTCAAAGACCGCACGCACGCCGGATGGTGAAATCCCGGCGGAGGTGATCCTGGACGATACGTTCTCGATCGCCGGCTGCAGGGCTGTAACATCCCCATGCACCGTGATGTCCACCTTCTTCGATTTCCCGGAGCGGATGTCGTAGAGGTAGATGGTCCCGAACTGCTCGTAGGCGATGGTGTCACCGAATGCACTGGCATTCTTGAAATCGAAGCCATCGTTGCGGATCAGCGTGGTGACTTTCTTCGAGGGTATGTCGTACCGGAACAAGGTGATTGGGCCGGAACGGTCCGAAAGGAAATAAATCCGGTCGCCGATCCACATGGGATTCGAGTCGTTCGAGTTCTGGCGAGGAATCGGCTCGATGTGCGCGGTCGCCAGATCGGCGATCCAGATTTTCGTCGTCTCTCCGCCCCGATAGCGCTTCCAGGCGGCGTTGGCCGGGGTTACCGGCATATAGGCCATCCGCTTGCCGTCCGGCGAGTAAGCCCCACTCCAGGCCTCAGGCAGCGGTACGGACTCCGGGAATCCACCCGAGGCCCCGATCGTGAATAACCGGGAGAAGCGCGCGTAACTCTCCCTCGATGACCGGAAAAGGATCTTAGTCCCGTCGGGCGTCCATCCCACGGGTACGTCCGGACTCGGATGGTACGTGAGCCTAGCCGGTTCTCCTCCATCGGCCCGCACAAGATATACGTCAGGATTCCCCCCGTATTCGCCGCTGAAAGCCACTCGCTCGCCGTCGGGTGCGAACACGGGATTACTCTCGACTCCCGCTCCGGTGGTTAGCCGCACCGCCTCTCCCCCGTCGCGCGCCACCGACCATAGGTCGCCCCCGTAAACAAACACGATGCGCGTCTTTCCGAGTGCTGGTTGGCGCAACAGAACGGGCGCGTCAGCGGCGCTGAGAGCAGGAACGAACGCAAACAGGCAAGCGATAAGTAATCTCACAAATTCTCCTTGGAAGCTAACTCCCTATCTTATGCCGCCGAGTCGAATGTCGTTTTCGCGGGCGGGAAAGGACGCTCCCTTGCGGTCGCGGCTCGGTTTCGCAGCCGCCGAACGGGATGATGTGGGCCGGTGTCGCGGTGGGTGGGATCAGGCGGGTTGAGCAGTCCCTTGCGGTTGCGGCTCGGGCGGGTGTGTGTGGTGACCTACTGCTCGCTGGCGGTGCTGTATACGATCTTTCCGTCGAAGATCGTCATGTCGATACGGGCGGAATTCAGCTCCAGCGGCGACGTCTCAAACAAATCCCGTGAGAGCACTACGACGTCCGCCAGCATTCCGGCGCGGATCTGCCCCCACTGGTGTTCGGAAAATGACGCATAGGCCGCGTTCGCCGTAAAGGCACGAACTGCGGTTTCGACTCCGATCTTCTGCGCGGGCACCCAGCCACCCGCGGGCTTGCGGTCCGGAGTTACACGGTTCACGGCGGCGTAGATCGCCCGAATCGGATCCAGAGAGCGCTCGAGCGGCCATCCGCTCGAGAACACCAGTTTCGCGCCGCCCGCGTCGAGTGACGCCCACGGATAGCCGAACTTGAGCCGCTCGGGCCCGACGGCGCGCTCGAACGCGTCGAGTGGGCCATCCAAAGCCTCGGCGGGCGCCGCCCCGCTGACCACACCCAGTCGCCCCATCCGCGCCACATCACTGGGCGCAATGGTCTCGATCCCGTCGATACGCCACCTCGAGTCGTGCGTCCCGTTTTCCCTCCGCGCGTATTCATACGCATCCAGCGCCATTCGCACGGCCCGGTCGCCGGCGGCATGCGTCATTACCTGCAGTCCCCCGGCGTCGCACTGCGTAACCAGGCTTTCGTAAGCC
Organism: Acidobacteriota bacterium; assembly: GCA_021813825.1. Lineage (GTDB taxonomy): Bacteria > Acidobacteriota > Terriglobia > Bryobacterales > Bryobacteraceae > JAJYKC01. The sequence continues at coordinate 13,472 of JAKAJI010000014.1, read as the reverse complement.
TCCGGCGTCCAGTCCAGCCGGCCCGAAGAAGCGGGCGCATCGCTATAAGGCGCGAGCAAAGCCGCGGTGCGCAACGCGACGGAGCCATCCAGGACGAACCGCGCGCCGGTGACCCGCAACCGCGGGCTCCGGTAGATCTGCTTCATCTCGACGATCCGTTCCACCGCGTTGGGCAGCATCGCGGGAGAAATCGTAAGCGCCAGGTTTACCCGGAGCGCCAACTTTTTCTCCCGGTCAAGTTCGTCGAACAACGACACCAGTTCGGCGTCGCCGCCCGCATTGTCGATGCCCGTGATTCCGAGCGAAGCCGCCAGCTTGATCGCCTGTTCGAGCGCCGCCAGCTTATGCGCTCGCGTCGGGTCAGGAATGACCTTGGTGACCAGGTGTTGCGCGCCTTCCCGCAGACAGCCCGTGGGTTCGTTCGTAGCCGGGTCCGTCACGATCTGCCCGAGGCCGGGATAACGGGTCTGCGGCGTGATCCCGGCAAGCTGCAACGCCCGCGAATTGACCCAGGCGGCCTGCGCGTCGGCGGCGCGCAGAAACACCGGGCGATCCCGCACCACCGCGTCAAGGTCCTGCTTCGCGGGCCACCGGTGATCCGGGAAACATTCGGTTTTCCAACCGGACCCGGTAAGCCACGGTTCCTTGGGATGCGCCGCGGCGTAGTCCCGCACGCGCGCCTGCATTTCGGCGAGCGAGCATGCTCCCGTGAGGTCGATGCCGCTCATCGCCATTGAACCCGCCAGAAACTGCGTAGCCGCCTCATGAAAGCCGGGAATGGCGAGGCGTCCGTGCAGGTCGATGACGTTCGAGTGAGCGCCCGCCTGGTCGGCCACAGCGTTGTTGTTTCCAACGGCCAGAATCCGCGATCCGCGAATTGCGACGGCTTCGGCCCACGGGTCGCCGGGGTCTCCGGTCCAGATGCGCCCGTTCTTCAGCAGGAGGTCCGCGTCGGCCGCCCGCAGCAGCACTCCGCACGAGATGACGCAAGCCAGAAAGCTCAAGGCAAACCCGCCGAGCTTCCTATAATGGGTCATGTCCTTTAGTATGGCAGCGGAAACAGAGGATTTGACCGCAAAATACGAAGCCGTGATCGGCCTGGAGGTGCACGTCCAACTCGCCACGCGCACCAAGATCTTCTGTGCCTGCGCCACCAGTTTCGGAGCGCCCGCCAACACGAACGTGTGTCCGGTCTGTCTCGGGCTGCCCGGGGCGCTGCCTGTGTTGAACCGCGCTGCCGTCGAAATGGCCGTCCGCGCGTCACTGGGCCTGCACTGCCGCGTGAACCCGGTGTCACGCTTCGCCCGCAAGAACTACTTCTATCCGGACCTGCCCAAGGGCTATCAGATCTCTCAATATGACGAACCGCTCGCCGAACACGGCTGGGTTGAGGTTGCCGCCGCCGGTGGGGGCGCAAAGCGCATTGGCGTCACGCGGGTCCACCTGGAGGACGATGCCGGCAAGAGCATCCACGACGGGTTCCGCGATAGCGCCGACTACACCTACGTCGATCTGAACCGCGCCGGAACACCGCTGATCGAAATCGTCAGCGAGCCCGACATCCGCACGCCGGACGAGGCCTACGCCTATCTCACGGCGCTGAAAGAGACGATGCAGTTCCTGGGCGTGTCCGAGTGCGACATGGAGAAGGGCCAGCTTCGCTGCGACGCCAACGTGAGCATCCGGCCTCGCGGCGAGACGAAGCTCGGCACCAAGGCCGAAGTGAAGAACCTGAACTCGTTCCGCTTTGCCCGCCTGGCCATCGAATACGAAATCGCGCGGCAGGCCCGCGTGCTCACGAGCGGCGGGCGTCTTGTTCAGGAAACCCGGCTTTACAACTCTGAGACCGGCGAAACGGCCTCCATGCGAAGCAAGGAGCATGCGCACGACTACCGCTATTTCCCCGAGCCCGACTTGGCGCCTGTACGGATTTCGGCGGCGTGGCTGGAAGAAATTCGGGACGCGATGCCGGAGCCGCCCGCCGAAAAGCGCGCGCGATTTATCGCCTCGTACGGGCTCCGCGAGTACGACGCCCAAGTGCTCACGGGCAGCCGGGAGCTGAGCGACTATTTTGAGGCGGTCGTTAAAGCCTGCGGCGACGCCCGGCTTGCCGCCAACTGGGTGACCGGCGACCTCATGGGTGCGCTCGATGGCAAAGCGATCGAGGAATCTCCCGTGCCGGCCGGCCGTCTCGGGGAACTTTGCACGCTCATCGCCAAGGGCGAAATCAGCGGCAAGCTGGCCAAGGAAATTTTCGCCCGAATGCTCGAAACCGGCGATTCACCCAGCGTCATCATGGAACGCGAAGGGCTCCGGCAGATCAGCGACAAGGGCGAACTGGACCGGATCGTGAACGAAGTTCTGGCGGCGAGCGCGAAACAGGTGGAACAGTACCGCGCCGGCAAAACCGCGGTCATCGGCTACCTCGTTGGCCAGGTGATGAAGGCCACGCAGGGCCAAGCGGACCCGGCAGCCGTGCGGGAGCTCCTACAGGCGAAGCTCGCCAGTTAATATGGCACGCTAGCGCTGGTTTGCTTTCAGGATCTTCTTTCGCAGCCGGATCGACTTCGGCGTAACCTCTACGAATTCGTCGTCGCGGATAAACTCGATTGCCTGTTCCAGGTTCAGGATTTTCGGCGGCACCAGGCGGATGGCTTCATCCGCGGTCGAAGCGCGCATGTTGGTCAGCTTCTTTTCCTTCACGATGTTCACGTTCAGGTCGCTGTCGCGCGAGTTTTCGCCGACGATCATTCCCTCGTAGACCTCCGTGCCGGGCGTGACGAAGATGACACCGCGCTCCTGCAGATTGAAGATCGCGTGACCCGTGGCCTTGCCGGGCCGGTCGGCGACCAGCGATCCCGTGGGGCGCGTTGCGATTTCGCCCTGCCACTCGATGTAGCCATGAAACAGCGAGTTCATGATCGCCGTGCCCTTGGTGTCGGTCAGCATTTCGCTGCGCAGTCCGATCAGCCCGCGCGAGGGCACGTGAAACTCGATCCGCACTCGTCCCGAGCCGTGGTTGATCATCTTCGCCATTTTGCCCTTGCGGGCACCCATCTTCTCGATCACGACGCCGATGAACTCTTCCGGGCAGTCGATGACCAGGAGTTCCAGCGGCTCGCTGAGCTTCCCGTCCAAGTGCCGGGTGATGATCTCCGGTTTGCCTACCGCCAGCTCGTACCCCTCGCGCCGCATCATTTCGATGAGAATCGCAAGCTGCAGTTCGCCGCGGCCCATGACCTTGAAGGCGTCCGGTCCGCCCGCTTCCTCGACGCGAATACTGACGTTGGTCAGCAGTTCCTTGTCCAGACGGTCGCGCAAATTCCGCGAGGTGACGTACTGGCCCTCGCGGCCCACAAACGGGGACGTGTTGATGGTGAACAGCATCGCGATTGTCGGCTCGTCGATCTGGATTTTCGGCAGCGGCGCGGGCGCCGTCGCGCTGGTCACCGTCTCACCGATCGTGATCCCTTCGACGCCGGCGATGGCGAGCACGTCTCCGGGCCGGCCGACCGTCTCGTCCACCCGCTTCAGCCCTTCAAACGAATACAGCTTCGTGATCCGCGTATTGTGCATCGTGCCGTCGAGCTTGGCGATGGCGACTTCGTCGTTCAGCCGGAGCGTTCCGCCAAAGACGCGGCCGATTGCGAGCCGGCCCAGATAGTCGCTGTAGTCGAGGTTCGCCACGAGTAGTTGCAGCGGCCCTTCGGGATCGCCCTTCGGAGGCGGGATCCGCTCGCGGATCGTTTCGAACAGAGGCCGCAGATCGGCCGAGCTGTCTTCCGGGCTCAGCCGCGCGATGCCTGCTTTCGCGTTGGTGTAGATTACCGGGAAATCGAGCTGATCCTCGGTGGCGTCGAGGTCGATGAACAGGTCATAGATTTCGTTCAGCACCTCCTGAATCCGCGCGTCGGGACGGTCGATTTTGTTGATGACGACAATCGGCGGGAGCTTGGCTTCGAGCGCTTTCATCAACACGTACCGCGTTTGCGGCAGTGGGCCCTCGCTTGAATCCACCAGCAGCATGACACCGTCGACAATTTTCAGGGCGCGCTCGACCTCGCCGCCGAAGTCGCTGTGGCCGGGCGTGTCGACGATGTTGATTTTGACACCGCCGTAGCGTACGCCGGTGGTTTTCGCGAGAATGGTGATGCCGCGCTCCCGCTCGAGTTCGTTGGAATCCATCACGCGGTCTTCCACTTGTTCGTTGGCACGGAAGATGCCGCTCTGGCGCAGCATGGCGTCGACCAGCGTGGTTTTGCCGTGGTCGACGTGCGCAATGATGGCTATGTTGCGAATACTCTCGTTAGTTGGGACAGAAGACATGTAACTTTCATGGTGACATGAACGGCGAACCAACCGGTCCTTGCCGCATTTCCGGACTTTGTTAGCTTGAAACGGATGGGCCGGCGCCTCGGACAACATTTCCTCGTACGCCAGTCCATTCTCGCGTCCATTGCCGAGGCGGCCTGTCCGGAGGCGGGGGAAACCGTGATCGAAATCGGACCGGGCCGGGGCGCGCTGACCTCGCATCTGGTGGAACGCGCAGCGCAGGTCATCGCGATCGAAATCGACCCAGTGCTGGCGCAGTACCTCCGCGAGAAATTCCGCGATTCGCCAAAGCTCGAAATTGTTGAAAGCGACGTGCTCCGCGCGCCGCTCGACGCCTATGGCCCGGTGGCTGTTGCCGGCAATCTGCCGTATTACATCACGTCCCCTATTGTCGAAAAGACGCTGGCGCTGGGCCCGCTGCTGCGCCGCGCCGTTTTCCTTGTCCAGCAGGAGGTCGCCGCCCGCCTCGCGGCTGCGCCTGGCACGCGCGACTACGGCTACCTCTCGGTGCTCGCCCAACTGCGGGCCGAAGTTACGATTCTGTTTCCGGTTTCCCGCGCGGCCTTTCGTCCGCCACCGAAGGTGGACTCCGCGGTGATCCGTTTGCTTCCGCGCCCGGAGGCGCCGGATTCGACCGACACAGCCGCGTTGCTGAAATTTGCCGGCCTCTGCTTTCGGCAGAAACGGAAAACGATCCGCAACAACCTTCTGGGCGCCTACCCAAAGGAACGCCTCGACGCTCTGCCGGAGACCGGCCGGCGCGCCGAACAACTTTCGATCGCCGAACTTGCCGCGCTGCATCGCGCCCTGACCGCCGTCTGATGGCGCAAGCTTCGGCGTCCGCGGTCGATTTCAGAGAAGCTTCAGGTTTAGGCGTCATACTGAGAGATCCGATGCGCAACCCCAGCGGGTATCTCCGCCGGATTTCTCTCCTGATGTGGCTGCTTTGCTGCGCCGTGGGCACGCTCCCGGCCCAGACGGGCGGACTCCACGGCCGCGTGCTCGACACGAGCGGCGCGGTGATTCCCGGCGCATCGATTACGGTTGAAGGCCCCTCGGGCGCGCGCCGCGCTACGGTCAGCAAGGACGACGGTTCGTATGCTTTCCCGTCGCTTCTTCCTGGCACGTACCATGTCCACGCCAGCACAAAGGACAAAGCGCTAGCAGGCGGGACCGATGTGACGATCGGTTCGGGCGCCACTCGGCTCGACCTCCACTTGAGCGTCGTTTCGACGCGCCAGCAGGTCACCGTCGAGGCCGAGGCCGGACCCGCGGTCTCGACCAACCCCGCCGCCAACGCCGGCGCGCTGGTCCTCCGGGGTAAAGACCTCTCCGCGCTCGCCGATGACCCCGACGACCTCGCCTCGGATCTACAGGCCCTGGCGGGCCCGTCCGCCGGACCGAACGGCGGCGCCCTCTTCGTTGACGGCTTCAGCGGCGGCGAACTTCCGACCAAGGACTCGATCTCGGAAATCCGCATCAACCAGAACCCTTTCTCGCCGGAGTACGACACGCTCGGCCTGGGCCGTATCGAGATCGTCACCAAGCCGGGCGCGGACGCCTGGCACGGAGCCGGCTTCTACAACTTCGGCGACAGCGTGTGGAACTCACGCAACCCGTACGCCGCGGAGAAGGCGCCGTTCCTGCTGAAGGAATACGGGGGGAACGTTACAGGCCCACTCACCGGGCGCCTTTCATTCTCGCTCGATGTGATGCGTGCCTCCATCGACAATGGCGCCATCATCAACGGCGTGACGCTCGACCCTCTTACCCTCGCCATCATCAATCCTTACACCGATGTCTTCTCCATCCCCCAGCGCCGGATCGTGGTCACGCCGCGCGTCGACTACCGCCTCACCGATTCCAACACGCTGACCGCCCGCTTCAGCGTTTCCCGCAGCGAGATTGGGGACTCCAGCGTTGGCGGGTTCAACCTAGTCAGCCAGGGGTATGACGTGAGAATGCTGTACCAGACGCTGCAACTCACCGACACCGCCATTCTGGGCGCGAACGCCGTCATGACGACGCGCTTTCAGTATTTCCGCCCGGCCATGACCATGCGCTCGACCACGCCTAGCGCTGAAATCCAGGTGCTCAACGCGTTCACCGGCGGCGGTTCCCCGATCGGCGACTCTGCCGATACGCAGGACAACTACGAGTTTCAAAACTATACTTCGATCGATCGCGGCCAGCATTCCTGGCGCTTCGGCGGGCGCCTGCGCGGCTCCCGGGAGGACTCGGTATCGGAGCAGAACTTCAACGGGACCTTCCTGTTCGGCGGAGGGATCGGGCCTGTTCTCGACGCCGCGAATCAGCCGGTTATCGGGCCGAATGGTGCTCCGATTCCCGAGACCATCACGTCGATTGAAAGCTACCAGCGCACGCTACTGTTTTCCGGAATGAACTACACACCGGCCCAGATCCGGGCCCTGGGCGGCGGCGCGACGCAGTACACTCTGTCGACGGGTCTGCCGGCGATCCTGGCAAATCAATTCGACGCGGGATTGTTTGTGGGCGACGACTGGCGGCTTCGCCGCAACCTCACGCTCAGCCTGGGACTTCGCTACGAGAACCAGAGCAACATCAGCGACAACCTCGACTTCGCCCCTCGCTTCGGCCTCGCCTGGGCCCCCGGATCGAGCACGCAACCGAAGACCGTCATACGCCTGGGTTTCGGGATTTTCTACGACCGCTTCGCGTTGGCAAACACGATCACGGCGCTGCGCTACAACGGCGTCCGGCAGAAGCAGTACGTCATCTCAAACCCGGATTTCTTTCCCGGCATGCCGACCGAGGCCGAACTTGCCGCGTCGCAGGCGCCCAGCGCGATTCAGGAGGTCAGTTCGTCGCTCGAGGCGCCGCGCGTGGCGCAGACGGCCCTCGCCGTGGAACGCCAACTCCCGGGAAACACCACGGTGACGCTTACGTACTCGAACAGCCACGGCTGGCACGAACTTCGTTCGGCGGACATCAACGCTCCGCTCCCGGTCACGGGTCTGTTTCCCTTCGGAAATCCGAATCCGATCTTTCTGATGGAATCCTCCGGCCTGTACAACCAGAACCAGCTCATTGTCAGCGTCAACTCACGGGTGAATCAAAAGGTGTCGTTGTTTGGCTCCTACACGTACAACGACGCGCTGAGCAATACCGACGGTCTGTTGACGTTTCCCTCCAACCCATACAGCATGGCGGGGGAATACGGACCTGCCGCCACCGACATCCGGCATCGCATGACCGCGGGCGGCGCCATCACCGGGCCCTGGAAACTGACCTTCAGCCCACTGCTGACGTTGAGCAGCGGCCCTCCGTTCGACATTATCGCCGGCCAGGACATTTACGGCGATACGCTTTTCAACGCGCGGCCGGCCTTCGCCACGAATCCCTCCAAGCCCGGCCTGATCCGCACCTCGTATGGGCTTCTCGACCCCAACCCGTCGCCCGGCGAGCCGATTGTGCCCCGCAATTACGGCCGCGGCCCCGGCCTCATCCTGGCGAACCTGCGCCTGGCGCGCCAGTTCAGCTTCGGCTCGCCGCGTTCCCCCGGCGGCGACGCCCGATACCGGCTCTCGGTTGGCGTTTCCATGCGCAACCTGCTCAACCACAACAATCCCGGGCCGATCATCGGCGACATCACCTCGCCGCTGTTCGGCCAGGCCAACCAACCGTATGGCGTGACTTCACTGGGCGGCACCGGGTTTTCCGAATCCGCGGACAACCGGCGCTTCGAAGTTCAAACCCGCTTCACGTTCTGAAAACCTATTTCCAGCCGTAACCTTCCGGTCGTCAAAAGGTAGTGGTGTGAGAAGGGAGATCGTCGATGTCTTGGAAATGGGCCGTCGCAGGATTCGTGTTGCCGGCAGCAAGCCTGTTATTGGGGGCGGAGGCAACCAGCACAAGTCGTTCGCAGTATCCGCTGGCTTCGGGCGGGCGAGTTCAGGTGGAGAATCGGAATGGGGCCGTGTCGATCACCGGTTGGGACCAGAACTCCGTCGAAATCGAGGCTGAAAAACATGGGCGAACGGAGGAGGAGCTGAACCAGGTAAAGCTTGCGGTTCAATCTTCGCCGGAGGCCATTCTCATTCGCACTGTCGTGCCCGAAAACGCTCACGGCGGCAGCGGCATGTCGCTTCGGATCAAGGTTCCTCGTCAGGTGATTCTGGAACACATCGCCAGTTCGAACGGCGCCATCGCGGTGACGGGCGTCGAGGGCCGCGCGGAGCTTGCGACGTCTAACGGGCCGGTTCACATTGAAGACTTCAAGGGGCAACTGCGCGCCACGACATCGAACGGGCCCATCGGCGTACGCCGTCTCGAAGCGGCCGGCTCGTCACGCCTTCAACTGACGACCTCGAACGGCCCGATCGAGGTGGCGCTCGCATCATCCCCCGTGCCCGAAATCCGCGCCACGACATCGAATGGGCCGATCACGCTGTGGCTCGCCGGCGATGTCTCGGCGCATCTCAAGGCCTCCACCTCGAATGGCCGCATATCGAGCGACTTCGAAATGACCTTGCCCGCCGGCTGGCATACAAACTCGGTCATCGATGCGAAATTAGGATCCGGCGGGAACCTTCTGGAACTCCGAACCTCCAATGCGCCGATTCACATCCGCCGTGGCGCGCCGAAGGGAACGGTTTCGAGCCGCTTCGTCCCCCACGGGCCGAAATAGAACCACCTTCAGACAGTCCGGATGTCTTATCCTCTGACGCTGACCGTTTCTCGGACACGTTGTCTGACCCCGCCGGACGCTGCGCAAAGCGGATATCCTTCACAAACAACGCGTTTGTCGACCGGCGCGGCCCGCGGTGCGCCGGTTCGGAAATGGCTTTCGACTTGCCAACCCTTCCCCCAAGAGGAAATTTCGAAGGAGTCTCATGGCGTCGAATACTGGCCCGGGGCAGTGCGCGGGGTGCACACAAACCAATAGGGAAGAGGAAAGCAGCCGAAGGAGAATGTTGTCGTGGCTGCTGGGCGGAGGGGCGTTTGCGTCGATCGCCTCGTTCCTTTATCCCGTACTTCGCTTCCTGAACCCACCGCTGATTACTGAGGCGGCGGTGAACGAAGTTTCCGGCGGTAAGATCCAGGATCTGAAGCCGAATTCCGGCAAGATTGTGAGGTTCGGCAGCAAGCCGGCGCTCCTGGTGCGCATCAGCGACACCGAGTTCAAAGCATTCTCGGCGGTCTGCACGCATCTGAACTGCACGGTGCAATACCGCGACACGACGCAGCAGATCTGGTGTGCCTGCCACAACGGCACGTACGACTTGAACGGACGCGTCGTCTCGGGTCCGCCGCCGAACCCGCTCGAGGCGTACGTGGTGAACCTGCGCGGCGACGAAGTCATCATCAGCCGGCGGGCTTAGGGGCAAGCCATGGCAGAGAAAACCCTCCAGTGGCTTGACGACAGGCTCGGCCTGCGCGCAATTGGGGAACTGGCGGAACACAAAACCGTTCCAGTGCATTCGGCGACGCGCTGGTACTACTTCGGCGGCATCACGCTGTTTCTGTTCGGCATTCAGTTGATCACGGGTACTTTGCTGCTGTTCTACTATCGCCCGACGGTGGCCGAGGGCTTCGACAGTGTGCGCTTCATCATGACGCGCGTCGAGTTTGGGTGGCTGATCCGTTCGATCCACAGTTGGTCGGCGAATCTTCTGATTTTCACCGCATTCGTTCACATGTTCAGTGTTGTGTTCACGCACGCGTACCGTCCGCCGCGGGAGCTCACCTGGGCGAGCGGGATCGTGCTGCTCGGCCTGGCGCTGGGCTTCGGCTTCAGCGGATACCTGCTGCCGTGGAATCAGATTTCCTACTTTGCGACCAAAGTCGGAACGGACGTGGCGGGAAGCACGCCGGTGATCGGCAAGGCGATCGCGCGGATTCTGCGTGGCGGCGACGATGTGGGGGCTCCCACTCTTACGCGCTTCTTCGCGCTTCATGTGATGGTGCTGCCGCTCATCGCCGCCACGCTCATCGGCGTGCATATTCTGCTGGTGCAGAAGCATGGCATGAGCACGCCTCCCTGGATCTCTTCTTCCGGCGTGCGGCAGATGAAGTTTTTCCCGAATTTTTTCCTGCGGGAAGCGATGGTATGGTACGGCGCCCTGGCGGTACTTGGGGCCCTGGCGGCGATCTATCCGTGGGAGTTGGGCGTAAAAGCCGATCCCTTCGCGTCGGCGCCGAAAGGGATCCGTCCGGAATGGTATTTTCTGGCGCAGTTCTACACGCTGAAGCTGATCCCCAGCCGCGTGTGGGTCTTTGAAGGGGAACTTCTCGGGATCGGCGGATTCGGCGCGGTGGCGGCCGGCTGGGCGTTGATTCCGGTGTGGGGCGTGGATCGAGCCGGGCAGGCGCGCACGCGGTTGGTGACCGGCGTTGCCATCGTGTTAGCGGCGTATCTCGCGGTATTCACCTATTTGGGGTATGTCAAATGAGACTCGCTGCGATTGCGGTCCTGCTGCTGCCGGCATCGCTTCTGGCGGCGTCCGCTAAAGATACTTGCATCGAATGCCACACGGCGATGGACGGAGCCATTCAAAAACCGGCACTGTTGATTCACGACGATATTCACTATGCCAACGGTCTAAGCTGCGCCAACTGTCACGGTGGAGACCCGACGAGCGACGATCCGTCTTTGGCGATGAGCAAGGCGAAGGGCTTCATCGGCAAGCCCAAGCGCGCCGCGATCCCGCAGCTTTGCGCGAACTGTCACAGCAACCCGGATTTCATGCGCCGCTACCGGCCGCAGCAGCGGGTTGATCAATTCGAACTCTACAAGACAAGTGTCCACGGCAAGCGGCTCGCCTCGGGTGATGAAAACGTAGCGACGTGCATCGATTGCCACAGCGTCCACGACATTCGGGCGGTGAAGAATCCGTTGGCGCCGGTCTACCCGGTGCGACTACCCGCCACGTGCGGGCACTGCCACGCGGACGCCAAGAAGATGGCCAAGTACGGGATACCAACGAACCAGTTAGAACAGTATTACACGAGCGTCCACTGGGCGGAGCTTAAGAAGGGCGACCTGGGGGCTCCCAACTGCGCTTCGTGCCACGGCAATCACGGCGCCAAGCCACCCGAGGTCGCTTCCGTGGCGGCAGTTTGCGGCAGTTGCCACGTGCTGTTCGCGCAACTGTACGACAAGAGCGTGCACGAGCCGATCTTTTCAGGCGCCTCGGGCGGGGGCGGGTGCATCACCTGCCACAGCAATCATGGGATTCAACAGCCCTCAACGGCGATGCTGGTAGGCCCCAAGGCGGTCTGCTCATCGTGCCATGAGGCGGGAACGGAGGGCGCAAAAACCGCTGCGCAAATGGCGCAGTGGATCGACGGACTGGGAGCCGCTCTCAAGCGCTCCGACGCGGTACTCTCGGAAGCCGACAAGTCCGGCATGGAGGTTTCGGAAGCGCAGATCCGTCTGGACGACGGCCGCGAGAATCTCGTCAAGGCACGTCTGGCGCTGCACTCGTTCCAGCCCGAAGAGATGCACAAACCCATCGAAGCGGGCATGAAGATTGCCGCCGAAACGCTGAATGCCGGCGAGTCCGCGCTGCACGAGAAGAACGTCCGGCGGGTCGGCCTGGCAGTATCCGTGTTCTTTATCGCCATCACGGTGCTGGCAATCCGGCTCGTGATCCGGCGGTTGGAAGCAAACGGCTCGGGTTATCTCGAGCCTTCGAAGTCATCTTGAGCAAAAGGAGAATCATGAAGACACTCGCAATCGTATTTGTCGCAGCCTGCGGGCTTGCGGTCGCCGGGGCCCCGGAGGGGAAAACCGTGTTCGAATCCAAGTGCCAGCCTTGCCACGGCCCAGCCGGCGAGGGGAAACCGGCGATCGCAAAGATGTTCAAAGTGGAGATGCATCCGTTGGGCTCCAAAGAAGTTCAGGCGAAGTCCGATGCGGAGTTAAAGAAAATCATCACGACCGGCAATGGCAAGATGAAGGCCGTGAGTGGGTTGAGCGACAAGCAGGTAGGCGATGTGATTGCGTTCGTGCGGACGCTCAAGCAATAGTTTCCCGCTGCTGATAACATAATCGGGCGTCGGATCTATGGGCCAAAAGCATTGGTTCTGGGCCACGCTGACGCTATCGAGCATCACGCTCGTAGCCTTTGTGTTCGCGGGGTGGGAGCTGGTGGAAAACCGCTTTTTCCGCGACGCCAACTACCTGACGCTGCACTATTTGTACATCACGCGCGGCGTCGCGTCGTCGCTCGTGCTGACGTTCTGGGCCGCCTGGTTCGTCCTGCGGCAGCGGCGCCAGAGCGAGGAGGACCTGCGGCGTTCCAATGAGCGGTACCGTGGGCTGCTCGAAGATTTTCCCGGCGGGGTGATTCTCTACGACAAGGATCTCCGTGTCGTGGAGTGGAACGCGTCCGCCGAACAAATGTACGGCTACCGGAAGACGGAAATCGCCGGGCGTCCGTTGCCGACGGTCCCTACCGACCGGGTCGAAGAACTCCGGGAGTTCAGTCGGCAGGGGGACAGCGGCGAACCGGTCCTGAACGTCGAGACGATGAGGCTGGACCGGAACGGTGTTCCTTTTCCGGTCCAATTGAGCCTCCGCCCCTTCCGCGAGCGGGGTGAGCCGATCCACTACCTGGAGGCGACCTACGACATTCGGGAACGCGTCCGATGGCGCGATGCGATGGTCGAGCTCGAGAAACTCACGAGCATGGGGAAAATGGCGGCTGGAACCGCGCATCATTTGAATTCCCCGCTGGCGGCGCTGCTGTTGCGCGTGGAGCTGCTGCGCGAGCGCATCGGCGATGACGGCGATCTGGCCCGGATCGAAGAGGGACTGAAGTTCTGCCGCCATTTTGTGCGACGGCTGCTCGATTTCTCGCGGTCCGGCCCGGTAAACAAGGAAATCCAGGATGTCGAGGCCACAGTGCAGTCCGTCGCGGCTTTTTTCCAGCCCGTGATCCAGGCCCGGCACGCAAGCCTTACGGTCGAGACGGAGCGGGGTAGAGGCTTGCGAGTCTGCGCGGACCGCAACCTCCTGGAGACGGTACTGCTGATTCTTCTGAGCAACGCCTTGGACGCGGTCCGGCCGGGTGGCGAGATTGGGATGTCGTGCGGGCCGCGCGGGAACGATCAAGCCGAAATCGCGGTTTGGGACAATGGCGCCGGCATCAGTG
>JAKAJI010000281.1 GCA_021813825.1 Acidobacteriota bacterium | reverse complement strand
GTACCGCCGCCGCGACGTAGCAAAGAAAACTCCGGTGCGCCACCACGGCCATCCCGCGCCCGCCGCCGCTCTGGAACTTCGCGTATCCGCCGCGCTCGGCCGCTAACTCCATTACCCGCCGCAACCGCGCCGTCTCGAACGGGTACTTCTCCACCGGGTTGCCGTAGTTCCAGTCCTTCACGCCCTGCGTCGAAAAATCCAGCCGCCGGTCCGGACCCAGCGCCTTCAGCCAATACTCCAGCGGATCCTGTCCCGCCTCATGCGCCAGCTCGTGCATGAACGACTGCACGCCGAACACGTGATAAATATTGGCTACCGACCGCAGCCACCCGATCCGCACATGGTTCTTCGCCGCCCCGTTCTCCGTCCGGATGTTCGGAATCGCGAACGGCACGTCCGTCCAGCCCATGGCCATCTCGCCGTCACCGCCGTACTCGGCCCCGTTCACAAACGTCGAACTGATCGTCGGAAACACGCTCCGGTTGAGCCACGCCACCGGCTTGCCGCTCTTATCCAACCCGGCCTTCAAGTACATCGCCGCCGTCGAATGATAATAGTCGAACTGAATATCGTCCTCGCGGCTCCAGACAACCTTCACCGGCCTGCCGACCTTCTTCGACAGCACCGCCGCCTCGGCCACATAGTCCGGCTTCGACTTCCTCCCGAACGCTCCGCCCAGCAGCGTCACGTGGCACAGCACGTCCTCTTTCTTAATGCCCACCGCCGCCGCCACCGTCTCCTGCACCGCTTGCGGGTTTTGCGTCGCCGTCCACGTCTCCACCTTCCCATCCCGGAAATGCGCCACCGCCGCCGGAGGCTCCATCGGAGCGTGCGAAAGCAGCGGCGTGTAATACTCCGCTTCGTGCACCTTCGCCGCCCCGGCAAACGCCTTGTCCACGTCCCCGGCGTTGCGCAACACCTTGCCCGGCTTCCGCGCCGTCTCGCTCATCTCTTGCCGGTAAGCGGCCGAGTCGTACCCTGCGTTCGCTCCCAGGTCCCACTCCACCTTCAACTTCTTCCGTCCCTGCATCGCCGCCCACGTGTTATCCGCGATCACCGCGATCCCACCCAGCGGCTGAAACGCGCACGGCGGCTTGAACGGATCGATCGCCACCGTCTGCCGCACGCCGCTCACGTTGAGCGTCGCCGTGTCGTCCACGCCTTTCACCGCCCCACCGATCACCGGGCACCGCTCAATCGAGGCATACAGCATCCCCGGCATCGCCGCGTCCTGCCCGAACATCGCCCGCCCCGTGACGATATCGTCGATGTCCACAATCGGCACGCCCTTGCCCACGTACCGGTATTCGCTCTTGTTCTTAAATCGCAGTTCGCTCTTGGCCGGCACAGGCTGTTTCGCCGCCAACGCCGCTAACTCGCCGAATCCTGCTTTCTTCCTCCGCTTCGCACTTACAACCGTGTGTAACTCCGCCTTACACTCGCCCGGACTTACTCCCCACATTCCCGCCGCCGCCCGCTCCAGCATCAGCCGCCCTGTCGCGCCCGCCTCCCGCATTGCCTCGTAAAAGTCGCGAATCGAGGCCGAGCCGTCCGTGTCCTGCGACCCGTACTTCGGATCGCCTACCGCCTGCTCCACCTTCACCCGCTTCCAGTCCGCGTCCAGTTCCTCGGCCACAATCATCGGCAGCGACGTCTTCACGCCCGTCCCCATCTCGGACCGGTGCGCCACAATCCGCACCGTCCCATCCGTCTCAATTCCCAGATACACGCTCGGATGAAACGCCGCCGCATCCGCCTCGCTTTCCGCCCCAGGCAGCACTCGCACGCTCAAAATCAGCGCCCCGGCCGAAAACAAACCCTCCAAAAATCCCCGCCGGCTCACTCCTTCAATCCGGATCATGCCCGCACCCCCGCCGCCTTCTTGATCGCTTCCCGTATTCGCAGGTACGTCCCGCACCGGCACAAGTTCCCCTGCATCAGTTCATCGATGTCGGTATCGCTCGGGTGTGGCTTCGCCTTCAGTAGCGCCGCCGCCTGCATGATCTGCCCCGCCTGGCAGTACCCGCACTGCGGCACGCTCAGCTCCTTCCACGCCTCCTGCACCGGATGCGCGCCCTGCGGGTCCAACCCCTCAATCGTCACCACCGCCTTGCCGCTGGTCTGACTCATCGTCACCGAGCAGCTCCGCGTCGCCTCCCCGTCCAGGTGCACCGTGCACGCCCCGCACAGCCCAATCCCGCACCCGTACTTCGTCCCCGTCAGCCGCAACTCGTCGCGCAGATACCACAACAGCGGCATCTCCGGGTCGCCCTCGAACCGCCGCTCCGTCCCGTTCACCGTGAGGCTTACCATCGGCTCTTCCCCTCCTTGGGAAAACTCGAACCTTAGTGTATCCCTCCCGGGCAACGAAAACGATGGCTCACTCCATGCTGTCCCGCTTCAACTCCTCCTCCGTTACCGGATCCACCCACTTACTCCGCCCATCCCAACTCGCCAGGCTCGCCTTCCATTTCCCGTGCTGCGCCACCATCGCCCGCTTCACCCGCTCATGCGCGGCGCTCCCCGCCAGGTTCCGCGTCTCGTGCGCGTCTTCCCGCAAATCGTAAAGTTCCTCATACGGCTTCGCCACGTCGGTGTACTTCACATACTTCCACCGTCTTGTCCGCACACCCTCGCTCGACGGAATCCATCCCCGGTACGGAAAATTATGCTCGTAATACCAACTCGCCCGCCACTCCGGCTCGTCCCGCTGAAGCAGCCCCCGCAAACTCCGCCCCTGATAAAACTCCGGATGCGCCAGGCCCGCAAAATCCGCCACCGTCGCTGGCAAATCCTGGTTCAGCGTCATCGCCCGCCGCCGCGCTCCCCGCGCCGCACTCGTCTCCCGCGGGTCGTAAATAATCAGCGGCATCCGGATCGATTCCTCGTGCATCAGCCACTTCCCCGCAAACCCGTGCTCGCCAAGAAAAATCCCATGGTCGGCCGAATAAATCACAATCGTGTTGTCGTCGAGCTTCAGCCGCGCCAGCGCACCCCGTATCGCCCCCACCGCCGAGTCAATCCCGCTCACCAGCCGGTAGTAACCCTTCATCGACTCCTGGTACAAAGCCTCCGTCGAAAACCGCACGCCCCACCGCCGCCGGTTCTCCGAATGTTGAAACGCCATCGGAAACCGCCCGATGTCGCTCTCCGCCGCGCCGCCCTCGCCCGGAATCGTCTCATCCCGGTACAAACTCAGCGTCTCTTTCGAAGGCAGATACTGCCGCGGATCCTCATCTTGCACATGCGGCGCCTTGAAACTCATCGAAAGACAAAACGGCTTCTCCTTCGGCGCGTTCTCGAGAAACGCCACCGCCTGGTCCCGCATGATGTCCGTCAAATGCGGCCCCGCCGGGCCCTGCGGAAAATACTGCCCCTGCCCGCCGAAGCCGTTCCACACGTCGAATGCCGTCTCGGGCATCGTCCTGCCCACCCCGAACTTCCCGATGAATCCCGTGTGATACCCCGCCTCCCGCAGCAGCGTCGGATACATCCGTTTTACCTGCCCCGCATCCAGCGGCTTGTCGAAGTCGTTAATCCCGTGCACCGCCGCATACTGGCTCAGAAAAATACTCGCCCGGCTCACGCAGCAGATCGCCGTCGTCGTGAAGTGATTCTCAAACGTCACCCCCGCCGCCGACAACCGGTCCAACTCCGGCGTCTGAATCACGCGGTTCCCCATGCACCCAAGCGCATCCCACCGGTGGTCGTCCCCCAGCATCAAAATGATGTTCGGCGCCCGCCCCGTCCCCCCGCGCGCCGCCACAGCCCCCACCCCGCCTAATTCCAGAAAATCTCTTCGCGTCATAGCACTTCGGCCTTCCAGTGCAATCGAGGCCCTAACTGTATCAGTTGCCAAATCCTACCAGTCCAGCTTCAGTGCCAACTGAACCAGACGCGGTGGCGCCGTCGCCGACACGCGCCCGAAATTCGGACCTGCCCCGGTGTTCGCATTTGGGTTCAGGAACTGAGCGTGGTTAAATGCGTTAAACATTTCCGCCCGGAACTCCACCAGCGCCGCCTCGGTGATCGGAACCGGAAACTGCTTCTGAATCCCGATATCCCAGTTATTGATTCCGGGACCAAATAGCGGCGCTCGTCCCGAATTCCCGAAGTAACCCGCGCCCGGAGCAACGAAGCAGGCGGTGTTGAAATCGAGGAACCCGTCGGTCCGCAAGTTCCCGGATAATGCGCTGTCGGCGCCGTTACAGACGCGGTTTGGGCGTTCGGCTATGTAGATGCTCGCTGTTGTACTCGGCGAAGTAATGAAAATTGGCAGCCCCGAGGCGAATGTCCCAATGGCCGTAACGACCCAATCTCCCGCGAGCAGATTCACCGCCGTGGGCAGGTGCGCTCCGAACCGCCGGCCGCGCCCGAACGGCACCTCGTATACCGTGCTCGCCACGGCACGTTGGAACTGGTCAAACGAGGCGTAGCCCTTGTCGCACCGCCGGCAATCAGCGATCTGTGAACTGGTCGCTACGTTCGGCCCTTCGAACGCATCGGTCAGCACCTTTGAAAGGGCGTACTCCAGCCGGAAATCCAACCCCTGCGTGATTCGATGATAGTACTTCGCGAAGAACGCCTCATACGAGGAATTGCCGTTGAAGTCTGCTGTCAACAAACCTGCGTACCTCGGGTAGGGCTTAGTGGTGGGGCTGCAGTACAACGCTGCCGTCGGAACGCATTGATCGGAGTCATACCGATTCTGCAGGTCGTGCGACGACGAACCAAGATAGTCAAGTTCAATCGAGTCATTGGGCGTAATCGAATGTTCGATCGAGAGGTTCCATTGATCGACGTAGGGAATCGGGCCGGGACCGTTCAGCAGAAACGACGTGGTTCCATTGGGCAGCGACGCGGCGAAGTTCTTGGAAAGCGCAGGGAAAGAGGAAACCGGGAAAACGTTCTGCCCGAGTATGTACTGTGGTGTCAGGCCAGTGTTGAACAGTTGTAGCGGGGTATTGAACGGCGGGCCAACCATCGCAAACTGCGCCTCCGATAATGCCTCGTCATCAAAGTACATCCCCGCGCCAGCCCGGATCACCGTATTTGGCAAGAACGAAGGTTGCCAGGCCAGACCGAGGCGCGGGGTGAAATTATGCGTCTGCAGAGAAAGCACTTGCGGCGACACTTGATTCAGAGCCGCATACGTGAGCAATCCCGTCTGAAAGTCAAATCCATGAACGTACTGGCGAGCCGTGCCTTGGGGGTTTGGTACGGTCGTTAAGTCCCACGAGATCCCGTAGTTCAAAGTCAGGCGGGGTGTGATTCTCCAGGTGTCCTCGAAATAGGGGAGAAATTGTGTGGACCGGTATTGAAACATCGGCAACCCGGCTAACGAAGCGTTGAACGGGAGACCAAGCAGAAAATCGGCAAACGAACTCCCCGTGCCCGCAACGGGCGCCATGGCCCCCTTTGCGTTCAAGCCCAACTGGGCTGTGAAGTCGGGCTGGAACTGCAATGAGCCTAGCGCACCTGCATTCGCGTTCTGCTCCCACGTGCGCCGGTACCGCACGCTCGCTCCAAACTGCACGTTGTGACTCCCGTGAACCCAGTTCATTCCATCGTCGGCTTGGTAATTGTTGTCTATGTTTCCCAGGTTGCCGTTGGCCCGGCCAAAGCCCGAGTATCCCTGCAATGACACCGCGGTCACCCCTCGGTCATCGAGCGTATTCGTGATTCCGATACCCTCAAGAATATGCCCCACACTAACGCCCTGATTTGTAAACAGCGCCTCGTCCCGCGTAAACCCGATTCGCGCCGTGTTGACCAATGTCGGACTCAACGTCCACGTGTGTTGAACCATCGCTAACGTACTCGAGTTTGGGTACGAGGCCCCCGACACGGGGAAAATACCGGCGTTGACCGCATTGCCGGACTCGTGAAGAACCTGCGCAAACATCATCTGGTTCGACGTCAAAAGCGCATCAATGCGAAGCCCGCCCTGGTCGTCGTCCAGCGTGTCATTCGGGTTCACGAACAAGTTGCTTGGGTACTCCGTTAACGTTGCACCAGGCAGGTAATACTTCAGTAGTGCAAGCGAAACAGGGTTTAGTCGGTCTTGCGGAATAACATTGGACGGAAACGGTGTACGCGTGCCGGTGGCCTGCGAATAAGATGCAGGATCATATATCGTCGACGCCACGGATTGAAAATTACCCCCGAACATGGCTTGCGTCGGCGTATACGCGCTCGCTGAGAATGCCGAAGTCTGGCGCAATCCTTCGTAGTATCCGTAATACCAGACCTTGTCGTGGATCACCGGCCCCCCGACCGCAAAACCAAACTGGTTCCGTTTCAGTTCCTCGGGCGCCGGAGCAAAAAAACTTCTGGCGTCCAGGCTGCTGTTTCGTAAAAAGTCAAACGCCTGTCCATGGATCTGGTTCGCTCCGCCTTTTGTCGTCACGTTGACCAGAGCGGGATCCGGACCCTGATCCGGCATAAAGAAGCTTTCCTGTACCTTGAATTGGTCAATGGCCGCAATCGAAAGATTCAGCGCGCTCTCTCCTAGCCTCTCGCCTCGCGTCGCTATCCCGTTGATCGTGTAGCCTGTCGTCGTCGGCGGGTTGCCGTCGATTACAACCGCACGGTCAGGATGCCCGATCTGCGACGAGTAAACGTCCGACCCGCCTGTTACAGGACTCGAACCTGCGGCGGTCAGCGCTAACTGGAGAAAATCCCGGCCATTCAGGGGCAACTCCTGGACCTGTGTCGAGTTCACCACCGTTCCAATGACATTCGACTCCGTGTCGAGAATCG
>JAKAJI010000280.1 GCA_021813825.1 Acidobacteriota bacterium | reverse complement strand
CCTCCGGGCCGCGGATGACGATCTCGCCCATGTGGCTGACGTCGAACAGGCCCGCGGCGCGGCGCACGGCGTGGTGCTCGTCGAGGATGCCGGAGTACTGCACGGGCATGTCCCACCCGCCGAAATCCACCATCTTCGCCCCGGCCGCCTTGTGCACTTCGTGCAGCGGCGTCTTTTTCAAAGCGGCAGCGGCTTCGGACATGAAACCGTATTCTAGCAATCCGGGTGCGGCGGGCCTGCGCGCGACGCGGCTACTTCGGCGCTTTGTTAAACCAGGGGTTGTTCGTGCTTGGGCCGGGTTGGAGCGTCGGATGAAGGATGCGCGGGGGAGGCGGACCCTTGTATGGGTTGGGAGGCGTGACGATTTCCACGCTCAGGTAATAGTCCTTCTCGGTCGGCTCCCAAAGACACCGGAATGAGACCTGCCGGCCCATGAGCGCGGCGATGTCGGTGGCGATAGCGTCCGCGGCGGGTTCATTCGAGGCGCCCATCTCGAGCGTGGCCCCGTTCATGAAGGGCACGTTGAGCACCTTAACTCTTACTCCGCTCTCCTGGCTAATCTGGCTGGCGATCAGGTCGATCGTAGCCCGGGCGTCCCGCACGGCCCTTGGGAATGTAACCCGCTGGCTCATGACTGGCGTGACATCACAGATAGAGCCGCCGGCGGAGGCCACACGGACGGGAACCACGTTGACCCAGCCGTTCTTTTGCACGGCCTGGTACACGCCAGGGAGACCGGCGTTGGTGTAATTGTAAAGCACCGTTTGGGCGGCCAGGTAGGCGGTTGAATCGGAGGCGCTAAGAGTGACCGAGAATGCCACGCTCGGGCGGGAGCTCTCGACCCGGAGGCCGGCCCCGGTGACGATCGGGATCTGGCGCAGGTCCGAGGCGCTCTCGTACGGGGCTTCCTCATATGCAACGGGACTGATGAATACCTTCTGCACCCCATCCAGCGTATCGGCCAGTGGCCGGCCCGAGTGGACGCGGATCGTCGCCGGCTGTCCGCTGATCTCGGGCACGCTCTGACACCGAATTTGGGCGGGAATTAGGAGCGCGGCGACGGTCAGCGGGATCGCCGCTGGGTGTACGATGTTTAGCGTTAGGTGGCGCGATTTCATGTTGACTCCTAGTACGACGACTGCTCGGAGAGGCTATCCTTGCTTACAAGCACGCCGTGCGGGTAGTCAATCGTCACGGCTAATGTGTGAGTGGCGTACTGGCTATCCCCATAGCCTGAGATGTTATTGACAATAAGCATGGCCTGCGGCGCGATCGCCGTGCAAGGGAAGGCCGACGGGGCGAGATGGCTTCGGTACCAGTCGATTGACTGCGTTGTCCATCCCACGCTGTCGTCCCCGTACTGGTTTCCCGCGCTGAGACCGACGTTCCAAACGCTCCCGAGGATCGCGAAGGGTGGAGTCGGGTTATTGTTGAGACCCTCGTTCACCGCGGCGTTGTAGCATTGGTCGCTCGCCAGCCCGTTCGCCTGCTCATAAACCTGCCGCCCCTGGAACTTGTTCTTGTTTGGGTCCGAGGGATCGCTGGACTTCGTGTCCATCAGCGTCTGCAGGAACTGCGCCTCGGTCTGGTACACCCCGGTTCCCCAGCCGCCGTTTGCGGGATCGATGGCTACGTTTCTCGCCGGAGGGGGTGATGACAAGATTGGTCTCAATGGCCAGGGGTCCGGATTTTTGATCGCTGTTATTCCAAGTTCCGCTCCCGGTATCGTTGCCCTTGTTCGGAATGGTTCCCTGGAACACCATCCACGCGACGGGGGTAAATGTGTCGCATGTCCCGCTCGGGTTGGGATTGACGGCTTTCCACTGGAACGTCGTCGATCCTTCGGTGGGATAGGAGATGGCAGACGGGCTGTAATTAGAGGAGACCGGGTCGACTGAGTAGCTGACAGTCGGGCAGTTTGGGTCCGGCGGAAAAACGATGACGGTCCCGCTCACTTGTCCGAAGGTCATGGGCGCTCCGTTATTTGCTACGAGCGTCCACTCCGACGCGGAGTCGTCCTGGATCCAAGAGCCGCTGAGGAACGTGGCCGGAACCGGGTCGATGCAGGACGAGGCTGGCCCGGTGGTGCAGCCCGCCGGCCCGGACGACTGGGCAAGAGCCGCGGCGGACGGCAGGGCGTGCGCCAGAGCCGCGCGGCGGCAGAGAGCAGAAAATCGCATTCGACGATCTCCATCTGTAACTCGAATTCGCCACCGCCCGCGGCCGATCGCTACCGGGCGGCGGATAAGTTGAAATTACCCCCCGCCCTGAGGCGAAAGTCAAGAGAATATTGCGTTAACGCAGCTCGATAAATGCAAAAACGTTCAGCTGTTCAATTGGTATCCCAACCAACGGTTGCTGTGAACGCGAGCCATCGCGGTCGCCGTCGCGCGGAATTCTCCGATTGCTTGCGGGCAACCGGCGTGAAAAATGCCCGCCCTGTGGCGTGCATTTACTCCGTTTTGCGCTGTTCGTGCAGGGCCAAACGCGGCCTGACTGGGTGTTCCACTGGGCAGTCACGGCGCTTGCTCGGGCGACGGCGTTTCCTGAGCGACCGTCCTCGCGACTGTTTCACGCGGTTTGTCGCCGTGCTGTGATTGGTCCGGTGACTGGATCCGGCGAATTCCCGTAGCGTCGTGAATGCCGGAGTACTGCACGGGCATGTCCCACCCGCCGAAATCCACCATCTTCGCGCCGGATGCCTTGTGCACTTCATGCAGGGGCGTCTTTTTCAAAGCGGCAGCGGCTTCGGACATTGAAACCGTATTCTAGCAATCCGGGTGCGGAGGGCCTGCGCGGGGAGGACCCCCTTGCCAGATATATTGAATTCCAATATACTGATCTCACGTATATGACCCCGCCTCCCGGCACCCCCGACCACGAGTGGAAGAAGGGCAGCGCCGAACTTCTGGTGCTTTCACTGCTTGAGCAAGAGGCGCGCCACGGCTACGACATCTCGAAGCTCATCGAAACGCGATCGGCCGGCGCGCTGCGCTTTCACGTCACCTCGCTGTACCCTCTGCTTTACCGCCTTGAAGCCCGCGGGCTCGTACAGGGGTGTTGGGTCGAAAAGCCTCAGCAGCGGCGGCGCCGGTACTACTCGCTCACCCCCGCCGGCCGGAAACTCCTCCGCGCCCAGCGCAAACATTGGCAGAACTTTGTCGCCGCCATCGGCCGCATCACGGGAATCGAATATGCCTGACTTCCGCTCCGCCATCCTCGAGCGCCTCGCGCCGCTCCACCTGGACCCCGCCCAAGAATCGCTGCTCGCCGAAGAACTTGCACAGCATCTCGAAGACCGCTTCCGGGAGCTGCTTGCGGGCGGTCTGCCGCCGGACGAGGCGCAACGGCGCGCCCTCGCCGAACTTGAGGATCCCGGCCCGCTTCGGACCGCCGTCCGCGCCGCACCCCGGCCGCCATCCTACGCGCTGGCCTCTCCGGCGCCGCGCCGCGACAACGTACTCGGTGAACTCGCCCGCGACGCCCGGCACGCCATCCGGACCTTCGCTCACGCCCCTCTCTTCGTATTTACCGTTGTACTCACACTGGGCTTCGGTATCGGCGCCAATTCGGCGGTCTTTACGCTCCTTGATACGCTGCTGTTGAATCCTCTACCCGTTCCCGACCCGGCCGCGCTTACCGCCGTCTCCACCCTACGCGGCGCAAAATCCGGCCCGGCTGCGCCACTACCCGTCTCCTATGCCGACTTGGCAGACATCCAGACGCGCAGCCAGGTCTTTTCCTCCGTGGCCGGCTACACCTCCGTGCGTCCTGTTACGCTTCAAACCGGGCGCGGCTCCGAGCGCCTGTTCGCCGAATTCGTCACGGGCAATTACTTCTCGACCCTCGGTCTCCGCCCCGCTCTGGGGCGCTTCTTTCTGCCGGAGGAAACCACCACGGCAGGCTCATCGGCCGCAGCAGTCATCAGTTATTCCTGCTGGCAGTCCCGCTTCGCCGCCGCTCCGGATATCGTCGGCAGAGTGCTCGAACTCAACCGTGTCCGGTTTACGGTCATTGGCGTCGCTCCCCCACGCTTTATTGGCGTCAACGCGATCTTTGGTCCCAACCTTTGGCTGCCGGCCACGATGGCGGAACGAACGCTGCCGGACGAAATGAGAAATGTCCTCACGGACCGGGCCAAGGCCGTCTTCCTCGGTGTCGCCCGCCGCTCTCCCGGCGCCAGTCTTGCACAAGCGCAAGCGAACCTCGGCACACTTTCCTCGGCCTTGGCGCGTGAATACCCGGACACGAACTCGGGCCACACCTTTTCCGCGCAACCGATCACCGCCGCGTTGTTCGGTAGCGCAGGCGCCGGGACAGAGCCCTTCGTCTTCGCCGGTGCGGGACTATTGCTCGCGGTCGCCATCGTCCTTCTGATCGCGTGTTCGAACATCGCGAATCTTCTCCTGGCGCGCGCCTCCGCCCGCCGCCGCGAAGTCGCCATCCGTCTGGCTCTTGGAGCAAGCCGCGCCCGCCTTGTCCGCCAACTTCTCACCGAAAGCGTTTTACTCGGTTTGCTCAGCGGAGTTGCCGGACTCGCGATTGGTTACGCCGGGCTCGAACTTCTCTGGTCCTTCCGCCCCGCCGAAGTCGCCTCCAATTTCAACACGCCGGCGCTAGACTTCGCGGTCTTAGTCTTCACATTCGCCGTTTCCCTGCTCACCGGACTCCTGTTCGGCTCGCTGCCGGCGTTGCAGTCTTCGAGAATCGACGTTGCCGAGTTCCTCAAAGAAGAGTCTCACTCGGCCGGCCGCGCGCGGGCCCGCGTCACGCTATCCAACTTATTGTTGGTTTCCCAGGTCGCTTTCTCGTTTCTCCTGCTTATTACGGGGGGCCTTTTTCTTCGAAGCATCGCTCGCGCCGCTAACATCAATCCCGGGTTCGACGTCCGTCACTTAGCCGTGTTGCTTACGAACCCCGGGCAGGCCGGCTACACAAAGCCGCGAACGCTCGCCTTCTACGACGATGTTCGCGCGCGGGTCGCCGCTCTCCCTGGGGTGGTCGCCGTTTCCTGGGCTTCGAATCTGCCGCTCTGGGGACGGCTTACAAGCGGCCTCAAGGCCGAAGGCTACATTCCCCAGACGAAATCCGATTCGCTTACCGCGATCCTCAATACCGTAAGCATCGATTACTTTGAAACCGCCGGCATCCCCGTCGCCGAAGGCCGCGAGTTCTTATCCACCGATCGCGAAGACTCCGGTCCCGTCGCCATTGTCAACGAGAAACTCGCCCATGACCTGTGGCCCGGCCAAAACCCGCTTGGGAAACGCATCCAGCTTCCGGGCGAGAACTTCTGGCGCCGCGTGACTGGCGTCGCGCGGAATGCCAACTATTCCTCGCTCGCCGAACCGCCGCAGTTTTGTGTCTACGTCCCGCTGGCGCAGAACTACTCCGATGGGATGACGCTTTACGTCCGCACCGCAGGAGACCCAAGTCCTCTGCTGGCGTCGCTACAGCGCGAAGTGCGCGCCGCGGGCCCGGAGATCATGGCCACGGATGTGCGCACCGGCGCCACCATCGTTGGCCAGGCTCTGTTCTCGGCCCGTATGGCGGTAGGCCTCCTCACTCTGTTCGGCCTCGTGGCGCTTACGCTGGCCTGCATCGGTCTGTATGGGTTGATGAGCTACTCGGTGAACCAGCGCCGCCGGGAGATCGGCGTCCGAATGGCCTTGGGAGCGCGCCGGGCCAACGTTCTATCTCTAGTCCTCCGGCAAGGCATGTCGCTCGTCGCCGCCGGCCTCATTCTGGGCTTCGCCGCCAACCTACTCTGCGGCCGGCTTCTTGAGCGCCTCCTTTACGGAGTAAGTCCGGCCGATCCGCTGAGCTTTGCCGCTGCCGCCGGGGTCCTTCTGCTGATCGCCTTTTGTGCCTGCTATCTACCGGCACGCCGGGCAAGCCGCCTGGACCCGTTGGCCGCCCTGCGCGAAGGTTAGGGCTCCCCTGCGGCCACCCCGGCCTGCCGCTAAAGTCCTACAATCGAGATGAGTTCCTATGTCCCCCAGCGCGTCTCTCCCGGTTGAGCCGCAGGCGGCGCGCGCGCTCAGCCTGCTGAATGAGGAAGAGCGGTTCTTCCAGGACACCGTGCGGCGGTTCGCCCGAGAGCGCATCGGTCCGCATGTCAGGGCGATGGACGAGGCGGGGGTGTTCCGGAAGGACCTGCTGGCCGAGATGTTCCAGCTTGGGCTGATGGGCATCGAGATTCCGGAGGAGTTCGGCGGCCAAGGCGGGTCCTTTTTTAATGCGGTGCTTGCGGTGGAGGCCCTTGCCGAGGTCGACCCGGCCGCCGCGGTGATCGTCGACGTCCAGAACACGATCGCCAACAACATCCTGCTGCGGTGGGGCAACGCCGAACAAAGGAGCCGCTTCCTTCCCGGGCTCGCCTCCAAAACCACAGCGTCGTTCGCGTTGTCGGAAGCTGGGGCTGGTTCGGACGCCTTCGCGCTCACTACGCGCGCGGTGGCCGAGGACGGCGGCTACCGCATCACCGGCCGAAAGATGTGGATCACCAACGCGGCCGAAGCGGGGCTGTTTTTCCTGTTCGCCAACGCTAACCCGGAACAGGGCCACCGCGGCATCACCTGTTTCCTAGTCGAGCGTGACACGCCCGGCTTCCAGGTGGGTAAGAAAGAAGATAAGCTGGGCATCCGCGCCTCCTCGACCTGCGAACTGATTCTGGACGACTGCCGCGTGCCGGCGGCGAACGTGGTGGGTGAAGTGGGCCGTGGCTACAAGATCGCCATCGAGACGCTGAATGAAGGCCGGATCGCCATTGGCGCGCA
>JAKAJI010000013.1 GCA_021813825.1 Acidobacteriota bacterium | reverse complement strand
CGTAGCTCAATTGGCAGAGCAAGTGACTCTTAATCACTAGGTTGTAGGTTCGATTCCTACCGCGCTCACCATCTAAACCAGACCCGAGAAACGAATTCGCGGCGGCACATCGTCCTTAGATCTACGTGAGCTGCTCTTGAACGGGTTGCGCGTGCTCGTCGCGTAGTTTCGCACGATCGTCGGAAAGTTGCACCCGCATTCAATAATGCTCCGTGTCTACCTGCAGGCCAGTTCGCTTTGCGTTCGAACGTACCTGAGAAATCGTAGGATGTGAGCATCACCGGATGGCTCGGTGCCGCCGACGCCTTCTCTCGACGAAATGTTCGACCTTATCAGCGCGTTCCCGGTGTTCACTCATCTCCCTGGGGCGCTCCGTTCGCATGAATGAGGGAACTTCATCGCGTCCTCAGCGCCCGGAGCCTGACTCGGCTTGGCGCCTACTGGGAGAACGATCTCCGGTGACTGAAGTGGCAGGCGCAGCAGCATCTCCTGAAATCGGGAACCGGTAATCCGCCATGCTGTTCCAAAAGGCGCCCTCGGCAACTCCCGGCAGGAGGC
This sequence comes from Acidobacteriota bacterium, assembly GCA_021813825.1. Lineage (GTDB taxonomy): Bacteria > Acidobacteriota > Terriglobia > Bryobacterales > Bryobacteraceae > JAJYKC01. The sequence goes on along the minus strand of JAKAJI010000013.1, from coordinate 30,191 downwards.
TCGGCTGTTCCGGCGAAAGCCCGGCCTTCCCCAGCGTGCTTTCGTGCCGTTACACTGGAAGATCGTCTTATCCGCCCGTCTGGGCGGCATTTCCAAGGAGAAACGAGCAATAAGATGCGCATCGGAATGATCGGGCTGGGCCGCATGGGCGGCAACATGGTGGAGAGGCTGATTCGCGGCGGGCACGAGGTCGTAGCGTACACTCGGGACCAAGCCAAAGTTGCGGCGGCGGTAGAGAAGGGCGCGATCGGCGCTGCGAGCCTCGAAGACCTCGTAGGCAAACTGGAAGCACCTCGCGCGGTTTGGGTGATGGTTCCGGCGGGCAAGGCAACCGAGGACATGATCGCGCAGTTGCGGCCGCTGCTCGCTCCGGGCGACATTCTCATTGACGGCGGTAACACTCGCTTTACCGACGACGTTCGCCGAGCCGATGAGCTCAAGCCATCGGGAATTCATTACATGGACGCAGGGACCAGCGGTGGCGTGTGGGGGTTGCAGGTCGGCTACTGCCTGATGGTGGGCGGTTCGGCGGAGGACTTCTCACTGCTCGAGCCGGTATTCAGAACCTTAGCTCCGCCCGACGGTTACATGCACTGCGGCCCGGTGGGCGCCGGGCATTTTGTGAAGATGGTCCACAACGGAATTGAGTATGGCATCATGCAAGCCTACGCCGAGGGGTTTGAGCTGATGGAGGCCAGCGAGTATGATCTCGACTTGGCCAGGATCGCAAACCTGTGGAATCAGGGCAGCGTGGTGCGGTCCTGGCTGCTCGAACTGACTGCTTTGGCCCTTGAAGCCGATCCGGGTTTGAAATCCCTGGCGCCCTATGTGGACGACAGCGGCGAGGGACGGTGGACGGTCGAAGAGTCGATCCGCCTTTCTGTGCCCGCACCGGTGATTGCGCTTTCGCTGCAGATGCGGTTCCGCTCGCGGCAGGAAAACTCATTTTCCTCGCGGATGCTAGCCGCGATGCGGCAGCAATTCGGCGGCCATGCCGTGAAGAAGGCCGGCTCGACTTCGTAACCGGCCCGGCCCGATAGGATATTACGAACGGACCGGTTCAAGCTCCTGCTCGAGAAGGCGCGAGCGCGAGCCGTGCCCGAAGCGCCCTTGGACCTTCGAAAGGTATAGGTAGAAGACCGGAGTCAGATACAGCGTCACAAACTGGGAGAACAGCAGGCCGCCGACCACGACCAGCCCAAGCGGCTGCCGGGCTTCCCCGCCCGCGCCCCAGCCGAGAGCAATCGGCACGGCGCCAAGAAGCGCGGCCATCGTCGTCATCATGATGGGACGGAAGCGGATCAGGCAGCCCTGGTAAATCGCATCGCGTGGCGTCATACCGCTCCGCTCCGCTTCCAGCGCGAAGTCGATTTGCATGATCGCGTTCTTTTTAACGATCCCGATTAGCATAATCAGGCCGACGAAAGCGTAGATGTTCAGATCGAGGTGGAAGACATAGAGGGTAAGTAACGCTCCAAAACCGGCCGAGGGAAGGCCGGAAAGGATTGTCAGTGGGTGGATGTAGCTTTCATACAAGATGCCTAGCACGATATACACCACCAAAATCGCAATCACCAGCAGCAAGCCTAAGTTGCCGAGCGACCCTTCAAAGGCTTCGGCCGCACCCTGAAATGTGGAACTGATCGAGTCCGGCAGCGTCGCGTCCGCCGTCTTACGAACTTCCGAGATCGCCTCGCCGAGTGCGAATCCCGGCTTTAAGCCGAACGAGATGGTAGTCGATGGAAGCTGGCCGTAATGGCTCACCGACTGCGGCCCGATGTCAAGCTTGACGTGGGCCAGTGTGTCAAGCGGAATCAGCTGGCCGCCGGTTCCTTTGAAATAGAGCAACGAAAGTGCGTTTGGATCGGACTGATACTGCGGAAGCAATTCAAGCATCACGTGATACTCGTTCGCCGGAGCGTAGATCGTCGAGACCCAGCGCGGGCCGTAGGCATCATAGAGCGCGTTCTCGATCGCTTGAGCGTTCACCTGCAGCGCGGCAGCTTTGTCGCGGTCGATAATGACGTTCGCCTGCGGGCTCTGAATCTGGACGTTATTCGTCACGCCCTCTAGACCAGGCAGTCCTTCAAGCTTGGCGGTAAGTTGCTGGGTTACCGAATAAAGCTGTTGTTTATCCGGTGACTGCAGCGAGAACTGGTACTCCGAGGGCGTTACGAGGCCGCCGATCTGAACCACCGGAGGGTTGTCGAGAAAAACGCGGATGCCGGGTATATTCGCAAGCTTGGGCCGAAGCTCAGCGATGATGTCGTTGACCAGCAGTTTGCGCTCCGAGCGCGGCTTGAGATGGATGACGAGTTCGCCGAAGTTCTGGCCCCCAAGCGCGGAGGAGGCCGCCCCGCCGACGCTCGACACGAAGGCATCGACATTCGGGTCCTGGCGAATGATGTCGGAAACCACCTTCTGGTACTCCGTCAGTTGGGCGAAGCTGGTGCCCTCAGACGCCTCCGTGACCCCAGCGATCTGGTCGGTGTCCTGCTCAGGGATGAAACCCTTCGGGATGGCAACGAACATCGCGACGGTAAGCACCAGCACTACGGCGAAGGTTGCCATCATGGCGCCGCGGTAACGCAGGGCAAGCAGAAGCGTACGGTCGTACCAGGCGATCATCGCATCGAAAAACCGCTCGGTGGCGCGGTAGAACCAACTCTTGGTCTGCTGATGCAGCGGCTTGAGGAAACGGCTGCACAGCATCGGCGTGAGCGTGATGGAAACTACGCCCGAAATTAAAATGGCGACGCAGATGGTGACGGCGAACTCGCGGAACAGCCTGCCGAGAATCCCACCGAGGAACAGTACCGGGATGAAGACGGCTGCCAGCGACAGCGTCATCGAGACGATCGTGAAGCCGATTTCCCGGGCGCCGTTGAGTGCGGCTTTCATCGGCGGTTCGCCCATCTCCATGTGGCGGACGATGTTTTCCAGCATCACAATCGCGTCGTCGACCACGAAACCGATTGACAGGATGAGGGCCATCATGGACAGGTTGTCGAGGCTGTAATCGAGGAGATACATCACCGCGAACGTCCCAATGATCGAGAACGGCAAGGCAAGACTGGGGATGATGGTCGCCGAAATATTGCGAAGAAACAGAAAGATGACCATCACGACCAGGCCCAGCGTCAGAATCATCGTAAACTGAACGTCGTTGTAGGATTCACGGATCGTCTCGCTGCGGTCGTAGAGCGTACGGATCTGGATCGAGCGCGGAATCTCGCTCTTGATCAGCGGCAACAGTCGCTTGATGCCGTCGGTGACGGCGATCGTATTTGTGCCAGGCTGGCGCTGGACGGCCAGCACGATGGCCCGCTGGCCGCCATTGTGGTCATAGAGCCAGGATGCCGTCTTGTCATCCTCGACGCTGTCAACGACACTCCCGAGTTCGTTGAGCCGGACCGGAGAGCCCTTGACATAGGTGACAACGAGCGAACGGTATGCGTCGGCGCTGGTCAACTGGCCGTCAGTCTGGAGTGTAAAAGAACGCTGTGGGCCGTCGATCAGTCCAGTGGGCAGGTTGACGTTCCAATTCTTGAGCGCGCTTTCGACCTCGTTGATGCCGATCTTGCGCGACGCCATGGTGTGTGGGTCCATCTGCACGTGCACGGCATATTTCTGGGCGCCCAACACTTGAACCTGGGCGACGCCGGTAACCATGGAGATCCGCTGGGCCATGCGGGTTTCCGCATATTCGTCAAGGCGCCACAGCGGCAGGGTAGTGGAGGTCAGCGCCAGGTAGAGGATCGGTTGGTCCGCCGGATTCACCTTGGTGAAAGTCGGCGGGGTTGGCATACCCGGCGGAAGGAGGCGGGTGGCCTGCGTAATCGCCGACTGAACGTCCACCGCGGCGCCGTCGAGGTTGCGGCTCAGGTCGAACTCGAGGGTGATTTGAGTCGCGCCCATCGAGTTGGTCGACGTCATCGAATTCAGGCCCGCGATCAGCGAAAACTGGTTCTCAAGCGGCGTAGCCACGGCGGAGGCCATCGTGTCCGGGCTAGCGCCCGGAAGGCTGGCAGTGACCTGAAGAGTGGGCAGATCGACGTTCGGCAGATCGCTGACGGGAAGCGAGCGGTAGGCCACAAGCCCAAACAATGCGATCGCCGCCATCAGCAGGCTGGTGGCGATTGGGCGGCGGATAAAGGTTTCGGAAAGATTCATTAGCGAGCGCCCTCCGGTATTGCGGCCGCGGGGGCGAGTTCCGCGGTGCCGGGACTGCGGCGCCAGCGCGCCATCATGCCGTCCATGTATAGATAGACGACGGGGGTCAGGTAAAGCGTGAGCAATTGAGAAAATAGCAGGCCACCAGCCACGGTGAGCCCGAGCGGCCGCCGCATTTCCCCACCAGCTCCGGCGCCGATCGCCAACGGCATCGCCCCCAGCAGCGCCGCCATCGTCGTCATCATGATCGGCCGGAAACGCGTCATGCAGCCCTCGTGGATCGCTTCGAGTGCGCTCTTACCTTCGTTCCGTTCAGCGGCAAGGGCGAAGTCGATCTGCATGATGGCGTTCTTCTTCACCAGGCCAATCAACATAATCAACCCGACGAACGCGTAGATGGTCAGTTCCACGTGGAAGACCCAAAGCGTCAGCAGAGCGCCAAAGCCCGCCGAGGGCAGTCCGGACAGAATCGTCAGCGGGTGGATGTAGCTCTCATAAAGTACGCCCAGCACAATGTAGACGACAGCCACGGCAATGATCAGTAGCAACCCCAAGTTCTGCAGCGAGCTCTGAAACGCCAGCGCCGTTCCTGCAAAACGCGTGGTCATTGTCGCCGGAAGCGTACGGCGGCTTAGAGCCGAGATCTGGTCCACCGCCTCGCCGAGGGAAACCCCGGGCTTGAGATTGAACGAGATCGACACCGAAGGAAGCTGCCCGGAGTGATTGATCGTCTGTGGACCTACGTCCTCGACGCGCCGCGTCACGGCATCAAGCGGAACCATCATCCCGTTCGGAGTCTTCACGTCGATCAGCGAAAGCAAGTCCGGGTAGGATTGGTATTTTGGGAGCACTTCCAGGAGCACCTTATACTGGCTCGCCGGCGTGTAAATCGTGGAGGCCCAGCTCGGGCCATATCCCTGATATAATGCACCCTCGATTTGCAACGGGTTCAGCCCGTAAGCCGCCGTCTTGTCGCGGTCAATCACCACGCGAACCCTCGGGCTGCGCATCTGCAAATCGCTGGTGACGTCGTTGACAATCGGCAGCTTGGCCACCAGCGACTGCAAGTGCCTCGCCTCGTTGTAAAGTGCCGTCGTGTCCGGGCCTTGAACGGTGAATTCGAACGAGCTCTTCGACGCATGTCCGCCGATGTGCAGGTCCGGAGGAACCACCATGAAAACGCGGACGCCCGGGAAGTGTGTCACCTTCGGCCGAAGCTCCTCAACCACCTGCTGCGCGCTTAACCTGCGCTCCGATCGCGGGACGAGCTGGACGAATGCGCGACCGGTATTCGAGCCGCCCCATACCGCCGCCATCGATCCCCCCACGCTCGCCATCATGCTCGCAACATTGGGATCCTTGCTGACAATATTGTTGATCTGCTGCTGGTACTTGGCTAGTTGCTCGTAAGAGACACCCTGCTGCGCTTCAGTAGTGATTGACAGCCGGTCGCTGTCGGACTCCGGCACGAACCCTTTCGGCACCTTTACATACAGATAGCCGGTGGCCACAAGAATCGCGACGAAAATGCCTGCCATGACCGGACGATGCGCCAGAACCCACCACAGGCTGCGATCGTAAAACCGGAGCATCGCCTGGAACGCCCCCTCCGTAACACGGTAGAAGACACCGCCGGCATGGGCGCCGGAGCGCAGCAGCCGGCTGCAGAGCATCGGAGTCAGCGTCACCGACACAAAGCCCGAGATCAGAATTGCCACGCAGATGGTGACAGCAAATTCGCGGAACAGCCGCCCGAGGACCCCGCCCATGAACAGCACCGGGATGAACACCGCAGCAAGGGAAAGCGTCATCGACAGGATCGTGCTCCAGATTTCCCGCGAGCCGCGCAGAGCCGCCTGCACCGGCGATAGGCCCTTCTCCAGATGGCGAACGATGTTTTCCAGCATCACGATCGCGTCGTCGACGACAAAACCAATGGACAAGATGAGCGCCATCATCGACAACGTGTCCAGGCTGAAGTTGAGCACGTACATGATCGAGAACGTCCCGATGATGGAGAACGGCAGCGCAAGGCTTGGAATGAGCGTGGCTGAAGCGTTGCGCAAAAAGAGGAAGATAACCATCACCACAAGCGCCAGCGTCACCACCATCGTGAACTTCATGTCTTGAAAAGCCTCACGGATGTTCTGCGCGTGGTCGCCACGAATCTGCAGGCTCACCGAGGGCGGAAGTTGGCGGTTCAGAGTGGGAAGCAAGGCGCGGATCGCGTCCGCCACTTCGATGGTGTTGCTTCCCGGTTGACGGAACACCAGCAGGTTGATCGCGCGGCGCCCACCATCGTGCGTGTAGAGCCAGGATGCGGTCTTCGCATCCTCCACGCCATCGGTCACGCTGGCAATGTCGGAAAGCCGAACCGGAGCGCCGTTGCGCCATGCCACCACCAGCGGACGGAAAGCCGCGGCGTTCCTCAACTGTCCGTTGGCCTGAACGTTGAATGCCTCGTGCCGGCCATTGAGGGTACCGGTCGGCAGATTCACGTTCCAGTTCTGCAGCGCGTCGCTCACCTCGTTGATGCCGAGTTGGCGGGCGTTAAGCTTCATCGGATCTACCTGCACGTGGACCGCGTACTTCTGGCTACCCATCACGAACACCTGCGCGACGCCATCCACCATCGACAACCGCTGCGCCAGAAAGATCTCGGCGTATTCATCGAGCTGATATAGCGAGAGCGTCGGCGACGTGAGGCTCATGAACATAACCGGCTCGTCGGACGGGTTGTGTTTGTGAAACGAGGGTGGGCCGGAGAGCCCGGGAGGAAGCAGCGGCAGGGCTTCGCTGATCGCGGTCTGGACATCGACTTCGGCCCCATCCACCTTCCGGTCCAAGTCGAACTGCAGCGTGATCGACGTCGCACCGATACCGTTGGTCGACGTCATCGAATCCAGGCCGGCGATGCCCGTGAACTGCCGCTCGAGAGGCGTCGCCACCGCCGACGACATCGTCTCCGGGCTCGCCCCAGGAAGAGAAGCCGAAACCTGGATCGTCGGGTAATCGACGTTGGGAAGATCGCTGACCGGTAGCGCGCGGTAGGCCACAAGCCCGAACAGGGCGATGCCAAACATCAGCAGGCTGGTCGCAATGGGACGCCGGATGAAGACTTCCGAAAAGTTCGAGTCCCGCATGAAATCAGCCCGCTCCGCCGTCGATGCTGGCCGCCCGTCCGCCGGTGTCGTTGCGGACGATGACCTTGATTCCTGGTGCGAGGCGAAGCTGGCCTTCGGTTACTACTGTCTCGCCGGGCTGCAATCCGCTTTCGATCACCAACTCCTGGCCGACGCGCTCACCCGTTCGCACCGGCCGGGACTCGACGCTCTTGTCCGCCTTCACAACAAAGACGTAGGAACCGTCCTGGCCCGTCTGCACGGCCTGGTTCGGAACCACTACCGAGTGCGGCATCATGGTCAGAAGCAGCGTGGCCCGGACAAACTGGCCCGGCCACAACCGCCGGTCCGAGTTGGGGAACGTCGCCTTAAGCTTGATCGTTCCCGTGCTCGTGTCGACTGTGTTGTCGATGAAGTCGAGCACCCCAACTTCGGGTTCCTGAACGACGTCCTGGGGAACGACCGTCACGCTAAGCTTACCCGCCGCCATGTATCGCTTCACTTCATCCAAGCGAGCCTCCGGGACGGAAAAGGAGACGTCGATCGGTTCAACCTGGTTGATTGTCGTGAGGTCGCTCCCGTTGGCCGAAACGACGTTGCCGGGATGGATGAGGAGATCACCAGCGCGGCCGTCGATGGGCGAAAAGATCTTCGTGTAGCCGAGTTGCACACGGATGTTTTCGGCGGTGGCCTGTTGTGCTTCGAGGTCGGCTTTGGCGCTTTCGATGGCCGCCCGGTCAGCATTGACGGCCTGGCTGGTCGAGTCGGCATTGCTGGCGTACTGGTCGGCTTGGTCTTTGGAGACAATGCCCTCTTTGTAAAGGCTGGCGTATCGCTCGGCCTGCTCGTGGGCGTACTTGGCGGATGCGAGGTCACGCTGGAGTGTGGCCTGAGCTTGGCCGAGTTGGGCGCGGCTCTTGGCCACGTTGCCCTCGGCCTGGCGCAACTGGGCCTCAAACGGACGCGGGTCGATGAGGAAAAGCAGGTCGCCCTTCTTCACGTTAGAGCCACTGTTGAACCCGACGCTGAGGATCTGGCCGCCGACCTGCGCCTTAACCCCGATGGTCGAAGAGGCTTCTACGTTGCCGATCACCTGGATTTCCACCGGGACGTCCTTCTGCTCAACGTAGGCGACGGTGACCGGAACCGTGTCGGGACGGCGTGCCTGAGCGGCGCTCGGAGACTTTGATCCACAGGCGGCAATAAATGGTAGGGTGGCCAGCGCTGAGCACCATAAGACAATGCGGACAGGCGATCGGGCGGGTTCAGTTTGGGAGTTCATCGTTCTCTTTCGTCTGGTCGTTACGGAAGCCGGCAACCGCTCACCGAACATCCTGCTTTCATCCCCGGCGAGAGGTTCCGTCTACAATGAGATGGCGATAGCGCAACCTCTGTGGTTACTTTACTTCCGCGAGGGCGAGCGCTGCCGGCACGCCCGCTCAAGCCGTGTTGCGGCTCCAGCATCCCATTGATAGACTATGGGATGTAGCTGAACGAGAAGGAGAAGCAAGGAAAATGGCGAAAGTATGCGAAGTGTGCGGGCGCGGTCCGCAGTTCGGACACCGGGTCAGCCACGCTCACAACGTGACGAAACGCCGCTGGAACTTGAACTTGCAGACGGTCCGCGCGGTGGTGGCGGGTGCGCATAAGCGGTTGCGCGTGTGCACGTCCTGCATTAAGAGCGGCAAAGTTCAAAAGGTAGCCTGATCCCTCCACCAGTCGCTGAGGCTGGACGGCACGCCGCGCGACGGGCGTGCCAGAGTATCCCAAAGGAGTCTGAAATCGCATGCGTCTGGTGACGTTCGAGCGGGCCGGTCACGGACCCGAACCTGGGGTATTGCTCGCCGAGGGAGTGGTCGGCGTCGGTGCCCTCGGTTTCCCGAACATGCTCGATCTGATTGAACGCTGGGCCGTGGCGCGGTCAAGCATCGAGCAGCACGTACTTGGGCCGAAGGCCGCGGCGATTCCGCTTCATGCGGTGCGACTGCTCGCCCCGATTCCCCGCCCTCGAAAGTTGATCTGCGTCGGCTTGAATTATCGCGATCACGCGATCGAGTCCGGAATGGAAATTCCGAAGATCCCGACTATTTTCAACAAGTTTGCAACATCCGTCATCGGTCCCGGAGCGGCCATTGTATTGCCTCGAAATTCGCAACAGCCTGATTACGAAGCCGAGTTTGCCTTCGTCGTCAGCACCGGCGGCCGAAACATCCGGCGCGAAGAGTGGGTCAGCCACGTCTTCGGCTACACGATCGTGAACGACGTCAGCGCGCGCGACATCCAACTGGCTACTTCCCAGTGGCTCATGGGGAAAACGTTCGATACGTTCGCGCCGATAGGCCCGGCGATCGTGACCCAGGACGAGATTTCCGACCCGCACTCGCTCAACATCAGCCTGCGTATTACGGACGCGACGGGCAATTGTCAAACTTTGCAAAATTCGAATACCCGTGAGCTGATTTTCAAAATCCCCGACCTGATCGAGTTCCTCTCCAGCGTGTTTACTCTCGAGCCGGGTGATATTGTTTCTACCGGTACGCCCTCCGGCGTCGGCTTCGCCCGGAAGCCGCCGCGGTACCTGCAGCCTGGTGACGACGTCGTAGTGAGTGTCGAGCACCTGGGTGAATTGCGCAATCCGGTGGTCGCCGCGACCGTGTAGGCAGGGTGGCATGGCAGGGCCAGTTGCGCCGGCACGTCCGGTGCGTGTATTCTGATAGGGTACAGAAAAAGAAGATTAAGGTAAGACGAGGAGTATCTATTCGCGAATGGCACTGGCGTCCGAAGTAAAGCAAGAAGTGATCGGCAAGCACAAGCGGCACAAGTCTGACAGCGGATCGCCAGAGGTACAGATAGCTCTGCTCAGCCAGCGGCTTAGGCTGTTGGAGGAACACTTCAAGGCGCACAAGCAGGATCATCACTCGCGGCGGGGATTGCTGTCGATGGTGGCCCGGCGCCGGCGTTTGTTGGACTATCTGAAGAGCCGAAGCCCGGAAAGGTACAAGGCCCTGATCCAAAGCCTCGGCATCCGTCGGTAGCTGCCGGGCACAGGGTAACACCGCCTCGGTGGGCGGCCACCCATCCATTCAGTCCCTCCCCGCCCTCCTCTTAATCGGATCGGCTTCCGGGCTTGCCCAGGGCCATGATTAAAGGACACTCTCGATGTTACATACAGTTGAAGTCGACCTGGACGGTCGCAAAATTACCCTGGAGACGGGAAAGGTGGCCAAGCAGGCCAACGGCTCTGTCGTCGTCCGCTCCGGAGATTCCGTGGTGCTGGTGACCGCCTGCACGGCAGAGGAGCCCAAGCCGGGTGCCTCATTTTTCCCACTCACGGTGGATTACCGCGAATACACATACGCCGCAGGGAAGTTTCCCGGCGGCTATATCAAGCGGGAAGGACGGCCGACGGAGAAGGAGATTCTCACCAGCCGGCTGATCGACCGGCCCATTCGGCCGTTATTCCCCGAAGGATACTCCCACGAAACACAGGTGATCGCCATGGTGCTCTCGGCCGATCCGCAAAACGATCCGGGCATTCTCGCGATTGTTGGCGCCGGCGCCGCGCTGGCGATCTCCGACATTCCCTTCCATCATGTGCTGGCCGGCGTACGCATCGGCCACGTTGGCGGCAAGCTGGTCGTAAACCCGACCTACGACGAAACACGGGAAGCGAAACTCACCATCACGGTCGCCGGCACCGAAGAAGGCATCGTGATGGTCGAAGCAGGCGCGCAGCAGGCCAGCGAAGAGGAAGTGCTCGAGGCGATCGAATACGGCCATGGGTGCTGCAAGAAGATCTCCACCGGCATCCGCGAACTCGTTGCCAAAGCCGGAAAGCCCAAACGCGAATTCACGGCGCCGCCGGTGAACGAGGCGATGTACCGGCAGATCGAAGCAGCGGTCCGCGAAGAGTTGACCGACGCGCTCAACACAGAAAAGTACCCAAAGCTGGAAAGCTACCACAAGGTGGATGAGGTCAAGGCCAAAGCGGTCGCCCTGTTCACCGAAGAAGAGCAGCAGTCGGAAGCGGGCAAGTTGTTCGACACGTTAAAAGAGCGGATTTTCCGCGACGAGATGCTGTTGCATCGCCGCCGTCCGGACGGGCGCCAGTTCGATCAGATCCGGCAGATCGACGTGGAAGCGGGCGTACTGCCGCGGACGCATGGCTCGTCGCTGTTCACCCGTGGCGAAACCCAGGCGCTGGTCACCTGCACGCTTGGCACAAAAGAAGACGAGCAGCGGATCGAAATGTTCGACCTGGCTCAGACCACCAAGCGCTTCATGCTGCACTACAACTTCCCGCCGTTCAGCGTCGGTGAGGTAGGTTTCCTCCGCGGTCCGGGACGCCGCGAAATCGGGCATGGCGCCCTCGCCGAGCGCTCGCTGAGCGCCGTGATTCCGGACGAGAAGAAATTCCCCTACACGCTGCGCGTGGTCAGCGACATCCTCGAGTCGAACGGATCGAGTTCCATGGCCACGGTCTGCGGCGCAACGATGGCGCTGATGGACGCGGCGGTGCCGATTGCGGCGCCGGTAGCCGGCATCGCGATGGGTCTGGTGAAGGAGGGCGAGAAGTACGCCATCCTGACCGATATCGCGGGCGCCGAGGATCACTACGGTGACATGGACTTTAAGGTGGCCGGCACCAGCGCGGGCATCACAGGCCTACAGATGGACATCAAGGTGCCCAACATCACCGTGGCCGTCATGCGCGAGGCGCTCGAACAGGCGCGCAAAGCGCGGCTTTTCATCCTGGACAAGATGAACGCCGTGCTGTCGACTCCACGCAAGGAGATGTCGAAGTACGCGCCGCGGATTTACACCGTGACCATCCCAGTCGATAAGATCCGCGAACTGATCGGGCCGGGCGGCAAGATGATCCGCAGCATCGTGGATGAGACGGGTTGCAAGATCGACGTGAGCGACGACGGCACGGTGAACATCTTCGCCGCCGACGGCATCGCGGCCGAGAAGGCGATCCAGCGCGTTACCGAAATCGCGGCCGTGGCTGAAGTCGGCAAGACGTACCTGGGCAAAGTTGTACGTCTGGCGGATTTCGGAGCGTTTGTCGAGATCTTCCCCGGAACTGACGGTCTGCTCCACATCAGCGAGATCAGCGAGAACCGTATCAAGAACGTGCGGGACGAACTCAAGGAGGGTGACCAGATCCTGGTAAAAGTGCTGGCGCTCGAAGGCAATAAGATCAAGCTGAGCCGCAAAGCGATTCTGCGCGAGCAGCGCGAGAAGCTCAAGACAGAAGCGCGCAGCTAATTCAAACCCAAAATACGAAGCGGGGCGTCCTCTAACAAGACGGCGCCCCGTTTCTCTTTTTAGGCCGCCTGCATCCCCACCAACACGCCGCGCATAAAGGCGAACGATTTCTGCATGCCCGGCATCGGATCGTCGGGATGGATTTCATATTCGAGCATCGCGCCGCCTGAGTAACCCATGTCGATCAATTGCGCGAAGATACCCCGGATGGGAAGTTTGCCGTCACCGACCGCGACCTGGCTTTCGCGCTCCTGCGTGTTGGCGAGGTCCTTGAAGTGCATGCTGAACAGCCGTGGGCCGGCCATCTGGATGCTCTCGATGATATCGGCGCCGGTCCGGGCCGTATGGCCAATGTCGATGCAAAGACCGCAGCGCGGGTCCATGTGTTTCACGGCTTCGAGAGCACTGGCCGGGGTCGGGAAGTTGTGATCCTCCGGTCCGTGATTGTGGATGGCGATCTTGATGTTGTATTCCTTGACGAATTTCTCCACCACCGGAAGAGACTCGTGAGTGGGCGCACACACAATCAGCGGGAAGCCAGCGAGCTTTGCGTATTCAAACTTGTGCCGGATGTCGGCCTCATCGGGCTTAGGAAAGGAAATGTTGCCACCGCCCTCGATATACAGGCCGGCGTCCTCGAACTCCTTTCGCGCGGCGCGGATCTCTTCCGGTGTGCTGTTGAGCGGCAGATGAAAATCCTTGATGTCGATCCAGGTGACGCCGAGTTCTTTGGTCATCTGAATCGCTTGAGCGCGGGAAAACTTGCGAAATGAATAGCTGGCTACGCCCAGATGGAATTTCGCTTTTTCCGGGGTAGCGGCGCCGGCTTCGACTTGAGAAGCGGCGGCCGCGGCGGCGGTAGTAGCGAGCAGCGCGCGACGGGAAATCATGACAGGGTCTCCTTACCTTCGGTCATCGTAACGTATCTGTTTAGCGGAAGATTCGCGAATCGCTGCTTCCTGCCACTGGGTTGTGGCCATGTGATCTCGACCCAATCGATTTTCTCCGCCTGGCCCACGCCAAGTATCTCGCGGGGATCGTGGGATGAAAGGTAGCTTCCACCCGCATTCCGCAGTCGCGAACGCGTCACTCCCCCGGCCGACCACGTAATCCGTGCCCCGATCGCATCGCGGTTCGAGTGCACGCCCACCAGCCGCACGCCCAGCCAGCGGTTGCCTGCACCAGCGTTGTTCTTCAGCAGGAGCGGAGCGCCACCATTGTTGCCGATCAAAATATCAGGCCGCCCGTCATTGTTGAAGTCCCCAATGGCGAGCCCCCGGGCCGGAAACATACGCGTGAACGTCGGCCCGCCCTGCGAGCTGACGTTGCGCATTCGCCCACCGTCGTTGTGGAAAAGCAGCAGGGGCTCGCGGTAGCGGACCTGCTGCGAGTACTGGTCGATCATGTCGTCAGGATGCCCGTTGGCCAGGATCAGGTCCAGCCACCCATCGTTGTCGTAGTCGAAAAACTTGAGACCCCACCCGCTCAGCAGCCGGGTAGCTCCCGCAATCTGGTTCTTCGGAGCAACGTCAGTGAAATCCTCGTTGTGATTGTTCCGATAGAGTGAGAACATCTCCTGGTCCACGTTGGCGACGAACAGATCCTGCCACCCGTCGCCATCGATATCGCCCGCGTCCACGCCCATCCCCGACCGCGCCTGTCCGTTGTCGCTGAAGCCGACTTCGGCCGCCAGCCCAATCTCCTCCCAGCGCGTCTTTCCGTTCGGCCCCTTGCCCCGGTTCATGTACAGAAAATTCTGTACCGTGTCATTGGCGACAAACAGATCCATCCTTCCGTCGTTGTTCACGTCCGTGGCCACGACGCCGAGCCCTTTGCCGAGCGACTTTTCAATGTCGGTGCCCTGGCTGGCGAGCGTAAACGTGCCGTCGCCGTTGTTATGAAACAAGAGGCTTGGCGTGCCCTTGAACACGCGCGGAATGCAGTAAAAGTGATGGCCCAGCTTGTTGTCGCCGCACATCATCATGTGCTCGCGCCCGTATTCGACGAAGCTGCAAACGAACAGATCAAGTTTCCCGTCGTTGTCGTAGTCGAACCACACAGCCGATGTCGTCCAATGGCCCCGGAACACATCCGGTCCCAGGCCGGCGCGCGCGCTTACGTCGGTAAACGTGCCGTCTCCGTTGTTGTGGTAGAGAGCAGGCGGTCCATATGCCGTCACGAACAAATCGGTAAACCCGTCATTGTCGTAGTCGCCGGCCGCCACACCCATGCCGAAACCGGCCGAAACAACACCTGCCTTTTCCGTCACGTCCGTGAACGTCCCGTCGCGATTGTTCCGGTACAGCGCGTTGCGCAGCGGTTTCGGCGGCGTGTAGAAATCCGACGGTCCGCTGTTGACCAGGAAAATGTCCATCCAGCCGTCGTTGTCGTAGTCGAAAAAGGCGCAGCCCGGCCCCATGGTTTCGGGCAGGTAGCGGTTCGGCGACATCGCATTCTCGTGCACCCAGGTGATGCCACTGGCCGAAGCGGGAATCTCTTGAAAGAGCGGCGCGCCACCTTCGGTGGCTCGAACCAAACGCGCTGCTCCGCAGCCGGCGAGGATCGACAGCAATCTCCGGCGGGACAGTCTCATTCTTTCAATCGTAAACAACGCGGACGAGGTCCGCTCAGTCCGGATACGGCGCCCCGGGCCGGACGATGCGAATTTCGTGATCGGTGAACTGGTAGTGCGCACCCGGCAAGGCGACTTTCGGCATATGGCACTGTGCGCAGTTGCGGCGCCCGACGCGGCACACCTTCGCCGTGGAGTCGTGGCAGGCTTGGCATTTCGAGTCGTAAGACGATATGTCCACGACGAGCGGCCGGTGCGGGTCGTGGCAGGCGGTGCAGCGGATCCGCTTGTCCGCCGCGTCGTAGCAACGGCTGTTCGTCAGCCGGTACGGCTGGAAACGCACGTCGATCACGCCGCGCAGACCTTGCGACGCAATCTGCGCCCAAGTCCGGTGGCAACGCCCACAGAAGTCCGACATCTCCTCGGTACTCAGCCTCGCCAGATCCACAAGCTTGGCCGCGTTCGCGTTCCCCGCTCGAATCGCCTGAATGTGCGCCGCGGCCGGGCCGTGGCAGTTCTCGCACTGTACACCCGGGATCGCGTCTTCGACATCCAGCTTGTGTGCGTGCACAGCGCCTGTCGAGTGGCAATCGAAGCAATCGCGAGCATCAACCGGCGACATGAGGCGTCCCGCCGCCTGTTCGAGCGACGACGGCTTCGCAGACGTCGCGCCAAGCGTCAAGCCCAAGCCTTGTGCGTCGTTGAAGAAACTGACGCGGCTTTCATACCAGTTGCCGTTCTTCTCAAAGACGTACGTCTGGCCCGCACCACCCTGCCCGAACGCCCACTGAAGCCGCGCCGTGAACGTCTCCTGCCCATCCGTGACTTCGTACAGGCTGTCGTCGTCCTCGCGCGTAATCGTATACGCATAGGGACCGTCGCGAAACGTAAGTCTCCGATGGCGGCGCAGAATCTCACAAGAGGATACACGTTCCAGCGCCTTGCCCATTGCCGTCGACGCCTCCGAGTTCTTGTCGCTATGGCAGAGCGCGCACGCTGAACTGCCAGCGTACCCCGAGGGGAGACCGGCGCCGCAAACCAGCGGCGACAAAATCACAATCAGGGCCAGTGCGCGAATACAATCCGCCTCACCCCCTGATGGGCAGAGAGACGCCCGCCCACTCGCAAGAGTTACAAGAAATCTACAATCTGCCGCTCTCGCGGATCTACTGTTGGATCGCCGACGCTCCGGACTGAACCTCTTTTACGCCGGGCTGTTTGGCTTGCGCCGCCGCGTTGAGACGTTGCACAATGGCCCGCTCCCGGTCACCATCCAGCTTTCGCTTCATCTTGTAGTACACCGTGGCCAGCGTCACGTGGGCTTCCGTGAAGTCCGGCGATTGCTTCACGATCGACTCTAGTTCCCGGCGCGCTTGGTCGAGATTCCCGTTCGCCATGTGAACCGTAGCGAGCTGATAACGGACCGCCTCATCGCCGGGACGCAACTCCAATGCCCTCTCAAAGTGCGGTAGCGCGTGCGCGTAGTCCTGGTCCTCCTTGAAGAGCACGCCCAGATACATGTGCGCGTTGAAGTCGTTCGGATTCGTCTCCAGTTCCTTCCGGAACGCCTCGGCCGCGTGCGGCGTGTCCCCGGTCTTCATCAACGCGCTGCCGTAATACGAGTAGACGTCCGGCAGGTTAGGGTTGAGTTGTACCGCCTTTTCCAGGTCCGCCCTTGCGCCGGCAAAGTCCGCCACCATCATCTTCGTCATCCCCATCAGCAGCAGCGCCTCGGCCGACCCTCCGTTGTGAAGAATACGATCCACATATATCTGGCCCGCGTCCGGCTGCTTGTCGCGAATCAGCGCCGTCCCGAGCATGTAATCGACGGCCATCGAATCCGTCGGCCTTTTCGCAAGCGGCTCGAGCAGAGCGATTACATCCTTGTCGCGGCCAAGCCGCAGATAGCAATCCGCCAACAGTAGCGTCGTCTGGTCGCTCGTGGGCATGGCTTTGTGAACTTTCACTAGCTGCTCGATCGCCGGTTGAAACTGGCCCATCTTGTAATAGGCCAGCGCCAGATTCAGCGCTATCGCGGGCATGTCGGGAACGAGCTTCATCGCCTTGCGGTATTCGGGGATGGCCTCCTCGTAGCGGCCGACGTGGACCAAAGCGGCGCCCAGGTTGGAGAGCGCCCGGGCGTCGTTCGGTTGGAGTTTCAGGTACTCGCGGTACTGGCGAATCGCAGCATCGAAATCGCCGGACTGCTGGCTCGTAATCGCGCCGCGAAGGAGGTCTTCAGGCGATTCGTTCGCTGCATTCGTGAGCCCGCAAAGGACAGCAACAAAAACGATCCTGGTCACGAGCCACTGCATCGAGGAGAACCTCTTCATCTAATCACATCCTGGCAAACGGGGACGTGTTCCACGCTCGGACAAAACCGGATACGATAGCGTCGACTGGGCGTGTGAGCCCATAAACGCTCGGTGCCTGCTGAGGAGGAGAACAATGGCGGCTTCGGGAATCCGTTGGACGGCCCTGATCGTTGCGGTCGTGTTTAGCTGCGCCCCGACGCGCCCACAGACCGCAGGCGCCCCCGGCCACATGCCGGCCGACTCCTTGGCGGCCCTTCTGAGGCAGACGCCAGCGGGCGGGGGACCCATCACGGTCTCAAACCAGCAGATCGATGGCGGGTTGAACGTAGGCGAGGAAACCGGAACGCTTGATGCTTCGACCACCATCCGCCTCGACCATTGCCATTTCACCGAACATGTGCGGCTCTCGGGCTGTCACTTTCATGGCAGCTTGACTTTGACCCAGTGCACCTTCGACAAGGGCCTCGATCTTTCCGAGAGCACAGTGGACGGAGACTTTACGCTTCGCGAACCGGTTATTGCCTGGCCCAGGGCCAAGCCGCGGGCGCTGGATCTTTCCGGGCTTCACGTCGGGGACGAATTGTTTATTGGCCGGCCACGGATCGACGGGGGGATCGACGCAGTCGGCGTCAGCACGGAGCGCCTAAACGTGATCCTCACCGGCGCGAGCGTGGACGAAGTGAATTTTTCCGGCCTCACCGCCAATAGCGCCTCCTTTCGTTCCGCCGCCCTCGGAACCCTCGATGTGCCGCTGCTCGCTCTGAACAACGCCACTCTGAAGAATGCTCTCTCGGCCCGTAACCTCCGTTGCCGAATCCTGCGGATGATCTCGGCCAGTGTCGGGGATCTGACGCAGTTCGACAACGTACGCATCGAGGACGAACTTGACCTGTCCGGGGCCACGCTGCACGCCTTCCGCTTTAGTCCAGCCGCCACGAATCGAACCACGTCCGCATGGCCGGGTCTCATTCGCCTTGACGGGATGACGTTTACAGACTCGGTTGTGACATTGCCCAAAAGTGCGCCACGCCCCGAAGATTACACCGAGATTCACGGCGTCGGCGACTCGCTGCTCTTTCTGCGGCATGCCGAATATTCCCAATCTGCCTACGAGTCCCTCCAAGGAGAGCTCTTGCGCCGCGGCCAGGTCCCCCAAGCCGACGCCGTTTTCCTCGCCATGCATCATGCCAACCGCGAACAGCAGTGGACGGCAAGTCCGCGGACTTGGCCTTGGGGCCTGTTCGATTCTTTTCAGGAATACGTTCTCGGGTACGGCCGATCCCCGGTAGCGCCCGGAATCTGGTCCGCGCTGTTCGTTCTCTTGGGCTGGTTCGCGTTCCGCAATCGCACAAACATGATCGAGGTGGAAGACAGCGGCAAGCCACCCGGGTTTTCCGCGGCCTGGTACAGCCTGGAGATGTTTCTGCCGGTCGTCGATCTCGGCATGGCGAAGGCATGGCGCCCGTCGACCCGCTTACTGCAGACTTACGCACGAGTGCATCAAATCGCCGGATGGGTCCTGGTTCCCGTTGCCCTGGCGGCAATAACGGGTGCGGTGCGCTGAGCCCTGCTGCACCGCTTAACGAGGAGCGATGCCCTTCCGTATCCGGATGTCGCCGTTGGAAGTCTCGAGCGTAATGAGCGGACCGCCGGAGCCCAATTGAGCATCCAGGCGATTCTTGGAGCGCGTGGAGCCGGCGGGCAACGTCATCTCGAAGTCGGACGAGATGGAACTGTTAGATGTGCTGGCGTGTATTTGGGCGCTGGCGCCGCCAGGCAGCCATATTTCGATCGAGCTATTCGACGTGCCGGCTTTCACCGAAGGCAACTTCGCGCCGTCCAGCGACAAAGTGATGTGCCCGTTGGAAGAGTCGAGCTTCACCGGTTCGTCGGCCCGAGGGTCGTGGAGCCGGGCATCTATACTGCTGTTTGAGGTAGAGGCACGCAACGAGCCTCCGGTCGCATCCACCTCGATGTGGCCGTTCGAGCTGTGGGCGTCGATGTCCCCGCGGTGATCGTCCACTTTGATGCTGCTGTTCGACGTCGTAGCGTCAAGGCGGCCGGCCGTCGACGTGTCGTTGATCGAGCCGTTCGACGTCCGCAAGTTGGCATCCCCCAGTACCTCTTCGACCCGGATCGATGAGTTCGAGCTCACGATGCGCTCCAGAACGGCCTTCTTGGGCACATGGATGGTGTAACGCGCGCCCACCATGTGATGGACTCCCGTCGGCATCACGGTCCGAAGCCGGATCTCATCCGGACTGGCAGCAGCGGCTTCGATACGAATCTCACGCAGCAGCTCTTCGGAGGAGGCAAGCTTCTCGCCATCCACATCAACGGAATTCTTATCCCAGCCAGAGATCTCGATCTGGCCATTCTGTGTCTCCACGCTCAACCGGACGCCCGGGTTGGCCGGGAATGTCATGTGGAACGGCTCACGTTGGCTCGCGGCCTCGATGAAATCGCCGACATCGCACCCTGCCAGAATCAGCGGGCAAACAAGAAGCGCCATCCTCCGGACGGTCTTCATGGCTACCTCCCTTAAGACCGTACTACGGATGGCGTTGAAGAAAAGTTCCCGCGGAGCGGGATCAGAATGTCAGGTGCAACGACATCTGAATGAACCGCGGACTGCCGATCGTGTGCTGGATGTAACCCAGGCTGCCGTGAGGCGGATTGTAGGTACGGGGCGGGTTGCCGAAACTGTAGAACTGGACGTTGTTGTTCGGCGTGTCGAAGCTTGGTTGGTTAAACAGGTTGAAGAAATCCGCCTCGTAGCGGAGCCTAAAGCGCTCGGTAAGGGAAAACTCCTTAAAGGCGGCTAGGTCAAATCGGGTCTGAAAGGGGCCGCGAAACATATTGCGGCCCGCGCTGCCGAACGCGGTCTCGTACGTGTCGCAAGCCGGATTGCCGTTGAAGTCCACGCCACAGGGCGGAACGCCGTTCGTGCCCGGAGCCACCGTCGGCACGTAGAAAGCCTTGTAGTTCAGCACGGGGTTGTTCGGATTGACACCCATGGTGCCCTGTAGCTGGGCCGATCCGGCATTGAACCCGCTGGCGATGGGGACAAAGGGATTGGTGATGTAGTCGTTGTTGCTGTAATATAAACTCGCTACCGCACCGCTGAAATCATAGACTCCGTATGGTTGCCCGCTCTCAGCCACGGTTGTGCCGCTTAGACCCCATCCGTTCACGACAGTCCCAAGAGCTCGGTTGTTTGTCACTTTCGGCGTGTTGTACAGGTAGTTAATCGTGAAAACGTGCGTGCGATCAAAATCGGAGTTACCGTACGCCTGGCTCAGATTCAAAGGGTTGTTTCCGTTATAGAACAGGCCAAGGCCGCTCTGATCGTCCAGGCTGTGCGACCAGGTGTAGCTGGCGTTGATCATGAAGTTCCGGCTGAACCTTTTGCGCACCTGGAATTGCAGGGCGTTGTAATTCGAAATGCCGGCCGCTTCGTAGTAGACCGAATTCGGACTGTACCCAAGATAGGGCACACGTAGGTCGGTGTTGCCGCCATCCGCGGTCGAGTATGGCTCCAGCGTGGTTACGTTATAGCCGTATGAGTACTGTTCGCCATGGACGGGATGTTGCGGCGTCGCGATCTGGGCCTGATTGAACGGCACCGGTACCGTCAAATTCGTTCCGTGATTGCCCACATAAGCCAGGTCGAACACCCAGTCGTTCAGCGGCTGCCATTGCAGGTCCAGCGTCCAGTTCTGCGTGAACGGCAGGTTATTGTAAGGATCGTAGCCGCCGAACAGGAATGGATTTGCGCCATTGATCAGACCGGCCTTGTTGGGCAAAAGACCGGCGAAACTCGCGACAGTTCCGGGCGGCGCCGGAGGCGGCGTGGTGCCAAACGGATTTTCAAAGGTCGCACCCTGCGGGGCGGCGAAGGGCACCACGAACGGCGGTTCCAGTGTTACGCCAAACGGACCGTTGTAACCGAAGCCAGCGCTCGGCGAGAGCTCGCTGAAGAATTCGCCGCGGTCATAGTACATACCCCAACCGGCACGCACGACCACATTCTTGACGGCCGATGGGCTCCAGACAACGCCGAGGCGAGGGGCGAAGCCCCATTGATTGGCGAGCATGGTAGAAGGACTCACTCCCCGGGTGCCGACAGTTGGGTTGTTGCCGGCTATCACAAGTCCGGAGGCAGTGATCGCGTCGGTGCTTTCACTGTAGGCATACTGATTCGGGTAAAAGTTGGTGAGGTTGCCGTATTTTTCCCAAAGGGGCCCATCATAGTCATAGCGAACGCCGAGGTCCAGCGTTAAGTTACTCTTCAGACGCCAATTGTCCGTCACATATGCGCCGGCGGTGGTCGCCCGGTAATAGCGGTTCGATGAGCCGGTGAAGTATACCGAGTTACCCAATCCGGGCCGGACTTGGCCGAGCATAAACGTAGAAAAGTCGGCAAAGCCGATGCTTGCCACCTGGTTGTTCTCGTTCACAATGTTGAGTTGGGTCAGGTCGAACGTCGTGCCCGCCTTGATCGTGTGCTTACCTACAACCCAGCCCAGCCCGGTGCCGTATTCAAACTGATTCTGATAGACCCCGGCATTGGCAAAGTTCGAGGCCGGGCCTATGCTGAGGCTATTGCCGACGTTGGGGTCGGCATACTGGATGTTAATGCCGGGGAATTTATTCAGCCCGAAGAGATTGATCCCGAAATCCTGCGCCGTGTATTGCGGCGTGACGCCAGCGAAGGCTCGCTGTCGCGTGAAACCGGCGTGAAGGTCCCAAGTGAGGTTTGGCGTCAGGATTCGCGAATTGTCGAGCGAGAAAGCCTGGGCCCCCGCAAACAGTGTCTGTGGGAAACCGAGCGTCTGGCTGGCTGCGAATGGGCTGGAATTGGGATTATTCTGGTAAAAGTATTTCCCCGAAATGCGATCGTTGCTGCTGACGACGTAGTCCATGTTTCCGTTGATCTGAGTAACTGTGTAGAGCGGCGCCGGAACCGTAATGAGGGCGTTATAGCCCAACTGAGCGGCTACATTGGGATCGGTGATCGTCGGCGTCGGTATCAGGTACTGGCCATTTGACGTCTTGGCCTGCATCAGCTTGAGTGCGATGGGGTCCATCTGGCTCGCCACAGCGCTGGTTCCGAAGTCGTTGTTGATGAGATTGGCGAGCGCGGCCGCACTGCGATCGTTCGTCAGCCCCTGCGGCGCATCCAGAAAGCTCTGTCCGAGCGTCGCATCATGTACCCGCGTGCCCTGATAAGACGCAAAGAAGAATAACTTGTCTTTCACAATTGGGCCCCCGAGAGTCGCGCCGTAGCGCCTGTTATCGAGATACGGCACCTTTTGATCGGCGGGAATCGCCGGCGAGGCGTTGCGGAAGAACGGCGCCGCGTTCCAGTCGCTGGTCTGGTAGTAACCGTAACCCATGCCGTGGAATTCGTTCGTGCCGCTCTTGGTGGTGAGTTCGATCTGCGCACCGCTGTGCGCGCCTTGACTGGCGTCGTACATCGACGTGTTTACGCGCAGCTCCTCGATCGTCTCCGGGGGCGGCGTTGGCAAACCCTGGCCGATAGCGTCGTAGACCGACGTGTTGGTTACGATCGTTCCGTCCGGGAGGAAGTTTTCGTTGGTGTTGAGGACATAGCGGTTCGAGGAGACTTGACTCGTCGAATTACCGTTGAACAGGTTATTCGAGCTGACGCCGTTGATCGAAAAGCTGTTCGAAGAGTCACGCTGGCCGTTGGCGAATATGGCTTGATTGCCCAGGCCGGAGTTCGATCCGGCCCCGGCGAGTAAGTCCGCGTTTACGCCAGGTGCCAGAATCGCAAGCTGGGTAAAGCTACCCGTCCCAAGCGGCGTGTTCTGAATCGTGAGCGAGTCAAGAATGTAGCCGTTCGTGGTGTCTACCTGGTTGAGCAGCGGTGTCGCTGTAACCTGGACCGTGGTGCTGATCGTGCCCGGTTTCAGACTCCCATTCACCGTCGTCGTGTGGCCGCCTTGCACGAGAATCTGCGTGTGTTCCTCGGTCTGAAAGCCATCGAGCGCGATCGTCAGCTTGTACGCGCCGATCGGCAGGTCCGGTATTTGATAGGACCCGTCCGCTCCGCTCGTCGCGGTCTGTTCGAGGTTTGTGGCAACATTGTGCGCCGTAATTTTCGCACCCGGGACCGCGGCGCCGCTGGTATCCATCACGCTGCCGGTTATGGCCCCAAGTAACGATTGCTGCGCCAATATCCGCGAGGCGCTTCCCAGCGACAGCCAGGCGCCAAGCCATAGAGACAAAGTGATCCCAATGAAGTTCCGGGAATGCGTCGTTCTCATGCAACTCCTTGCAAGCGTGCCGGTTGCGGCGCGCACGAAAGATTATTCTGTGTTGTGGGAGATCCCCTAAACCAATGGACTACGACAGTGTAGCCAGCACTCGTGAATGCTTCGTTGCGGAACAGTGACGAAACGGCAACCGTCTTCCCGGACGGCGGCTTCGCAGACCTAACGTCGGTATAGGCGCGATTGTAACATTAGCGCCTCGATATAGGTATCGCAATCGTAAGCCGGTACAATGAAGCAAAGCCTCATGATTCAGACTCTGTTTGGAGCGGTTCCGCAGGAACCGAACCTGCTCGACCGGCTCAAGGCAGGCATCCAGAAGACGCGTGCCGGATTTGTCGAGCGCCTCGAAGACGCTCTCGCCGGCCGTAAGGAGATCGACGCCGACCTCCTGGAAGAATTGGAATTCACGTTGATCGGCGCCGATATCGGCGTTACAACCGCGCACGAGATTCTGGAAGGGATCCGGCAGCGGGTGGACCGGCGCTTGGTCGGCGACGTTTCGGAATTGAAGCTGCTTATCCGGGACAGCCTGCTCGAGACACTGCAGGCCGCCGAGCGGCCCATGGCGCACGTAGAGGAGCCACCTGCCGTGGTGCTGGTCGTGGGCGTCAACGGCGCAGGGAAAACGACGACGATCGGAAAACTGGCCTCGCGCTACCGCGCCGAGGGCCGCAGCGTGCTGCTGTGCGCGGGCGATACGTTTCGCGCCGCGGCGATCGAGCAATTGGCGATCTGGGCCGAACGCGCCGGCGTGGACATGGTCCGGCAGTCACCCGGAGCGGACCCGAGCGCCGTGCTGTTCGACGCTCTCCAGGCGGCGCGCGCGCGGAAAATCGACTATGTAATCGCCGACACGGCGGGCCGGCTCCACACGAAAACCAATCTGATGGCCGAACTGGAGAAGATGCGACGCACCGCCAGCCGTGTTGTGCCCGGCGCTCCGCACGAGGTGCTTCTGGTGATCGACGCAACAACCGGGCAGAATGGGCTCGAGCAGGCGCGGCGGTTCACCGAGACCAGCGGAGTGACGGGCGTCGTTCTGACAAAGCTCGACGGGACGGCAAAGGGTGGCGTGGCCGTAGCGATTGCCCGTGAGCTGGGGCACCCGATTCGCTACGTGGGCGTCGGGGAGAAGGCCGAGGACCTGCTTCCGTTCGAGCCCGACAAGTTTATCGACTCGCTGTTCTCGGCTCCAGCGGCCAGCGCGCCATGAGAAGCGCGTACCTCGACGAAGCCATGGCGCTGGCGCACCAGGGCGTAGGGCGCACAAGCCCGAACCCGGCGGTAGGCGCCGTGCTGGTGCGCGGCGACAAGGTTGTCGGGCGCGGATTTCACACCTGGAACGGCGTGAAGCATGCAGAAATCGTCGCACTCGAGCAAGCCGGAGAACTGGCCCGCGGAGCGGACTTATATCTGACTCTCGAGCCTTGTTCGCATTGGGGCCGCACGGGACCCTGCGCGGACGCGATCATTCAGGCAGGCGTGGCGCGCGTCGTGGCGGCTATGGCGGACCCAAACCCGAAGGTTGCCGGGCAGGGTTTTGAGCGCCTTCGCCAAGCGGGACTGCGAGTGGAGATTGCACAAGAATACGAGGCTGAGGCTGAGGCATTGAATGAGCCGTTTGTTCATGCCATGCGCACAGGCCTGCCGCTGGTGACTTTGAAGGCCGCGGTCACGCTCGACGGTAAGATCGCCGCGCCGGAGGACAACAGCGGTTGGATCACCAGCGAGCGGGCCAGAGCGCATGTCCAACAGATTCGGCATTTGTCCGATGCAATCCTAACGGGCATCGGTACGGTGCTGGCCGACGACTGCCGGCTTACAGACCGGACGGGAATGGAGCGCAGCCGACCCCTGTTGCGCATCGTCGCCGATTCGACACTACGCATTTCGCGCGACGCAAAGATCGTCCAAGAGGCCAAAGGGGACCTGTTGGTCGTTACCACGTCTGCGGCGCCGGTCGCGCGGCGCGAAGCGCTTGAACAGCTTGGAGTGGAAGTCAAGGTCATGGACGGACCTGGCGGTCGCGTTTCGCTGCGGCAACTCGTCGAGGATCTCGCCGCGCGGGAATTCCGCTCGCTCATGATCGAGGCAGGTAGCAAACTCAATTGGGCCGCGCTCGAGGAGCGCATTGTGGATAAGATCTATTTTTACTACGCACCGAAGATTCTGGGCGGCCTTGCGTCGCTGCCGGTTGCCGGAGGCGCAGGCCGCCGCCGCAGAGCGGACGCGATCCGGTTCCACGGGGTGCGGCTGCATTCGATTCCGCCGGATGAATTCGCCGTAGAAGCGAAGGTTGTGAGATAGCAGCTATGTTCACAGGAATTGTTGAGGAGACCGGCACCATTCGGGCGGTCGAGCCACGGGGGAACGGGGCGAGGCTGTCCGTCGCCTGCAAGCGGGTGATCGAGGATGCGATGCTCGGGTCAAGTATTGCAGTGAATGGCGTTTGCCTCACCGCGGTCGCTCTCGGCCCGGGATGGTTCGCGGCGGACCTTGCGCCAGAGACGCTTCGGCGCACAAACCTGGGAAAGCTTGTTCCCGGAAGTGTCGTGAACCTCGAACGGCCCCTCCCGTTCAACGGGCGAGTCGGTGGACATCTGGTGCAAGGGCATATCGAGTCAACCGCAACGTTGCTCGCCGTGGAGCCTCTGGGCAATGGCAACTGGTGGCTGCGGGTGAGTCTACCGGAAGGAACGGCCCGGTATGTCATCGAAAAAGGATCCATCGCGCTCGATGGAATCAGCCTTACGGTGGCCCTGATCGAGGGCGCGACGGTGTCGGTAGCGATAATTCCGCACACCTACGAGAACACGAATGTGCACACGTTACAACCGGGCTGGCCAATGAACCTGGAAACCGACCTCATTGCCAAGCACATCGAAAAGCTGCTTCCGCCTTCGCGCTGAAAGCGGGCGTTCAGGATGCAAGTTCTTCGCGGATTTCGGCAGCCACTTGCCGCGCGCGCTCGACCTCGCCAGGCTCAAAGCTAATCGCTCCAACGCGCGGGTGACCGCCGCCTCCGTAGCGCTCACAGATCGAAGCCAGGTTATACTTCAGCGGCCCCGATACCCAGGGACTCGAACCGACGGAGACCTTCGTGCGAAAGCTCTGGTTGCTCACTGAGACGGTGTAGGTGCTGTCGGGGAACAGGTAGTACGGAATGAACTTGTTGTAGCTCGTGATTGCGTCTCCCGCAAGATCGAAGTAGATGACGCCGCGCGAGGCCGAAGCGCGCCGTCGAATCAGGTCAATGGTCTCGAGGTGTTGCGCATGGAGCGGAGCGAACACTTGTGCGATCGCCGGGTCCGCGATGATCTGGTCGAGCCTGCAATGGCGCATCATGCGGATGATCCTCTGGACGGTTTCCGAATCCTTCACGTTTTCGATCACCAGCGTGAGTTTCATGGCCGGGGCTTTCATCTCCACGGCGTCCTTGGCGCTCGAGTAACGCGCACCGTCCACGATATCGGCCCATTCGACCAGTTCATCGAGGTCTGTGGCACGATAGCCGAATTTGGCTCCAACCATCGCGGCGATGTACTTCGTGCAGGACTGATAGGAGGGATCGAACATCTTCTGGCCACTGTGGTCCTGACGGAAGTGTTCGGCATCCTGCGGACTGAGAAACGCGCTCTGGTGGTGGTCAAACCACCAGGTCAGTTTCGGATTTGTGGAGTACTTGAAATCGACGATAACGTTCTCGTCCCCATCAAACAGTGAGTCCTCGAAGATCTGTGATGCCTTGTGGGCCATCCCAGTGAAATGGAACTCGGCCCCCGGGGCGAAATGGTCCTCGAAGAAACGGCTGAAGTATGCGGCGGAAGCCGCGCCGTCGAAACAATGGTCGTGATAAAGAATACGAACGCGCATTCGTTACGGCAAAAGCCGGAAAACTCACTAGCTTGCACTATACGGAGGGTGAATTGCAACTTCAGCACCAAACAGTGCGAAGCCGCCTGGACCGGCAAAGTGGCGGAAGACGCTCAGGCCTTCGGCAATCCGAACTCTTTTCCAATCGGGCGGCGGCCGCGAAAGCCGTCTTCAACGCGGTGCCAGAACGAAATCCCGGGCTCCCCAAGTTTCCAGCACAGGTATACTTCTTCCCCGTATCGCAGAGCCGGGAAATCAATCAGGCCCTGGTTGAGATCCTTGATGAGGCAGCCTGTCGACTGCACGTCCTCGACCAGGCGGCTCAGCTGGCTCTGCGCGTCGGTGCGCCGGGTGCGCAAATCGAGCACGCGCGCATGGTCGACAAGAATGCCGCCTGCCCTCACGATGCCCTCGCGAAACGAATTAAATTCCTGCTCAGCCTTCTCCGCTTCAGCGATGACGACCGAGGCTCGCTGCAAAGCTTCGCGCAACATCGGAAGGAGTGCTTCAGCTTCTTCGAGGCGGAAATACCGGGCCACGTCGGCGAGTCCTGGTGGGCTAAATCCCGCTTACCTGCACGGCGACGGAACGGCTGCGGGGACCGTCAAACTCGGCGAAAAGAATGCTCTGCCACGTGCCGAGTAGCACCGCAGCATTTCGCACTTGAAGGCTTAGCGTCTGGCCCATTACCATGCCGCGCATGTGAGAGTCCGCATTACGTCGCTCACAATCAGAGAACTCAGGGTCGTTATGCCGGTAGTAGCGGTTACCGTCAACGACCGTTTCAAAGAACGCCTTCGTGTCGTGCAAGAGCGCATCCTGCCACTCGCTAAGAACAAGCGCTGAGGTCGTATGCAGGGTTTGCAGGTGGACCAAGCCCTCTTTTACGCCGCTCCTCTTGACGATCTCGTTGATCCGCTCAGTGATGTTGAGCAATTGCATACGATCCGTCGTGATCCAATCGACAATCCGATTGAACACCTTGTATGCTGCCAAGTTGGCTGGCTGTGACGCCCCCGTATCGCCTGTCGCGGCCTCCGGCTCAACGACCTGAATCTTCGCGGATGATTTCATGACACTATCTCCTCAGTCCGGTCCATACAGTCAATCAGATCAAAATGCGCCCCGCCCGATGGAAACTATTCCAGCCGGTCCTTCTTTCTGACTGGAGCGCAGACCCTCGTTTTTAGATGCCATTGCTTGGCATTTCGTTTCAAATCCTGGAATTGATGACCGCTACAGCATGCCCATCGCTTTGGCGCAGGAGACCAGAATTTCGGCAGCCCGGTCCAACTGTTCCTCGGTGTGCGCGGCGGTTACGATTGTGCGAACCCTGGCCTTGCCTTCGGGCACCGTCGGATAGCCGATTCCGGTAGCGAATACGCCGTTCTCGAACAACATCTGGGAATAGGTGTGCGCCTTGCGCGCCTCGCCCACCATCACAGGGACAATCGGTGTTTGGCTGGCTCCGGTATCAAGACCAGCGCCGCGAAGGGCCTCGCGGAATCTTGCCGTGTTTTTCCACAATCGCTCCACGCGTTCCGGTTCTTTCTCCATCAGGTCGAATGCCGCCAGGCACGCTGCCGTCACCGCCGGCGGGTGCGAGGTTGAGAACAGGAATGGGCGCGCGCGCAGATGAAGGAATTCGATGAGATCCCGGGAACCGCAGACATAGCCACCGAGCACGCCCACGGCTTTCGACAGTGTCCCCACCTGAATGTCCACGCGCCCGTGAAGACCGAAGTGATCGACGGTGCCGCGGCCGCAGCGGCCCAACACACCCGAGGCATGGGCGTCGTCGACCATCATGATCGCGCCGTGGCGTTCGGCGAGCGCCGCCAGTTCCGGCAACGGACCGATATCCCCATCCATCGAAAACACGCCATCGGTGATAAGCAGCTTGTGACCCGGTACACCTTCAAGCGAGGCGAGCTTCTCCTCGGCGGCGGCGATATCACGATGCCGGAACACGTGAATCTTGGCGCGGGAGAGACGGCAGCCGTCAATGATGCTGGCGTGGTTCAACTCGTCGCTGATGATGTGATCGTCGGCGGTAAGAATCGCGGAGACGGTTCCGGCGTTGGCGGTGAAACCCGACTGGAAGACGACGCTCGCCTCCACATGTTTGAAGGCGGCGATGCGTTCCTCGAGTTCGACGTGAAGGCTCATCGTGCCCGAAATGGTGCGTACCGCCCCCGAACCCGCCCCGTAGCGTTTTATCGCCTCAATTGCGGCTTCCCGAAGCTTAGGGTGGTTGGCGAGGCCGAGGTAGTTGTTACTTGCCAGGTTGATGACCTCGCGGCCGTCCACCCGCGAAACGGGCTCGCAGGCAGACTCGAGCACACGTAAGCGGTGCGCGCCGCCGGAGGCGCGAATGGAGTCTAACTGCGTAGAAAGAAACGAAAGGGCGCCGTGTCCAGAGCTTGTCATAGCCTAGTCTTCATCGTACGCCCGCCCGCACCCCGAGCGCCCGGCGCTACACGTTGTCGGGAACAACAAATGGTGTGCGGTAATGCCGCTTCATCATCGCGTTGGCCTCCGCGTCGCCCACGAAGCTGAATGT
>JAKAJI010000279.1 GCA_021813825.1 Acidobacteriota bacterium | reverse complement strand
GCTACACGGACCGCGCCGCCGCGTTCGCTCAGCGACAGGGATACCGCCGGGGCGTTGTCTTGCTCGAGCCGCAAAGAAAGCTCGCGCGCCGAGCGCGGATTCGCGGTGGCGGCTGATTCAGCGGGAGAAGACTGGGCTTGCGGCGCGGCGGAGGCGTGTTCGGCGCTTTGCCCACCGGCCGGCATTTCGGAAGGGTGGTTTGATTCCGCGGCCCCTACCATGAAGGCCGGTGGTGCATGGGGCGAAGGTTGCGGGTTCTCGTGGCCGGTGTCCCGGCCGGACGGTTGGTCATCGCCCTGGTTCTGGCCTGCCGGTGCTGCGTTCGGGACAACCGGCGCCGGTGACTTAGCATTGGCCGCGCTTTCGGCAAGCGGTTCGTTTTGGGTGCTCCCGCTTTCGGACGGTCCGGGCTTTTGCGTCTGCGGTACGGCGGGCTCGTCTTGCACCGGTGCGGCGGCAAAGGCGGGGACATCCGGCGTCGACAGCGGCGCAACCGGCGGAATGTGATTGCCAGTCGAAACCGCCGCATTCGAGACCACAGTGCTGCTCGAACCGAACGTTCGCCAGAACAAATCGAAGCCGGTGGCCTCCGCCATCATCGGGGACGCCGTAGGAGTTCCGTCGGTTGGCTGAGGCGCGTCCGTGAGGCTGGCGCCGGGCCGATGGCCCGCGTTGCGCGGCCCGGTGATGGATGGTTCGGAATCCGCGACTTCCGTGACCGGGGGGGAGACGACCTCGATACTTAGGGGGATGACGGGACGGGGAGGCGTGACCGGGACGGTGACCCAAGCCGGCGCTGACTTTGCGTCGCCTGTCCGCGATGTTTTCCCCAGTTCGGGTGGAGCTTTCTGTTCGGCGAGGGGACGCAGGGTGGAATTTGCTGGAGCCTGCGGATCGGGTATTTGCGCGGGTGCCTGATCCGTGGGCTTGCCCGGTTCGGCTCCGGACTCGCTCGGGAAGGTCCCGTTCGGGGGCGCGGGCTGGAGAGAAGCCAGAAACGCTTTGGCGAGGGATGCTGAGGGCGGCGCGGGGTTGGAATCGGCCACCAGCGATGGGGCTTCGGCGCCCGCCGCGACTTGGGGAGGCGGCGGCGCGCTGGGGACCGGCACGGGAGTACTGTCACCTGCGGATGGTTGCGCTGGAAGGGACAGAGCAGCGGTTGGCTGGTGGCTGAGAGGGGTCTTGGGGGCCGGTGACAAAAGGGCCGCCGGGAGCGCCGCCCGGGAGAGCAACGATCGTGAGAGGGGAGCGGATGTAATCGAAATTGCGGCTGGAACTGCCTTGTTCGAGAGCACCGGCGAAACCGGAATCGGATTTACGGCCTGGGATTCAGGCAAAGGATCTGAAATCGGGGCCGGAGGCGCCTGGGGATCGAGGGACGATCCCGCCGGGTTCGTTGAAGCGGGGGCCGGGGAAGGAGTGTCCGAGGTAAGAGAAGAAAAGAGACTGGCAAGTTGCGCCAGCAGAGCGGGGAAGGAAGGGATTCCGGAAGCGCCGGCGCCGGCGGCCGGCAGGGATGCGAGGCCGGCGGATGGGGCTGCGGAGGTTGGCGCGACGTTCACGCGCCGGACAAGAGCAAGCCTCGTGCCAGGCCGGAAATGCTGAAAATTCGCAGGTTCGGGGATTCCGCCGCCAATTGTCCGGCGGATTCCGTTTCATTCCGGCATTTTTTTGCCGAAATGAAACTCAACCTATCTGGCATTTCGGCTGGCGCGAGTGGAATTTGAAGGAAATATGGAATGGCATGTGGCGTGCGAACCCGTCTGGCGAGTGCGAACGCCATGGACGCATTGACCATTGCAGCAGCGAGCGGGCTCCGGTCCCGCGCCGAGAGCCTGGATATGCTCGCCAACAATATCGCGAACGCCTCGTCGGCGGGCTTTAAGGCCGATCGCGAGTTTTACAACTTATACACGTCCGCGGAGGCCAGCGGAGACGAGGACGGCACGACGGCTGCCAATCAGTTGCCCGTGATCGAGCGGCACTGGACGGACTTCAGCCAGGGCACGCTGACGACGACCGGGAACCCTCTCGATCTTGCCTTGACGGGCGGGGGCTTTTTTCTGGTGCAGACGCCCACCGGGATTCTCTATACCCGGGACGGAAACTTCCGTCTTTCCCCCGACGGAAAACTGCAGACGCAGGACGGCTATCCTGTGCTCTCCTCCGAGCGTAAGGCGATCGTGCTCGATCCGAGCCAGGAGATTGACATCAGCGGCGACGGAACGATCCAGCAGGGAGGCGAGCAGGTGGCCACGCTGGGCGTAGCGAGCTTTCAGGATCTCAACGAACTGGAGAAACAGGGTTCCAACTACTACCGGTTCAGTCTTTCGAGCCTTCCGCCGCAGTTGGCGTCGCCCGATGTGCATCAGGGCGCGCTCGAAAGCGCCAACGCGCAGCCCGCGGAGGCCGCGGTGCGGCTGGTCGGGGTGATGCGCCAGTTTGAAATGCTTCAGAAGGCCATGAACATCGGCAGCGACATGTGCCGGCGAAGTATCGAGGAGGTGGCCAAGGTGGTCTAGCAGGCCGCCGCCACTGCGGTCAATGAATTCAGCATTGCTCGAACAAATCGAAGAAGGGGAACAGTCATGATTCGCGCCCTCTATAGCGCCGCCAGCGGCATGAACGCCCAACAGACGAACCTGGACAATATCGCCAACAACCTGGCGAATTCCAACACGAACGGGTTCAAATCGCGGCGGGCCCAGTTCCAGGATCTGCTTTACCAGAGCTACGTCCAGCCGGGCACCGCAGCCAGTTCTCAGACGACGGTGCCGGCTGGCCTGATGCTTGGACTCGGTACCCGGACCGCGTCGAACGAAGTCATCTTTTCGCAGGGCAGCTTCCAACAGACGGACAATCCGCTCGACATGGTCATCCAGGGCAACGGATTCTTTCAGATCCGGCTGCCAACCGGCCAGCTTGCCTACACGAGGGACGGCAGCTTCCAACTCGACCAGAACGGAGCGCTGGTGACGGCGGACGACAATCCGATCGAGCCTCCGATCACGATTCCGTCGCAGGCGCAGCAGATCATGATCGCGCAGGACGGCACGGTGAGCTACACGCAGCCGGGGCAGACAACAGCCCAGGTGGCCGGGCAGATCCAGCTCGCATTGTTCCCGAATCCCGCCGGCTTGAGCGGGATCGGGCACAACCTGTTCACGCCGACGTACGCTTCCGGGCAGCCGACGATCGGCGTTCCGGGCGGCCAGGAAGGGCTCGGCACGCTGCAGCAGGGTTACGTCGAAGAATCCAATGTCAGCGTGGTGCAGGAGTTCGTGAACATGATCATCAGCCAGCGCGCTTACGAGGCGAACTCGAAGGTGGTCAAGGCGGCGGACCAGATGTACCAACAGGTGAACAACATCACGCCATGACCACGCTGCTGCTGCTTCTGCTGGCGCAGGGGCCGGTGTCGTCGGCCCCCTGCCTCGCCGTTTCGGGCGATGAGATTCACAACGGCGACCTGGCGCGGTTTGTGCCCGCTTTCGCCGCCCTGGACCCTGAGGGGCGGGTTGGCTTCGCGCCGGTCCCCGGCGCCCGGCGTATTCTCAGCCCGGGCGAGATCGCGAACCTGGCCCGGCGATCCGGTCTCGCGCTCTCCTCGCCGCCGCCGCCCGCCTGCTTTGAGCGCCCGACCCAGATTCTGTCACGGACGCAGATCGAAGACGCGTTGCACCAGGCGCTTGCGCACAAGCCAGGGGAAGCGGGGGCGCCGGTCGACGTGGAGGTGGTGGACTACAGCAGATATCCGGTGCCGATCGGCTCGATCGAGTTTCCACGGTCCGGCTTGAGCTATCCGGTTCGCGGGGATGCGAGCGTGGCCGTGGAGTGGCTGGGCCGCCTTCATTACGGACACGGACAGGTGGCGACCATCTGGGCGCGCGTGAAATTGAAGACGGTCCGCCAGGTGCTCGTAGCCGCGGGAGCGCTCAGTGCGGGCGCGCCGATCGAGCCGGACCAGGTCCGGCTCGAGCCTCGGGCTGTGTTCCCGTTTCCGGAAACCGAGGCGCTGGACCCGGAGCAAGCCGCCGGACGGATTCCCCGAAGGAGCATCGCCCAAGGCGAGATCGTGAATCCGGCGTATCTTACGGAGGCGCCGGCCGTCCGCCGCGGCGATGAAGTGGCGGTGCGGTTTCAGGATGGCAGCCTGCTTCTGCGATTCCCGGCGACCGCAGGCGCAACGGGCCAGATCGGAGATGCGATTGTCGTCGAGAACGAGGCGAGCCATGTGAGATTGCGAGGCGTTGTCGAGGGGCGGGGCCAGGTACTAGTGAAGGTTGCGGAAAGTGAGGAGCGGTGAGCCGTCGAACGCAGATCCTGGCCGTGTTGGCGCTTGCCGCCTGGCCGGTTGTTGCCGGAACCAAGCCGAAAAAACCTCAGAACGGGCTATTGCAGGACCAAGCCCCGCCTCTCGATGAATACATCCGGCAGGCGCAAGCCGCTTTGGCGCCGGAGCCGCCTTCGCCAGGTTCGATTTTCACGCCGAGTGGCACTTTGGCCGATCCGTCCCGCGATATTCGTGCCGGGCGGGTTGGGGATCTGGTTACAATTCTGGTCTCGGAAAACTCGTCGGCGCTGTCGAGCGGCGTCGTCAACACGCAGCGGAAGTCGAGTGCCGCGGCCTCGATTGGGGCACTCGGTGGACCCTTACGCACCAACGGACTCTGGCAGAACCTGGCGAACACCTCCGGCAACCAGCAGTTGCAAGGACAGGGCACAACCAGCCGCCAGACGACCGTCACGACGAACGTCTCGGCGCAAGTTGTGGCGCAACTTACCAACGGCAACCTGATTGTTGAGGGCAAGAAGTGGATCGTGATTAATTCCGAGCGCCAGGAAGTCATCATCCGGGGCATTTTGCGGCCGGTGGACCTGAGCCTGACAAACACGATTCCTTCCGACAGCCTGGCGCAACTCGAGGTGTTGGTGAACGGCAAAGGCGTTGTGGCGGATTCGATCAAGCGTCCATTTTTCCTGTACCGGCTGCTGCTCGGGTTGCTCCCTTTCTGACATCATGTTTCGTCATATTTTTCTCCTGATTCTCCTGGCTACCGCTCTTGGCAGTTGCGCTTTCGGGGCGACGGCGATCAAGAACCTGGCCTCGATCGAGGGCGTTCGGGACAATCAGCTCATTGGATACGGGCTTGTGGTGGGCCTGAATGGAACCGGCGACAAGCTGACGACGGTATTCAGCCAGCAGAGTTTGACGGATTTGCTGAACCGGATGGGCGTCAACGTTCCACCCGCCGCGGTGATCGTTCGGAACATCGCCAGCGTGATGGTTACTGCGGACCTGCCCCCGTTTGCCCAGCCGGGGGAACGGGTGGATGTAACGGTCGCCGCGGTCGGCGATGCGACCAATCTTCAGGGAGGACAGTTAGTGCTGACTCCGCTGAAGGGCGCCGACGGCCGCACCTACGCCGTGGCGCAAGGGCCTGTGGTGACAGGTGGCTTTGTGGCCGGGCGGGGAGGCAACAGCCAGACCGTTAATCATCCCACGGCGGGCCGGATCCCGAATGGAGGCATCGTGGAGCAGGCGCCGCCGTCGATCGAGCCTGGCGCGCGAGTCCGGCTCCAGCTTCGCATCCCGGATTTCACTACCGCGGCGCGCATGACCGCGGCTTTGAATCAGAAATTCGCCGGCAACGGGTCTCCCATCGCGCACTCCGACAACGCCGGCCTCATTACTGTGAACACGCCGGCGAACTGGCGGGACCGGACCGTCGAGTTCATCTCCGCGATCGAAGAAACTCCCGTCGAGGCTTCGCGGCCGGCGAAGGTCGTCATGAACGAGCGCACGGGCACGGTCGTGCTCGGAGGGGATGTGAGGATCGCTCCGGTGTCGATCATTCACGGCGCACTTTCGATCGACATCGAAACGACGTACAACGTCTCGCAGCCGGAAGGGTTTTCGCAGGGCCAGACGACGGTCACCCCGCAGGTCAACGTCGGAGCGCAGGCGGCGCCGGCCCGCAATGTGGCGATCAAGCCGGGAGCCACCGTGGAGCAGTTGGTACGCTCGCTGCTTAGCATTGGAACCACGCCGCGAGACGTGATCGCGATTTTGCAAAGTGTCAAGGCGGCTGGCGCCTTGGAAGCGGACCTGGAGGTGATATGACGATTCTTCCGCCACTGTTACCGGGGCCGGCGGAGCCTTCCGGACTTGGGACCGGCACCGCCGGGACGCAAGGGGCCGTAGGACGGGGCAAGGATACGCCAGAGAAGATTCTGGCGGCGTCGCGGCAGTTTGAGGCGCTGCTGATCGGCCAGTTGCTCAAAGGGGCCAAAGACTCCGACTCAGGAGACGAAGACGGAGATGATTCGACCGATGGAGCGTTGATGGAAGATATCGGTCAACAGCAGTTTTCGCTTGCCCTGGCGCAGAACGGCGGGCTCGGAATCGCCAAGACGATTGCTGACAGCTTTAGCCGGCGCAGCTAATGGGCTGGTATTCGGCGGGGGCGGGCTCGAACGAAGCGTTGGCGCTTGCCTCCTGCTCGGCGCACCGCTGCCAGCCTTCGAGCAGCGTTCGCAGGAGCCGTTCTGCCTCTTCGAGCGGCGCTTCGTTCTGGTGGAAGTTTCCCTCGAGCAGACGCTTTTGGACGTAGGCGTACAGGTCCGCGAGGCGCACGCTGAGTTCGCCGCCCTGGGACCGGTCGAGCGAAAGTGCAAGTTCGTTGACCAGGCTCATGGCCCGGTTGATCGCCCTGGCCCGCTCGGCGATCTGTCCGTTCCGCAGGGAAGCGCGGGCCCTCGAGATGGACTCCGCGGCTCCCTCGTAGAGCAGTGCCACAAG
>JAKAJI010000278.1 GCA_021813825.1 Acidobacteriota bacterium | reverse complement strand
CGCAGCGCCGGCACGCAACTGGCGAACAACGCCACCATCGCCAATCCGCACGCCACCCCCACAAATGTCAGCGGATCTCCCGCTTTCACCCCGTACAGCAAAGTCCCCAGCAGCCGTGTCAGCCCGAACGCAACCGCCACGCCCAGCCCCACCCCAATCAACGCCGGCGTCATCCCCTGCCGCACGATCAACTTCAACACATCCCCTTTCCCCGCGCCCAGCGCCATCCGGATCCCGATCTCTTGCGTCTGCTGCTCCACCGCGTACGACATCAGCCCGTAAATCCCGATCGCCGCCAGCACCAGCGCGATTCCGGCGAACAGGCTCAGCAGCACCATGTTGAAATGCTGCCGCGATACGTTGGAGTCGAGCACCTGCTCCATCGTCCGCACCTTCGACACCGTCACCCCGCTGTCCGCCGCCTGGAACTCCGCCTGAATCGCGCTCCGCAGCGAGTTCGGATCCACCGCCGTCCGCACGCACCACGACAACGGCAAAACGTTGTTGGCAAGCTGCGTCAGCCCTTCCGGCACTTGGCTCTGCGGAACGTACATTACCCCAACGTTGGTGTCCGCAATTCCCGATTCGCGCACGTTGCCCACAACGCCCACCACCTGCCGCGGTGCGTCGTCAAACTGCGGGCCAAGCCCCTTTCCAATCGTGATCACCTGCCCGATCGGATCTTCCTTCGGCCAATACTTCTGCGCCATCACCTCGTTGATCACCACCACCTGCGCCGCGCTCTTCGCGTCCCGGTCGTCGAACACCCGCCCGCGCAGTAGCGGAATCCGGAACACACTGAAATAATGCGGCGACACAAATCGCCACTGCTCGTCCCCGTTATATTTCTGGGCCCCCTTCGGTGGTTTGCCGGATATGTTGAACGGAATGTCGATCTCGGCGTCGGTCGGCAGCACCACGGCCAGCGCCGCCCCCTGCACGCCTGGCAAGCCTTCCACCCGGCGAAGCACCCGCGTCGCAAACCCCGTCACCTTTTCCGTCGACGAATAGTTGCCTCCGGCCAGCGACGTCTGCATCGTCAGCACATGGTGAGGATCGATTCCTGTGTTCGCCGTGCTCAACCCGATAAACGTGCGAATCAACAGCGCCGCCGAAACCAGCAGCACCACCGCCAGCGCCATCTCGCTCGCCACCAGCGTCTTCCGGATCCGGTTGTGCCGCCGCCCGGTCGCCGACCGGCCGCTCGCTTCCTTCAACGTGCCCGCCACGTCCGGGTTCGAAATCTCCAGGGCGGGGAACAACCCGAAAACGATTCCCGTCAGAAACGAGATCCCGATGGTGAACGCCGCCATCCGCCAGTCCAGTACCGAGAACACGGTCTGCACCTGGCCGGGATCGGTAAGCCGGGGAATGTTGCCCGGAACCATCGCCAGCAGCGCCCGCACGCCCCACGCTCCCAATAGGAACCCGAGCAGGCCACCCAACCCCGCCAGCATCACGCTCTCGGTCAGCAGTTGCCGCACGATTCGCCAACGCCCCGCCCCGAGCGCCGAGCGGATC
Organism: Acidobacteriota bacterium; assembly: GCA_021813825.1. Lineage (GTDB taxonomy): Bacteria > Acidobacteriota > Terriglobia > Bryobacterales > Bryobacteraceae > JAJYKC01. The sequence continues at coordinate 5,290 of JAKAJI010000278.1, read as the reverse complement.
GCCAATTCCTTCTGCCGCGCCGCCGCCCGCGCCAGCAGCAGGTTCGCCACGTTGGCGCACGCAATCAACAATACGAAGCCAACCGCGCCGAGCAGGATGAACAGCGCCGTCTTCACGTCGGCCACCATCGCCTCCCGCATCGGGATCACCGTCACGCTCTCGCCCGGGTCCATCCACGTCGGATACATCCGCCGGAACTGCTCCCCGCGTAGCTTCATCTCCGCCTGCGCCTGCTCCACCGTCACCCCCGGCTTCAGCCTCCCCGCCGCCGACAGATAATGCCCCTGGTTCGTGCTATTGGGGTCCGCCTGCATCGGGATCCACACCTCGGCCGGCGGATCCGGATGAAACTTCGCCGGCATTACGCCCACAATCGCGTACCTCTCGCCGTTCAGCGAAATCGTCCGGTTCAGAATGTCCTTCTCCGCCCCGAAATGCGATCGCCACAGCCGGTCGCTGATCACCGCCGCCTTCGGCCCGTTCGGCAGGTCCTCCTCTTTCGTGAAGCCCCGCCCGATCGCCGGTTCCACGCCGAAAACCTGGAAGTAGCCCGCCGACACGTGAATCCCCTTCACCTGCTCCGGCCGGTCGCCTCCCGTCAGGTTCATCCCCGGACCGCCGAAGTCGTACAGCGCCATCGAGCTGAAAGCGTCGTTCTGCCGCCACACCATGAACTTCGGAATCGACACCGAGTAACCGGCCCCCTGCGGATACTGCCGCGCGATCCGCATCAGCCGCTCCGGCTGCGGATACGGCAGCGGTTCCAGCATCACCTTGTCGATCACGCTGAAGATGCCCGTGTTGGCGCCGATCCCCAGCGCCAGCGCCGCCACCGCGATCCCGGTAAACGCCGGACTCTTCCGCATCATCCGCAGCGACTGCCGCACGTCCGCCCAAAGCGTGTCCATACAACCCCGATACGCTCGTCCCCCGCCGGGAGTTCCCCCGATCGAATGATATGCTCGCTTTCGATGAGAGCTTCCAGAAAGCCGAGCAGGCGCGGATTTCTCGCCGGATCGTTCGCAGCCGGATGCCTGGCGCCGCCCGCCGCCGCCGCCGATACGCCCGCCTCCGGGAAACCCGACTGGCTGATCGATCCCACACCCTACGTCGCCCGCGTTCATCGCGCCGCGCGCGCCAAAGAGATCACGCTGGCAAACGGCCTCATCCGCCGCGTGTTCCGCCTCGCGCCCAACGCCGCCACCATCGCGCTCGACAATCTCAAGACCGGCGCCTCGCTCATCCGCGGCGTAAAACCGGAAGCGTCACTCACCCTCGATGGCGAATCCATTGACGTCGGCGGCCTCACCGGCCAGCCCAACTACGCCTACCTTTTACCCGAGTGGCTCGACGCCATGAAAGCCGACGAAAAAGCCTTCCGCTTCACCGGCTACGAAACCCTCCCCGTCGCCGCGCGCTTTGCCTGGAAGCAGGTCCGCTACGCCGCCGAAACCAGGTGGCCGCCCGCCGGCGCCGGTCTCGTCTTCCACTACGAAGCGCCGCCAGGCCCTCACGCCGGGGTTCGCGTCAACATTCACTACGAGATGTACGACGGCATTCCGTTACTCGCCAAGTGGATGACCGTCGAAAACCGCACTCCCCGCGCCATCCGGCTCAACCGCTTCACCAGCGAAATCCTCGCCGTTGTCGAGCAAGTCTCGAGCGTCGACGTCGCGCCTCCTCCGCCGGGTTCTCTCCACGTCGAGAGCGACTACGCCTTCGGCGGCAGCGACCCGCGCGCCTCCAACCACACCACCTTCTGGATGCCCGATCCGCAGTACACCACGCAAGTCAACTACAACCTCCGCTCGCCTCTCCTGCTGGAAAGCCGGCCCCCGCTCGGCCCCGACGTGATGATCGAGCCCGGCGCCGAATTCGAGAGCTTCCGCACCTTCGAGTTGATCTACGACAGCACGGAGCGCGAACGCAACGCGCTCGCCCGCCGCCGCATGTACCGCACGCTCGCCCCCTGGGCCACCGAAAACCCCATCCTCATGCACGCCCGCAACGCCGATCCCGCAAGCGTCAAGCTCGCCATCGATCAGTGCGCCGAGGCCGGCTTCGAAATGGTGATTCTCAGCTTCGGCAGCGGCTTCGACGCCGAAAACCAGGACCCGACGTATGTAGCGAAACTCCGCGAGCTCGCCGAATACGCGCGCAGCAAGGGAATCGAACTCGGCGGCTACTCGCTGCTCGCCAGCCGCAAGATCGACGATGCCGACGACGTCATCAACCCGAAAACCGGCCGCCCCGGCGGCGCCATCTTCGGAAACTCCCCCTGCCTCGGCAGCCGCTGGGCCGCTCAATACTTCGAGAAACTCCGCTCGCTGTTTGAAACCACCGGCTTCAGCGTCCTCGAACACGACGGCTCTTATCCCGGCGACGTCTGCGCCTCAACCACGCATCCCGGCCACGAGGGCCTCAACGATTCGCAGTGGCGCCAGTTTGAAATCATCCGCGCCTTCTATCGTTGGGCTCGCGAAAAGGGCATCTACTTAAACGTTCCCGACTGGTATTTTCTTAACGGCTCGAGCAAAACCGGCATGGGATACCGCGAAACCAACTGGAGCCTGCCGCGCGAGCAGCAGTTTCTCCTCGGCCGCCAGAACATTTTCGACGGCACCTGGGACAAGACGCCCAGCATGGGCTGGATGTTCGTTCCTCTCGTCGAATACCAAGGCGGCGGCGCGGCGGCGACGCTCGAACCCTTGCAGGATCATCTCGACGCCTACGAGCAGCACCTGGCCCAGAACTTCGGCGAGGGCGTGCAGGCCTGCTATCGCGGCCCCCGCCTCTTCGATGCCGAAAAAACCAAAGCCGTTGTCACCCGCTGGGTTCGTTTCTACAAAGAGCACCGCGCCATTCTCGACTCCGACGTCATCCATCTCCGCCGCGCCGGCGGCCGCGATTGGGACGGACTCCTCCACGTGAACCCGCATCTGTCCGAGAAGGGCCTCGCCTTACTCTTCAACCCGCTCCCGCATGCGATCCAACGCACCGTGCAACTCCCGCTTTACTACACCGGCTTAAGAAACACAGCCCAACTGCGCATCAACGGCGGCGCCCCGCAAACCCTCCGCCTCACCGCGGATCACTCCGTGACCCTCGCCGTCTCCATTCCGGCGCGCGGCTGGGTTTGGCTCACCGTCGCTTAGGCTCTCAGGCCGAATAGAGCGCGGCCACTTCGTAATCGGTGACACGAGGTATGACGAGGCGGACCGTTCTTCCCGCCACCTGAAACGGAACATCTACACCAGCCCGAAGCAACGTGACGCGGCTGACGCGGCGGCCCGTCGGCAGTTCGAAGGCCACCTTCTGCGGCCCAATCGGGTAGAACTTACGGATCAGCCCGCGATGCGCCGCCGGATTTGTGTAGTTCAGCACATGTACCGCGAAGCCCGCCTCGGTCTCCCAGGCAAACAACTCGACGAACCCGTCGCCCTCCACCGTCACCGGTTGCCGGCCGTGCGAAATCCAGCGAATCGAGTTTTGCAGCAGGCGCGAAAGGTCCGTATGCCCCGCCCGCCACATCGTGCGCTCGACGTCGCCCGGAAAATAAACCAAGCGGCTCGAGCCGGCTTCGCGGATCACCGCCGCCGGCTCGTTCGTGTGCGACGGCTCGGGGTAAGCCAACTCGGGCGGATACGCGACGAAGCCGGGCACCACGGTCAGCACCGGCGCGGACGACGATTGAACCGGAACCCGGTACTCCGCGCCAGCAATAATGTTCGTATCGGTAAACCCATCGAGGATCGGATGACGGCGCTCGAGGCGCGCCGAGTACGCGTTGCCGTTCGTGCCCACCACGGCGCCGGCGCGGCGGATGCCGAAAACGTCCGCAAGGCCGAAGTCGGCCCGCGGCTCGTTGCGCTCGGTGTAAAGACTCGTCTCAAACGTCGCCAAAAGCGAGCCGCCCGCCCGCACGAAGGCCCGCAACTGCTCGCACTGCCCATCGCTGAGCAGAGCGATGTTGGGAAGCACCAGCGCCGTGTACTTCCGCAAGTCTTCCGCCCCCAGTTTCTCTTCGTGCACGAAATCGAACAGGAATCGGCCTTCGAGCAGCGCGTAGTACAGACCGTTCATGGAATCCGGCATCGAGACATCGCCCGGCGGCCGGTAAAACAGATGCGTCCGTTGCCCCATGACGACCCCGATCGAGGCGATGCTGCGTTTGTTGGTGAACTGCGGATCGTGTTTCGCGGTCCACAGAAAAAACTCGCGCGCTGGTTCGAGCGACCGCCGGTCTTCGCCCATCCCCGTCTCGCCGCCGATGATATGGTGATACGGCGCCATCCCGCTGGCCACCGTTTCGTTCATCCACATCCGCGCTTCGGGAATCGATTTGTCCACGTTGCGCCAGCGGATCGGCCCGGTCGACCATGCGCCGGTGACGTTGGTCGCCATTTTGCCCTTCTGCACCGCATTGCAAACCCGGCCTTGCAGCGCGCATCCCCAGATCGGCGACCCCTCCCCTCCGCGGCCCTGGTTGTCGCACTGGAACCACTCGCAGAGTTCGCCAAGCTGCACCAGGTTCGCCGACGAGCGGATGCCGCCGCCGAGATTGGCGAAATAAAAATTGGCCGGCTTCTTCTCTTTCGCGATCGCGTCGTACAGCTTCCACAGGTACACCGTGCGCTCGTTGAACTTCTCCCAGTAGGGAAGGCTTCCGGAGGCGGGTAACCGCCGGCACTCGTTGCAGTAGCAAACCGGCAGGTGCCCGAGCGGCGGCCAGGCGTTGGTGAACAGGCCGTCGATATCGTACAGCGAGTTGACTTCGCGCATGATCGCCGGCATGTAGTCGGTCATGTACGTCGTAAACATGCAGGTGCGGAACAGGCGCGGGTCTTCGCCGAGCGCCATCGTGCGGCCTTCGGCGTCGCGCTGGAACCACTCCGGATGCGCGGCCACGGCGTCGGCCCAGTTCAAGTCCGGGCTCATGCGGGCGATGACGTGCAGGCCGCGCTTCTTCGCCGCCGCACAACATTCCCCGAAAAAATCGCGGTTGCCCAGATACTTTCCCTTGCGGTGAAACGGCACCTTGGTTTGATAAAACGCGAGGATCCCGGTCACGCTCACCAGCACCGCGTCAACTTTCAGGCTGGCCCAGTACTCGGCCCAGGCCTCCACATCAAGCGCGACCGGATCGTGCTCGGTCATGTTCAACTGCCCCACGCGGCGGATCTTCCTCTGCCAGGGAATCTCCGGCGCGGCGGCGAACATCGATCCGGCAAGTGCCGCGGCGGGTACGGCGACGAATTCACGACGATTCATATTGCGCCCTCTTTGCGCG
>JAKAJI010000277.1 GCA_021813825.1 Acidobacteriota bacterium | reverse complement strand
CGCAGAAGCCCGCGATTGGTGGACCCGGTCCGTGCTCAGCGGCCAGCCGGTCAAGCGGTATGACGCCCGTGAACTACTGAAGCAGATTGCCGAGGCCACTTGGCAGTGCGGCGACCCGGGCATGCAGTACGACACCACGATCAACGCCTGGCATACCTCGAAGAACACGGCCCGCATCAATGCCTCCAACCCGTGCTCCGAGTACATGTTCCTCGACGATTCGGCCTGCAATCTGGCGTCACTCAATCTCATGAAGTTCGTCGGCCCCGGCGGCGATTTCGACGTGGAGGCTTTCCGCCACGCCTGCGACACCATGATCGTCGCCCAGGAGATCCTGGTCGACAACGCCAGCTACCCCACCGCCAGGATCGCCCGCAATTCACACGACTTCCGGCCGTTGGGCCTGGGATTCGCGAACCTCGGCGCGCTCCTGATGTCGATGGGTATCCCATACGACTCACCTGCCGGCCGCGATTGGGCCGGAGCGATCTCCGCCGTCATGTGCGGCCAAGCGTATCTGACCAGCGCACGTATCGCCGAAGCAGTCGGCCCGTGTCCCGGCTACGCCGAAAACGAAGAGCCGTTCCTTGAAGTAATCCGCATGCACGGCCGTGCCGTGTCTTCCATCGATCGCCGCCGCGTGCCGGCGTCCCTTTATTCGTCCGCCGAGGCGTGCTGGCGCGATGCCTACGCGCTGGGGGAACGCGTCGGTTATCGCAACGCCCAGACCACCGTGATCGCACCTACCGGCACGATCGGATTCATGATGGACTGCGACACCACCGGCATCGAGCCCGACCTTGCCCTCGTGAAGTACAAGAAACTCGTCGGCGGCGGCGTCATCAAGATCGTCAACAACACCGTTCCGCAAGCGCTCATCAAGCTCAATTACCATCCGGACCAAGTCGAGAAAATCGTCACTCACATTGACTCGACGGGCACGATTGAGGACGCTCCCAGCCTCAAGGAAGACCATCTCGCCGTGTTCGACTGCAGTTTCCGGCCGCAAAACGGGAAGCGCTTCATCCACCACATGGGCCACTTGCGCATGATGGCTGCGGTGCAGCCATTCATCTCGGGCGCCATCTCGAAGACGATCAACATGCCGGAAGAATCCACTCCAGATGACATCGCAAACGCCTATCTCGAGGCCTGGAGACTCGGCCTGAAGGCAGTGGCCATCTACCGGGACGGATCCAAACGGGTCCAGCCGCTCAGTTCCGGAACGGGCAAGGGGGAGAAGAAGGCCGTGGCCGGCGCAGCGCCTGCCCCCACGGTCACCGAAAAGATCGTCTACCGGCCAGTCCGGCGCAAACTGCCGGACGAACGCCAGTCGATCACTCACAAGTTCTCTATCGGCGGCCATGAGGGCTACATCACGGTCGGTCTGTATGAAGACGGCACACCTGGCGAGGTCTTCATCTCGATGGCTAAAGAAGGCTCGACAATCTCGGGCCTCATGGACAGCTTCGCGACTTCGATCAGCTACGCGCTGCAGTACGGCGTTCCGCTGAAGTTTTTCGTCGACAAGTTCAGTCACGTTCGGTTCGAACCGAGCGGCTGGACCGGCAACCAGCAGATTCCCTACGCCAAGTCCATCATGGACTACATCTTCCGGTGGCTCGGCTCGAAGTTCCTCGGCCCGGAGTATGGGGTAACGGAAGCAGGACAGGCGCCGGTCCTTCGCCCGACGGAACCGGAACCTCAGCAGACGCTGCCGTTCGAAACGCCCGGCGCCTCCGACGCGCCGATCTGCGCCGAGTGCGGCGGCATCATGACCCGAAACGGCTCCTGCTACAAGTGTGAAAACTGCGGCGGAACGAGCGGCTGCAGTTAGCCCCTGACGCGTCTCGCTTGACTCCGGGCGTCTTCCCCAGGCGCCCGGATATATCCTCTCCGTCTCGCCCAGCTATCCTGGTTGTTCAGTCCCATGAACCATTTGTTTCGCGGTACCTCACTTCGTGCCATTTTCGCAGGTGGGATGATCTTATTCCTCTTCTGCTGTTCGAGTGCCACAAACATCCAAGCTCAAGCCAAACCTCAACCCGACGTCCTGCTTCTCAAAGATGGAGAGAAGCTGATCGGCCAGGTGGTCAGCGCAGACGGCGCCGCTGTCACATTTAAGAGCAATCTGGCCGGTCAGGTGACCGTCAAATGGACCGACGTGCAGGAATTTCAATCGCCACGCAAATACGCGGTGATTCCGAAATCCGTCCGGCTGCGGAAGCCTGTCGACACGTCAAAAGTGGCTGAGGGCACCGTCGCCCTGGCCGGTCCGAACCTCCAAGTCGCACCCAGCGCCGAGCAACCCGCTCAAAGCGTCCCGCTCGCCGGTACCAGCCATGTGATGGACGATGCGACATTTCAGAAAGCTATCAGCGCAAGACCCGGTTTCTTCCAGGATTGGACCGGGGCCGTTACGGCCGGTGCATCGCTCGTGCAGGCGACGCAAAACAGCCGCGATTTCAACGGGGCGATCAGCCTCGTCCGCACCGTGCCGGGAGAGTCCTGGCTCGAACCCCAGAACCGCACTCTGATCGACTTCAGCACGTCCTACGGCGAGATCAGCCAGCCGAACACGCCGACGCTCAAGACTGACATCTATCACGCCGACGCCGAGCGCGACGAATATTTCTCGCCCAGCGTGTATGCCTTCGCGCAGGGCGCCTTCGACCACAACTTCGCCCAGGGCCTCGACCTCCAGCAGACATATAGCGGCGGCATTGGCTGGACGGTTTTCAAAACCGGCAACGCGGAACTCGACTTGAAGGGTGGCGCCAGCTATATCAATCAGCAGTTCGCCGTAGCCTCTGCGAATCAAACGCTTTTCGGTTCTATCTTTGGCGAGAACTATATGCGCAAGCTCCCGCGTGGCATGGTACTTGTGGAAGCGCTTACCGTCACGCCCGCCTGGAACAATTTGAACGCTTTGTCCGCCGCGTTTAGCACCACGCTCACGGCGCCGATTTATAAAAAACTCAGTTTTTCGGTCGGCGTCATCGACACGTACCTGAACAATCCGCCGCCCGAGTTTAAGAAGAACTCGCTGCAGTTCACTACCGGCCTTACCTACGCGATTCCGTGACGCGAACGGAGCACAGCCGCTCGTCAACGCAAACCGGCCCACACAATAGGCCGTGCTGTCAGACGGCAGGTTGACTACGCACTCCCGCACGCGAACCAGGCTTTCCGCCGTTGGCCCATTCGCCCAGATTTCAACACGCCGGTCCAGCCGAGCCGCCAGATCGAAAACATTGGCCAAGCTTCGGCGAGCCGTCCTCATTCAACCTGCTGATCAAGGCCACGGGCGTCCCGAAGTCAAGGATCGAAGGCTCAATCCTTCGACGCGTGATCCCGCGGTAAATGAGTGGTTGCCGCTTGGCCATCCAAACCTTGCGGCCATAGCATAATTCACGTCTGTCCCACCCCCCTTCCGTCAGCCTACGTTCTGCGGTATCCTCTATGCCAAATAGGGAGGGACTATGTTATCGAGTCTCCTGCTCCTGGTATTCTTCAGTAGCACCGCACAACTGCCCCCGTCGCAGACACCCAACGGCGCCCCGAGCGGTCTTGAGACCCCCAAACCGCCCCCGGTACCACAGACGGCGATCACCGATGAAATGCGCGGAGACATTTATATGGCCCGCAAGATGTACCGCGAGGCGATCGACAAGTACGAGCAGATGCCCGAAACTGCTGTGCTCGACAACAAAATCGGCATCGCCTACCATCAGTTGCTGCAGCTAAAAGTCGCGCGCAAGTACTATCAGCGGGCCGTCAAGCTCAAACCGACCTACGCCGAAGCCATGAACAACATCGGCACCGCCTACTATGGCACCCGCAGTTATGGCAAGGCAATCAAGATTTATAAGCGCGCTCTGAAATTCGCGCCCAACTCGGCCTCGATCTTCAGCAACCTCGGCACTGCGTACTTTGCCCGGCACGACTACAAGCGTGCCTTCGACGCCTACCAAACGGCCATGTCGCTCGATCCCGACGTCTTCGAACACCGCAACGCCTATGGCGTGCTACTCCAGGAGCGTAATGTCGATGATCTCGCCCGCTTCCACTTCTACATGGCCAAGGCGTACGCGAAGAGCAACATGCCGGACCGGGCGCTGCTCTATATGCGCAAGGCGCTGGAGGAAGGCTTCAAAGACCGCGAGCGCTTCATCCGCGACCCCGAATTCACGTCCCTGCAGAAACTACCGGAGTTCCAGCAGTTGCTTGCGTTGCAACCCCGGGTTCTTTAGGGCGCAGTTTCCTTCATCCCGCAGATCAGCTTTGGTGCATCTCGGCAGCGCACTCTATCCCAAGATGAGGGGTCGACTCGCGGTAAGTTTCGGCGTAGCCCTGGGCACTGGGTCGGCAAGGCGTACCATCCGCCTCACGAAAACGCGAATTCGTCATAGCGAACCCGAGCATTGGCTCGCGAGAGAGTCCGCACTGAATCATTTCCCGGCCGCTGGCGATGGTGTCCGGCCGGGCGCTCTCACGGCTGTCGCCCACAGACGGCAACCATAGACCGGCTGCACGTCGGGCGGCGTCCAAAATCTCGATCGGTGCTGCCAGGCACCTTTCGGCCCTCGGTGGAAACGGAAAACCGGCCATGGCTGAACACGGCCAAATTAGCTACCTCAGAATCGCCCATCATCAGCTCTCGCAAGCCAAGCACCTCTGCTCCGAGGAGAGAGACATCAGAGGGGACACGATGGTGGACGAACCCATTGGCGCCCGCTGGCGACACCCTGGCCCGTGCCGGCAACCACGACGTCGAGATCCGATGGCCCCGGCATTTCGGTATCGTCAGAAAGCCAGTTCGTCGAACCGGCAGCGTAGGCGCCGACAAATCCCGGTATGCGGCCTGCCTCCCCAACGACCCACCGCCGGGCTGCCTCTCTGGCTTGAGCGACCGATGTCCTTTGACGGTTAGCAGCTCACCAGCGAGTATGCATACTCCTGGGCTCGAGTCACGGCCACAACCCCGGCCGGAACCAACCTCGCGTTGGCGATGAGGTTGCCGCTCAACTCCGCGAACACCGCGTCCGCCTTCCCGCCCGATTTCTTCGCTATCATCCCTGAAAACGCATGAGTCGCCATCGCGCACACGGCAAACTGCGCGCCGTGTTTGGCGAGCCCAGCCAGCGTATGGCCGCGGCTCGGCAGCAGGTCGCCGTAACCGCTGGCCTCATATACGTTCAATTTCGGCGCCTGCTTGGTTTTCGGGTCTACCGCCTTGGAAGGCACCGCAAGCACCTCGCCGTATTTCGCCCACATCGCGTCGTTGTAGCCGAACACCGTCGCCCCATGCCGTAGTACGATCAGGACCGCGAGGTCGCTGTCCTGGAGTCCGTAGTCGTCCTGGTTGACATGAAAGGAGTTGGCTGCGAACGCGAGCGCCTCTCCGGCGCTCGCAAATTCCGTGCTGTCGAAGACGACGCGATGCTTGGAAGATGGTTTCTCGAGCCAGGCATCCTGTGGGTGGCGCGCCGGCTCCCAATGCGCAGCAGACGCCTCGCTCTCCTGCGCCGCGGCTACACCGCCCATCGCGATCAGCGAAGCCGCACCCGCATTCATCCCCGCAAGAAACGAACGTCTCTTGGGCAACAGCGCATCACCGCTCATCCGCACCTCATGCTGTGAGAAAGTTGAGAAACGATCCTCAGCGTAACACGCGAAGCCACGACAAGCGCTCGCCGAAGCTGTGTTGATCGACGAATACAGGAGAACTCATGAACCGGTACGCCACCTTCCTCACAGTCGCGGCATTTTCGCTCGCCCTCGCCACTTCGGCTTTCGCCCAGTCGTCCCACCCGCCGGCCGTCCCGGGCTACGGCGCGGCCAAGGATGTCCCCAACGCCGCGGAACTTCCCGACCCCAACATGACCTACAAGGTTCTGTTCGATGTCTCGAAACCAGCCGCGAAGATCGACGACGTGAACCCGGTGCTCGACATGCTTGCCCGTTATGTCAACACTCTGGACAAATGGGGCGTGCCGCCGGAGCATCGGAAGCTCGCCGTGATTTTCCACCAGGGCGGCGACCTGTTGATCCTGAACAATGCCGCCTACAAAGCCCGCACGGGGCACGACAACCCCAACATCGCTCTGATTGAAAAACTCAGCAAAGCCGGCGTCGAGTTCCATGCCTGCGGCCAAGGCGTTCTCGCCAACAAGGTCGATCCGAAAACGATCCTGCCGGAGATTCACGTGGATCTTTGGGCGCTCGTTTCGATCGTGAACTTCGAAATGCGAGGCTACGCGCGCCTGGCGAATTAGTCCCGCCGCAGGCCTAGGTGAGCCGGGTCGTAACTTCCCACGGCTTCTTGTCCTGCGTCGCGTCGCGCTCCTCCACACGATCATACATGTGGTGCGCCGAAGTCGACCCCAGTCCCTCGTTGTAGTAGCTCTCGATCCCGAGCCCTTCGCGCAGGTCCTCGCCGAAATCGTGTAGCGCATGCAGGTGCTCGGCCCGCGCCGGCATCTTCTTCCCGCTGGGCGTGGCAAGAAACATCTGGTATCCGCCGCTCCAGGGCTCAGCGATCTCAGAACCGACGACCACGCCGCACGCGGCGATGTGCGGCGGCTCCGTGCCACGGTCTTCGAGAACCGCGGCCACGTTTCCGCGCGAAACGCGCACTTTGCCGCCGCTCTCCGATTGCGACGTGATGCCAAACTGCTTCAGATTCGCCACGCGATCGGCGAGCGTCAAAACTTTGGGCTTCTCCCGGCGAAAGAACATACCGCTTACTATAATGCCAAAGTGCGTTTTCTCCTGTCTCTTGACGAAGGCACCACCAGTGCCCGGGCCGCCCTCTACAACGAGGAAGGCCGCCGCAT
>JAKAJI010000276.1 GCA_021813825.1 Acidobacteriota bacterium | reverse complement strand
GCCGCGTTGCGGCCGCGTATTCTACTCGGTCTCACGGCGACCCCCGAGCGCATGGACGGGAAGAGCATTCTCCCGTGGTTCGACAACCGGATCGCCGACGAGATGCGTCTCTGGCACGCGGTTGAGCGCCAGTACCTCGTGCCGTTCGACTACTACGGCGTGCACGATGGAACAGATTTGTCCGGGCTCTCCTGGTCGCGCGGCTCTTACGCCATCAGCGAACTCGAACACGCCTACCTCGGGAACCGGCGCCGCGCCAACCTTGTCATCAGCCAGTTTCAGGAAGTCTATGGCGAATGGCGGCAAGCCAGAGCCATCGGTTTCTGTGTGAGTATCGAGCACGCGCGGTTCATGGCGCAATGCTTCGAGCAAGCCGGCATCCCCGCCGCGGCCATCACGAGCGAATCCCCCCAGGACCAGCGGGTGCAGGCCTCCCGGTTGCTGCGCGACCGCGAGGTCAACGTACTGTTTACCGTCGACCTCTTCAATGAAGGCGTGGATATCCCCGAAGTGGACTGCGTTCTCTTCCTTCGCCCTACGGAGAGTTCGACGGTCTTTCTCCAGCAACTCGGGCGCGGGCTGCGCCTGGATACCGGTAAAACAAGCTGCCTGGTGCTCGACTTCATCGGCAACCAGCGCCGCGAGTTTCGCTTCGACCAGCGGTTCAGTGCGTTGTTCGGCGGCACGCGCCAACAGGTCATTCGAGAGATCGAAACGGGAATCACCAGACTCCCGGGAAATTGCTACTTCCACCTCGACAAAGAAGCTCAGAAAATCATCCTCGATAACCTGAAGGCGCGGCTCCGCGCGGCCCGTGCCCGGATGACCGCGGAGTTGCGAGCCCTTTCGAACGGGCTGCAACGTACTCCGTCTCTGGTCGAATTTCTCTCCGAGACGGGGTACGAACTCGACGACGTGTTTACCAAGAATGGCGGCTGGTACTCGTTGCTGGAGGGTGCCGGGTTGAGGCCGCAAGACCGATCCGATGAGGACCAGTTCTTATCGAGCCGCTTTCGTTTCCTCTTGCACATCGACTCACAGCGTTGGCTGAATCGGATTCCGAGTCTGCTGAAAGAGTCCTCCGAACGCTCGCTTGACGCTCTTCCGGTGATGGAGCGGCGGATGGTTGAGATGCTGACATTTCGTCTGCTACGGAGTGAGGCGCGCCAGCCCGATGGCGATTGGCGCGGCGGCCTGTTGCGCTTGAGAGCAAGCCTTGCGGCTAGCAGCGAGTTTGAAGAGCTTTGCACGGCGCTGCGTGACCGGGTGACGTGGCACGAGGAAGAAACTCCGATTGTGGAGGACTGTCCTCTGTTTCTGCACCGACGTTACCAGCGCGATGAGGTGCTGGTAGGACTCGGTCTGCCGGAGAAGGTCGGAATGCGCGAGGGGCGGCTGTGGATCGAGCGTATGAATACCGAGATTTTCTTTGTGACATTGGACAAGTCGGAAAAGTCCTTCTCGCCTTCGACCCGCTATGACGATTTCGCGGTGAGTCCGACGCGATTCCATTGGCAGTCGCAAAGCACCACGAGTGAAGACTCGCCGACGGGACGGCGGTATGCAAATCAGGTAAGTAACGGCACTCGCTTTTTGCTATTCGTGCGTGCCAGACGCGAGGAGCCGTTTGTATTCCTTGGACCGCTAAGGTATGTATCTCACTCCGGGAGCCGTCCCATGAGTATTTACTGGGATCTGGAGCATCAGATCCCGGCTTGGTTCTTCGAGATATGCGCGTCCCTTCGTGCTGCTTGAGCCTGCGGCCGCTTACCGCGTGAGCACGGGGGCGGGGGCCAGGAAAGGCTCGATGGCGTCGTGGACCTGTTGTTCGGTGCCGCTGGCGTCGACGACGTGGAAGATGCCGTTGCGGTAGTAGTCGAGGACGGGTTCGGTGTCGCGGTGGTAGACGGCGAGGCGCTCGCGGATCACGTCTTCGTGGTCGTCGGAGCGCTGGGTGAGGGCGGCGCCGTCGTTGTCGCAGAGGCCGGGGTGGGCGGGCGGCTGGAAGTAGATGTTGTAAATGTGGCCGCAGACGGGGCACTGCTGGCGGCCGGAGAGACGCTTCAGAAGTTGCTCATCCGGGACGCGGAGGTAGAGCACCTCCGGTTCGGGCAGGCCGCGATCCCTCAGCAGCGAAGTGAGGCTTCGCGCCTGCGCGACGGTGCGCGGGTAGCCATCGAGCAGGAAACCGCGGCGGCAGGAGGGTTGCGCCAGGCGCCGCGCCAGCAGGCGGTTCACGGTTTCATCGCTCACCAGTTCGCCGGTGGCAAGGTGGGCCCGCAGAGCACGGCCTTGCGGCGTGTCGCGCCGGGCTTCGGCGCGCAGCAGGTCGCCGGTTGAAATCGCCGGAATCGAAAGCAGCTTCGAAATAAACGCGGCTTGCGTTCCCTTGCCGCTGCCGGGCGGTCCAAAAAGAATCAGTACACGAGGTGCATCGACAGGTGTATTGCGTCTGGAGTCCAAAGTGACGTCCCCTATTCCCAATCTCCAGGCTAAGCTGTCTCGCGCTGTGGGTTCAAATCGTCCGGTCCGGATCGGCTTGGTGGGACGAATTGGCCTAGCAGATGAGATACGATGGACCGGAAAGGATCGGTGACATGAGTACACCCACTGCCGGGTCACGGCCGGCGAGCGAATTCGCGGGCACCCGGCATCCCCAACAAGATGAAGTTCTTACGCCGCAGGCGATCGCATTCCTGGTAGATCTGGAACGGCGTTTCGGCGCGCGGCGGCGAGAATTGCTGGCGAAGCGAGTCGAACGGAAGGCCCGGTTGGATGCGGGGGAGCGTCCGGATTTTCTGGATGAGACGGCTTCGGTTCGCAGCGCGACGTGGAAGGTGGCGCCGATTCCGGCGGACCTGCAGGACCGGCGCGTGGAGATCACGGGTCCGGTGGACCGGAAGATGGTGATCAACGCGCTCAACAGCGGCGCGAGCGTCTACATGGCGGATTTTGAGGACGCCAATTCGCCGACGTGGCGGAACAACATCGAAGGGCACATCAACCTGCGGGATGCGATCCGGCGCACGATCGACTACACGAGTCCGGAGGGCAAGCCGTACCGTCTGAGCCCGAACCCGGCGGTATTGTTTGTGAGGCCGCGCGGATGGCACCTGGTGGAGAAGCATTTTCTGGTCGATGGGCAGCCGATGTCGGCGTCGCTGTTCGATTTCGGCCTGTATTTCTTCCACAACGCGAAGGAGTTGATGGCGCGCGGCTCGGGCCCGTATTTCTACCTGCCGAAGCTGGAGAGCCATCTCGAGGCGCGGCTTTGGAACGACGTGTTCGTTGCGGCGCAAGCGGCTCTCGGTGTGCCGAACGGAACGATTCGCGCGACGGTGTTGATCGAGACGATCCTGGCCGCGTTCGAGATGGACGAGATCCTTTACGAGTTACGCGACCACTCGGCAGGATTGAACTGCGGGCGGTGGGATTATATCTTCAGTTTCATCAAGAAATTCAGCAAGCACAAAGAGTTCATGCTGCCGGACCGGTCGCTGGTGACGATGGACCGGCACTTCCTCAACTCTTACGTCGAGTTACTGATACATACCTGCCACAAGCGCGGGATACACGCGATGGGCGGCATGGCGGCGCAGGTGCCGATCAAGAACGATCCGGATGCGAACGCGCGGGCGTTTGAGAAAGTGCGGCAGGATAAGTTACGCGAAGTAAGATTGGGTCACGACGGGACGTGGGTGGCGCATCCCGGCCTGGTGAGCGTGGCCAAGGAAGTGTTCGATGCGGGGATGAAGGGCGCCAACCAGATTTCCCGCCTGCGGGAAGACGTGAGTGTGACGGCAGCGGACTTACTTGCCGTGCCGGAAGGGGAAATTACCGAGCAGGGTTTGCGCTGGAACATCGATGTCGGTTTGCAGTACGTGGAGGCGTGGCTGCGCGGGTCGGGTTGCGTGCCGATTTACAACCTGATGGAAGACGCGGCGACGGCGGAGATCTGCCGGGCGCAGCTATGGCAATGGGCGCGGCACGGGGCGAAGATGACGAGCGGCCGCACGGTGACGGTGGAAGTGGTGCAGGCTGCCTTAAAGGAGCAGATGGGGACACTGCGGGAGACGCTGGGCGCGGAGCGGTTTGACGGCGGGCGGTTCGAGGACGCCGCCAAGATATTCGACGATCTGCTGCGCGCGCCGGAGTTCCCCGAGTTCCTTACGCTGTCTGCGTATGAGTACATCGACTGAGCCGCGGAGGCCGGTGCGTCCGGCGCGGGCGCCTGGCGCCGAGGCCGCACCGGATGTTCACACCGAATTCGTCCAGCGTCTGCATGACGACCTGGTGAACCGGCGCGTGTCGAGCGGCATCGAGTATCTCGAGACGCACCGGGATGTGCTCGACCGGCTCGACGGATCGTCGCCGGGCGCGGCGGCGTGTCTGTCGATGCTGGCGCGGTGGGTGGACACGGGCTACGGCAGTCCGGAGCAGGTGCGGTTGCTGCTCGATCGGTTTCCGGCTTCGCTGCGCCCGAAGCTGCCGCTGTGGGATTACCTGCAGATCCGGCTGGCGGAAGCCTTTGTGGCGATGTCGGATGAGAAGCAGGACGAAGCGGTAAATCACCTGGACTTCATTCTGGCGGCGGGCGAGGGGGCGGGCGACCGCGAGTTACTCGCGCTGGCTTACTTCTGGAAAGGGCGCTCGCGGCGCTACCAGGCCGACTACGACGAGGCGCTGGAGTGTACGATCCGGGGTCGGGAACTGGCGGCGGAGTTCGGTTACACGGCGACGGCGGCCGTGATGCGGACGCTCGAAAGCTGGCTGTACTTTCAGAAGGGCAAGTACAAAGAGTCGATGCGGACGCTTGAAGAAGCCGAGGCGGTGCTGAGCAAGACGGACGATTACATCACGCTGGGCAACATTCAATCGGCCTACGGGCGGATGGCGCGGCGCGAGGGACGGCACGACGCGGCGCTCGAGCATTTTAACCGGGCGATCGAGTGGTACCGGCGGCGCGACGCGCAGCACCGGAACTACGCGCGGTCGCTTGCCAACATCGCCACGGTGAAGCGGATGATTGCGCTGCAGATCCGGCGGCGGGTGGACGCAGCGGTGACGCGGCGGCGCGAGGGCGGCGTGCGGCGGAACCCGGTGGGGGTGCAGACGGACGAGGTGGTGGCCGAGGCGAACTACCGCCGCCGGTTCGAGGAATTGCGGCAGGAGTCGCTGGCGCACCTGGCGGAAGCGGCCGAGATCTACCGGCAGTTGCGGCATCATCGCGGCACCGGGATGACGCACATCGACCGGGGCGGTCTGTTTCTGGACGGCGGGGAACTGGACCAGGCGGGGATCGAGGCGGCGGCGGCGTTTGAACTCGGCCAGGAGCGGCAGGACTACATCCTGATGGCGCGGGCGCGGATTCTGCAGTGCATGGCGGAGCACGCCAAGCTGGAAGAAGGCATCGAAGAAGGATCGCATCCCGGGCGGCACGCGCAGCTTGCGCGCGAGTATGCGCGCGAAGCGGTGGAGTTAGCCAAGCACACGCAGAACCGGTGGCTGCTGGCGCGGGCGCACACCTGGGAAGGGCTGACGCTGTGCTTGCCTTTCTTTCAGGCCCGCGAGGCGGCTTCGCAGTCGGCGAGCCTGGCCTCGGCGCTGCTCAAGTCCGACGATTACGACTATCTCTGGGACGAGTTACAGGCATTGAAGGCGAAGTTACTTGTGACGGGCGGGCTTGACGCGACGCTGCGAGCGTGGTCGCAGGGCGAAGTAGGGGACAAGACGTTCCGTCAGATTGCGGATGAGTTTGCGGAGCTGATCATTCCGAAGGTGTGGGAGCGGGAAGAGAGGAAGATCGCCCGGGTGGCTTCGCGGTTGTCGATTTCGCCGAAGAAAGTCCGGCGGATACTTCACAAGGTGGGGTTGTTGAAAGACCGCGCGGAGGCTTAGTTACAGCTCGAGTAAGTAGCCCTTCTTGCCGACGTTGACGGCGGTGGTGGGCCCGAGCTGGGCGGAGACGCCGGCGGCTTCGTGGATGTGGCCGCAGAAGAAGTAGCGGGGCGGGTGGAGTTCGAGGAAGTGGGCGATGGCGGTGCTGCCGAAGTGCTGGCCGGCGCCGCCGAGGTCGAGCGGTGTATTGCGCGGCGGGGCGTGGCAGATGAGGATGAGGGGGGAGAGGGCGGCGAACGGCTCGAGATGGGCGGCCAGTTGCGCCTCGGTGTACTCGCCGGGGGTGTGGAAGGGCGTGGGGTTTGAGTAACCGAGTCCGGCGATGTGGAAGCCGTCGAGCTCGAAGCTGCGGCCGTGGAAGTTTTCCAGGTTGTAGCGCGCGCAGAGGTTTTCGATGTCGGAGGCGGACTCGTGGTTTCCGGGCAGGACGTAGACGCGCGGGGCGCGTTTGGCCAGCAGTGCGCCCATGCCGTCGAGTCCTCGCGACCAGTTACCCAGATCGCCTGCAGCGAAGTAGTAGTCGGCCTCGATTTGCAGCAGCCGCTCGAGAGCGGCGCGATCGGAATGGAGGTCGGAAAAGATGAGCAGTTTCATCGGGGCATCGCACCATCGGAGGGTTTTTCGCCGTGTTCGGACCAGGCTTGTAACTCGCGAAAGCCGGCTGCGATTTCGTTGGGCTCGATGGTGCAGTGGCCGTCGTGGTGGACATACTGCTGGACGAACAAGTTACTGGTTCCGGCTTCTTCGGTGAGGGCGGCGTAGGCGGCGGGAACGCGGGGCGGGACGATGGGGTCGTAAGTGGTATGGATGGCGAGCATCGGATGAGTGATCCGGCCGGTGGGTGTGTACCAGGCTTTTAGATATAAGGCCGCGGCGGGGGAGGCGGCGTAGCGTTTGACGCCGTCGTTGAGAGCGTTTTGGTCTCCGGGCCATTCATAGATGACATCGCGGTTGTCGAAGGGATTGCCGCCCGCCCGGACTTC
>JAKAJI010000275.1 GCA_021813825.1 Acidobacteriota bacterium | reverse complement strand
TGCAAGTAGAGGGTGCGGTCGAGGTGGTTGAACTGGTCCGTCGTGACGGTGATGCCGAGGTAAACGTAGTGGGGGTCGTAGCGGGCGACCGTGCCGGTGGGGTCGAGGAAGAGATAGCGCGGATTGAGGCCAGGGAGGGTGGCTGAGTAGAATTCGTCGGTGGGGTCGGCGATGACGAGGCCGTTGGCGCGGCCGGTGGCGTAGTAGGCGCGCAGGGGCGCGGCTTCGGGGATGGGGGTGGAGGCTCCGAAGGAGAGTCCCCAGAGGGCGGCAGGGAAAACGGCTTTGACGATCAGGGCGGCGATGAGAAAAGCGGGGAGCGCGGCGCGAGCACGCGGCAGAAGTTGAATGGATCCGGCGCCGGTGAGGGCGAGGGGTGGGATGGCCATGAGGGCGTAGGGGAGGTTGCGGTAGTGGAAGGCGGCGAGGGAGGAGAAGACGACGAGAAGCCAGGAGCCCAGGAGCAAGGAGCCAGAATGGCGTTGACGGAGGCTTCGGGCTAGCGGGATGAGGCCGGCGAGCGCGCAGAAGGCGAGGACGGGATCGGTGGCAAGCAGGCGTTGGCCGTAGAAGAGCAGTGCGGGCTGGGCGGAGCCGGCGGGGGGATTGACCCCGAAGTTCAGGAGTTGGACCTGGATGTAGTCGGCGTAGAACCAGGAGGGGTGGACGGCGAGTTGGTACACGTGCCAGGGGGCGGCGGCGGCGAGCGCGAGGACGAGGGCAGCGAGCAGGCGCTTGGGGCGTGGACGGTCAGCCGGGCGGGCGGCGAGAGAGTAGAGGACGGCGGCGGCGAAGGGCAACAAGCCGGCGATGTTTTTGACCATAATGCCGGCGGCGATGGCGGCGGCGAAGCAGTAGAAGGTGGCGCGGCGTTCGAGGCGGGGGTCGCGGGCGAGGCAGAAGAGGGCGGCGGTGAAGCAGAATGCAAGCGGCATGTCGGTGTAGCAGAGGCGGGCGAAGGTGTGCCAGAGGGGATTGGCGAGGAGGAGAAGAAATGCGGCGAGGCCGGCGAGGGGCTCGGGATTGAAAGCGAATACGAGGGCCGAGGCGGCGATGGCGGAAAGCAAGGCGGGCAGGCGGAGCGAGGCGAGCGACCATCCAAACGCGCGGAGGCTCGCGGCGGAGAGCCAGACGAGGAGGGGCGGTTTATAGAGGAGGAACCGGCCCATGACGCGGGGCGTGAGCCAGTGGCCGTGTTGGGCGAGGTCGAGGGCGGAGTTGGCGTAGGTGGTTTCGTCCTGGGCGCGGATGTGGGAGACGGGGTCGGCGAAAGGGCTCGCAATGCCGGCACGTTCGAGGCCCGGGGCGAGGAGCGCGGCGGCGGCGAGGACGGCGAGGGCCAACCGCGCCGGGGACGGGTTCATTCTTCGAGGAGTTTGAGGGCCTTGGAGAGGCTGACGAACATGCGGTTGAAGGACGCGGTGAGGGCGGCGACTTCATCGCGGCCCTTGACGGGGAGTTCGGGGAGGTCGGCTTCGCCTTTGCTGACGCGGTCCGCCATGCCGGCGAGCTTGCCGATGGGGCGGATGACGATGAAGACGAGCGCGGCGTCGATGACGAGAATGGTAACGAGGAAGATGGCGGCGAGGTAGATGAGCAGGGAGTGGAAGGCGCGGTCGGCGATGGCGATGGGCACGGACATGGGGACGGCGACGATCTGCGCGCCCACGACTTCATTGAGTTTCCAGCCGAAGCCGTTGGCCGAGCCGTAGGTGGCGAGGACGGATTTGGGGGCGTGCTCGGGCGTGCTGTGGCATTCCAGGCAGGCCGGTGCCCCTACGGCGAGGGGATGGCTCAAATAAAGGGAGCGGCCGGTCGGGGTGTCGCGCTCGCCGATGAGTTCGGCTTTGCCGGGGTTGTTGCGGAAGTAGTGGATGATATCGGCTTCCCAGTCTTCGGCGCGGTCGCGGAGATTGGTGGGGTTGAGGGTCGCTTCGCGGTAAGTGTAGGCGGGATACTTTTTGCGGAGGAAGTCGAAGGTGGTGGTCGCGCCGTAGGCGGGGACGGTTTGGGGGAGGAATTTTTCGCTGTGGGTGAGGCGGTATTCAAGCAGCGGCTTAACCTGCTCGGTGGTGTAAGTGCGCATCGCGCGGGCGGCTTCCATCATGAGCTCGGCCTGCTGGACGACCTGCGTGCGGGCGTTTTCGCGGAGGAACCGGTAGGCGCCCCAGCCGACAAGCGCGAGACCGGAGCCGAAGAAGACGAGGAAGATGAGGTTGAATTTGACCAGCAGCTTCATGGGCGCTTACGAATGATAGCAGCGTCGGGGGGGTGAGAAAATAGGTGCCCCCATGCTACCCGTGGGTGTGTCACCCACCCGCCGGCGATCGTCCCCGGATCGACGATCACCGTCCCGCCGCGTTCCAGCCCGCCCGTGGTGGCTGGCTCAGCCGGGCCGAGGGCCACAGCCGGCGGGAGGTGCTGAAGAAAACTTCCGCCGATCGGAATCACAACAGGGAGCAAGAGTTGACCCACCGGTTCACGCACACTACTCCGCCGCGAGCACACCGCGGCGCGAATCCGTCAGAACGGGTGGTAGCACCCGCGCGCGGGGTTGCACTCGTAGTCGTCGGCGATTTTGCCGTCGGGGCCGACGCATTGCTGCGTTTTGTGGCACCAGAAAAGGCGGTCGTTGGAGTGCGGAACGGTGGGATCCCATTCCGCCTCCACGTACATGCCTTTCCAGCGCAGGTGGTCGCAGCGGTCGTCGTCGAGTTCGGTGAGCGACGAACGTTCACGCATGGTGCGCCGTGTGAGCCTTTCCGGCCGCGGCGAGCAGGGCCCGCTTGACGGCCACTTTGGCGAGTTGCACCTTGTAGCCGTTCTGGCTGAGCGGCTGGGCGCCGGAGACGGCCGCTTCGGCGGCTTGCGACGCGGTGTCCTCGCTGATGGTTTTGCCGGCCAGGCCGGCGGCGGCCTGCGAGGCTTCCCACGGGGTGGGGGCCACGTGGCCGAGAACGATGCTCGCTTTCGCCACCGACGAACCCTTCATGTGAAGAGCGACGGAGGCGGTGGCCAGCGGCCAGTCGATGGCTTCCCGCTGGCGGATTTCGTAGGTCGCGTTTTTGACGCCCGAGGCCGAGGGGACGAGAATCTCGGTGACGAGCTCGTTCGGCTTGAGGTCGATTTCGCGCCCGTTTTCATCCGATGGCGTGACGAAGAACTTCGCCGCCTCGACGGTGCGGGAGCCGGAGGAAGAGGCGAGTTTGATGGTGGCGCCGAGCGCGACGAGGGCGGGGCCGAGGCTGGAGGCGCTGACGAAGTAGGCCGGGCCTCCGCCAAAGATCGCGTGGTATTTGTTTTCGCCGTTGGGGACGAGGCTCTTGCCGTCCTTCATGGCAAACAGGCCGTAGCCGCCGCGGTAGTACCAGCAGCGGGGGCGCTGGCAAAGGTCGCCGCCGACGGTGCCCATATTGCGGATCTGCGGGCTGGCGATGCCGAGCGCGGCTTCATGCAGCGAGGGGTATTCGCCGCGCACGAGCGGGCTCGAAGCCAGTTCGTCGAAGGTCACGGTGGACCCGATGCGGAGCCCGTGGCCGGTTTTGTGAATGCCGCCGAGATCCTTGATGTCCTTCACGTTGACGACGCGTTTGGTGGAAAAGACGCCGTCCTTCATGAGGCTGATCAGGTCGGTGCCGCCGGCGAGCACCACGGCGTCGGACCAGGAGGAACCGAGCAGGCCGAGGGCTTCGTTGAGCGAGGCGGGGCTGGAATATTCAAACGGTGTCATCAGGCGTTCCCTCCCTTGGAGGCCAGAGCGGCCAGGACGCGGTCGGCGGTGAGCGGCAGTTGCGGGACGCGTACGCCGATGGCGTTGGCGACCGCGTTGCCGATGGCGGCGTCGCCGGGGATGGCCGGCGGCTCGCCCAGGCCGATCACGCCACGTTTGTCGTTTTCGGGCGAGATATCGAGGTGAACGATGATCTCGCCAATATCCATGATGCCGGCGAGCTTGTAGAACTCCATGTCGGGGTTCAGCACGCGGCCGATCTGCTGGTCGGCGACGCGTTCTTCAAACAGCGCCGAGCAGACGGACATGATGCAGGCGCCGAAGATCTGGCTTTCCGCGGTCTTGGGGTTAATGATCAGGCCGCAGTCGTGGACCGCGATGAGGCGGTTCATCTTAACAAGGCCGGTTTCGGTATCGACGCTGACATCGGCGATCTGGACGCCGGCGACGCCGCCGGTGTTCAGGCCTTCGCGCGGCGCGGTGCGCGGGTTGTTCTCGCCGGACTCGGAGATTTTGTTCGTGCCGAGCTTGCGGCAGGCGGCTTCCCAGGTCAGGCTCTTCGAGGTGTCGCCCTTGACGACGATGCGGCGGTCGACGGCCTCGAGTTTATCGGGAGTCGTGCCGAGCGAAGGGGCCACGGCGGCGAAGAGTTTATCGAGCGCGTTTACCGTAGCCTTCCGGGTCGAGGATGAAACGCCGCCGACGGTGGTGGATCCGCCGGAAGCGCCCGAGGGCGGATAGGTGCTGTCGCCGATCTTGACGTTGATGGCCGAGACCGGGAGGCCGAGGGTTTCGGCGGCGACCATGGCGATGATGGTCCGCGTGCCGGTGCCGAGGTCCTGGCTGCCGAGTTCCACTTCGACGCTGCCGTCGGGGTGGATGGTGGCCTGGCACTGGCTGGCGTGGCCGGCGCCGCCCCAGGTGCCGACGCCGATGCCGAGCCCGCGCTTGACAGCTCCGCTGCCGGAGTCGCCGCGCTGATGCCAGTTCTTTTTCCAGTCGGCGAGTTCGGCGGCCTTCTTCAGTTGCGACGTGTACGCTTCCTCGCGCATCGTCAGGTCGGCGTTCTTGAGGAAGACTTCGAGCGGATCCATTTTCATCTTGGCCGCGAGGTCTTCGATGGCGGA
This sequence comes from Acidobacteriota bacterium, assembly GCA_021813825.1. Taxonomy (GTDB): domain Bacteria; phylum Acidobacteriota; class Terriglobia; order Bryobacterales; family Bryobacteraceae; genus JAJYKC01. The sequence goes on along the minus strand of JAKAJI010000275.1, from coordinate 2,065 downwards.
GCAGGTGAGATAGCTGACCTGCTCGTGATTCGGGGCGCGCCAGGCGCGGGCGCTGCCCGTGTTGGTGGAGATGGCGGTGTGGTTGATCCGCCGGTTGGGGACCTTGCGATAGACGTACGGGAAGAGGTCCGCGCTGAGGCCGCCGCCGGCCAGGCCGCCGGTGGACCAGGTCTTCGATTCCCAGGCGGTGATTTTGCCGTCCTTATCCGCGGCGACTTTGATGTGGCCGAAGGCGGAAGGCCGGTTGCCCGCGATGAGAAGTTCGGTCTTGCGGTCGAGGAAGATCTTGACCGGTTTGCCGCCGGATTGTTTGGAAAGCTCAGCCGCTTCGACGCCCCAGAGGTCGGCCGGGAACTTGCTCCCGAACCCGCCGCCGATGTGGTCCTGGTGGACGTGGATGTTGGCGGCGGAGACGTTAATGGCGCGGCCGAGGTCGCCGCCGATGCCGGAGACGTTCTGCGTGGAGGGCCAGAGGCTCAGCTTGTCGCCCTCCCAGGCCACGACGTTGCCGTGCGATTCGAGGCAGCAGTGGGTGATGACCGGGATGCCGTAGTCGCCTTCGTGCGTGTAGGCGGCTTCCTGGAAAGCCTTGTCCGGATCGCCGGTGACCTGCTCGCCGGCGGCCTTGGCGCGGTTGCCGGCCTTGCTGATGTCGTCCTCGCGCACCAGGAACGGCAGTTCCTCGTATTCGACCTTGATCGCCTTGACAGCGTCGTTGGCGGCTTCTTCGCTCGTCGCGCTGACGCTGGCGACTTCGGCGCCGCCCCACTGCACTTCCTTGCCGGGGCCCATGATGACGCGCACCGCGGTAACTCCGGGAATTTTCTCAGCCTCGGACGTGTCGATGCTGGTGACGCGAGCGTGGGCGTGCGGGCAGGTGAGGATGGCTCCGAAGAGCATGCCGGCGGGCTTGATGTCGCTGTTATATTTGGCGGCGCCACTGGCTTTCTGGATGCCGTCGAGCCGCGAGTGGCTCTTGCCGATCACGCGGCGGTCCGCCATGGGCGGCCAGTGATAGTTGGGAGTGGTCGTATCAGGCATGGGCAGTTCCTTTCGCTACCTTGGCCGACTTCATTTCCTTGGCGGCCTGCATTACCGCTTTTCGAATCCCCATATAGGTGCCGCAGCGGCAGAGGTTGCCGCCGAGTCCGGTTTTCAGATCCGCTTCGGTGGGGTTGGGATTGTGATCGAGAAATGCCTTGGCGGCGACCACGAAACCGGGCGTGCAGTAGCCGCATTGTTCGGCGTCGTGATCGAGGAAGGCCTTGGTGAGAGCGTGCGGATGGGCGGGCGTGGAGAAGCCTTCGAGCGTTTCAATGCGCTTGCCCTGGGCGTCGATGGCGAGCGTGGTGCACGAGTACACCGCCTTGCCGTTGATGATGACGGTGCAGGCGCCGCAGGTGCCGCGATCGCATACACGCTTGGCGGCGGTGATTTCCAGCCGGTTGCGTAGCGCGTCGCAGAGGGTGACACGGGGCTCGACTTCGAGCTTGTGCATTTTGCCGTTGATGTTCAATGTGATCGGCACCGCGCCGGGGCCGTCGACCTTCGCGGTGGGTTCGGCTTCGGCCTCGGTTTCAAGCACGCCGGTGGACAGAACGCCGCCACTGATGCCGACGCCTTTGAGGAATCCGCGGCGGGAAAAGTCTGATTTGGTTTTGGGAGGTTTGTTGGGGACTTTGCTGTCGATTTCGCTCATCGAGGACCGTCCTTCTGGGTTTGACTATATCAAATGGCGCACACGGCCGCGTTGCATCCATTCGATTCGAATTGCCGGATACAGAGTAAGCGCCCCGCCGGGCGATGAAGTTACGCTTCGGGCAGGAATCCGAGTCGCGGGATCGGGTTAATCGGGGAGGCGGCGGAGGCGGAGGTTGCGGAACCAGGCTTCCGAGTGGTGATTCTGGAGGCTGATAGGGGAACCGGATGGATCGATGCCGAGGCGGGCGGCGATGGCGGGATTCGTAGTTTCGAATTCGAGGACTTTGACCCCGTCGAGCCAGTGTTCTCCGTGCGTGCCGCGGACGACGATGCGGGCGTGGTGGAAGATGCCAGGGGCGGGTTC
>JAKAJI010000274.1 GCA_021813825.1 Acidobacteriota bacterium | reverse complement strand
GCCGCCGGCGAGCTCCGCCTTGCCGCGGAACGTTCCGAGCTGCCCTCCTTCGAGCAGCAGACTTCCGTGCGTTGCTCCGCCGCCCTGGTCCGAGATCAGATTCACGACGCCGCCGATGGCGTCGGTGCCGTAGAGCGACGAACCGGTTCCGCGCAGGATCTCCATGCGATCGATGTCGGTGTCGATGAAATCCTGAATGAAGCTTGAGGCGTCGCCCTGCGGGGTGGTGACGTCGCGGAAGCGCAGCCCGTCGAACAGGACGGCGGTGTCTTCGTTGCGCAGGCCGCGGATTTTGATGGTGGTCAGGCCGCCGGTTCCGCCCAACTGCTGGATCCGGAGGCCGGGGGTGAACCGGAGAGCTTCGGCGAGGAGGAACTGGTCGCGGTCAGCGATCTGGCTTTCATCCACCGTCGAAACCGCTTTTGACGTTTCGTCGGTTGTCAGCGGCGTGCCGGAAGCGGTGACCAGAACCTGGTCGCCCCGTGCCGCGAGGGTCAGCGCGATGTCGCGGGTCTGGGCGCCGGCGCCGACGTGCAGATCGGCGGCCGAATAGCGGGCGAAGCCTGGGGCTGTCGCTTCGATCAGGTAATCGCCGGGCGCCAGAGCATCGAAGCGGTAGGCGCCATCGGCGCCGGTGGAGGTCGAGCGGGGGGTACTGGATGGCCGGGCGTAGAGCAACACACTCGCCCCCGGCACGGCCCGGTGCTGCGGGTCGGTCACCACGCCGTGAACGGAGCCGCGGTTGTCCGGTGAAGTAGCTGGAGTCTGGCCGAAGGCAAGGGCTGCCGCCAAAGGCCAATAAATGCAGAAACGGTATCGCATGAGTCGTTCTCCCTCGAAAACGCGCACATTCTTGAGGACGCGAAACCGGTCTCCTGACTCGTGGCTCGCCAAAATCAACTCGAAGCGTTCTTCCCGCTGTTACGCAGTGACCGCTTCCGGCGAACATCGCCACTTACAGTTGCGGGGCAGTGGCGGATTTACACCGCCTTCCCGAACATCCCGCGTCCGATAAGTCTGTTTGCAAAGATCTCGCCGGTTCGCCCGGCGGTTTTTCGAGTATAGCCGATCCCGCCGTTGCCGTGCCGAAATGCGCGATCATCGAAAATCAGGGCCGATTCATGCGTTTTCTTTGCATTCATTGTCACTTCTATCAGCCGCCGCGCGAGAACCCTTGGCTCGAGCAGATTGAGCAGCAGGACTCGGCGGCGCCGTTTCACGACTGGAACGCGCGCATCAACGACGAGTGCTACGCGCGCAACGCCGCGGCGCGCATTCTCGACGAGCGCGACTGGATCGACTACATCGTCAACAACTACAGCCGCATCAGCTTCAATTTCGGCCCCACGTTGCTTTCCTGGATGGAGCAGAACGCCCCGGAGACCTACGGCGCGATCCTCGACGCCGACGCGGAAAGCCGCGGGCGATTCAGCGGGCACGGCTCCGCCATCGCCCAGGTCTACAACCACATGATCATGCCGCTGGCCAACGCGCGCGACAAACGCACGCAGGTCTTGTGGGGCATCCACGATTTCCGCTCGCGCTTCGGGCGCCTGCCGGAAGGCATGTGGCTGGCGGAGACGGCGGTGGACAGCGAAACGCTGTCGCTGCTGGCGGCCGAAGGCATCCGCTTCACGATCCTGGCGCCTTCGCAGGCGCGCGCCGAACGCGACCTCGGCGCCGAGGAATGGCGGGACGTCAACGGCAGCCGCATCGACCCGACGCGCGCCTACCTCGTCAACACCGCCTCCGGACCGATCAACGTCTTCTTCTACGACGGTCCGGTTTCGCGCGCCGTCGCGTTCGAGGGCCTGCTCAACAACGGCGTCAAGTTCGCAGAGCGGCTGGTCGGGGCCTTCCCGCCGGAAGAGGACCGCGGGCAACTCATGCACATCGCCACGGACGGGGAGACTTATGGCCACCACCACCGTTTCGGCGAAATGGCGCTCGCCTATGCGCTTCACTACATCGAAGAGCGCGGGCTCGCGCGCATCACGAACTATGGCGAGTTCCTCGATCTCCACCCGCCGGAGCGCGAAGCCGAGATCGTGGAGAACACCGCCTGGAGCTGCGTTCATGGAGTCGGGCGGTGGGCGGAGGACTGCGGCTGCAACTCCGGCTCCCATCCCGGTTGGCGCCAGCACTGGCGGGCGCCGCTGCGGGCCGCTTTCGACTGGCTCCGCGACACGCTGGCCCCACTGTACGAACAAAAAGCCAGTGCTTTGTTTCAGGATCCCTGGACGACGCGTGACGAGTACATCTCCGTGATCGTAGACCGCAGCGGGGCTTCGCGCGAACGATTCCTCACCCACCACTGCACCAACGGCGCGGGAGCCGAACGGCAGGTGACAGTGTGGAAGCTGCTCGAAATGCAGCGTCACCTGATGCTCATGTACACAAGCTGCGGATGGTTTTTCGACGAGCTTTCGGGCATCGAAACCGTGCAGGTGATCCAGTACGCCGCGCGCGCGGTGCAACTGGCCGAGGACCTCTTCGGCCAGCCTCTCGAAGAGGCCCTGCTCGAGCGCCTGGCGGCCGCCCCCAGCAACCTGGCCGAGCAGCAGGATGGCCGCTCCATCTACCGCCGCCTGGTGCATCCCGCGATGGTGAGCCTCGAAAAAGCCGGCGCTCACTTCGCCGTCAGCTCGATGTTCGAGCGCGCGACCGATCAATCCACCGTCTACTGCTACGAAGTGGAGCGCGAGTTCTACCGCGAACTTCAGTCCGGCCACATTCACTTGGGGATCGGCCGCGCCTTGGTTTCTTCCCGTATCACGCTGGCATCGGAACGCCTTGTCTACGCGGTCCTTCATTTCGGCGACCAGAACATCCACGCGCGCGTGGGCCGCTTCGTCAGTCCTAAATCCTTCGACCGCGTGGTCAACAACCTCACCACGGCCTTCGACCGCAACGACCTCGCGGCCGTGATCCGCACCATGGACCGCGGTTTCCCCTCCGAAATCTCCCTCCGCTCGCTATTCAAGGACGCGCAGCGCCGCATCGCCGGCCAGATTCTTTCGAGCGCGATCGACGACACGGAAACCGCCCACCGCAGCCTGTACGAGCGCCACGTTCCCCTGCTCCGCCTGCTTCATGAGCTGAGCATTCCCGTGCCGGATTCGCTTCGCGCGGCCGCCGAGTTCGCTCTCAACGGCATGATCAAGGACGAATTTGCCGCCCCCGCGCTCGATCTGCCGCGCGTCCGCGCACTCCTGGCTGACTCGACCCGCGCCGGCATCCGCCTTGACGCCACCGACCTCGAACGCCATATTGTGGCCTCCATCGACCGCCTCGCCGCTTCGTTTTTCGAACACCCGCAGGATCTGCCCGCGCTGCAGCGCATTCTCGAAGCCGTTACGCTCACGCAATCGCTTCCCTTCCCGGTCAGCCTGTGGTCCCTGCAGAACCGCTGCTACCGTCTGCACTACTCGCCGATTACGCGTACGACAGCGTGGTCCACCACGTTCCGCGCCCTCGCCGAACAACTGCGGATGAACCTGCGGTCCTGATCGCCGGCGGCGCGCGATAGCAAAGCCGGGGAGGCTCGGCGATAATCGGCTTATGGCCGTGGTTGCGCCGGTTCTGCTGCTCGCCTTCGCCGCGGCGCCGGCTCCCAGGCCCGACCCTGCAGAAATCGTGCGCAAGTCGGTCAGCCTCGACCAGGACAACTGGAAAAAAGCGCGCGACTACGCCTACATCGAGCGCCAGCAGCAGCAGGACGGAAGTGGCAAGACCTCCTCGAAAACGTACGACGTCACGTACCTCTACGGCAAAGAATTCCGCCGCCTCATCGCCAAAGACGACAAGCCGCTCTCGGAAGGGGACGGCGCCAAGGAGCAGCGCCGCTACGACAAGGCGGTGGCCAAACAGGCCGCGAAATCCCCGGAAAAGCGCGCCAAGGAAGAAGCTGACGCTGAGAAAGAGCATGAGAAGGACCGCGAGTTCGCCCGCGAAATTCCCGACGCCTACGACTTCCAACTTCTCGGCGAAGACAGAATCGACGGCCACCCCGCGTGGATCATCTCCGCCACACCCAAGCCCGGCTTCGTCGCGCACGACGCGCAGGCGAAGGCGCTTGACAAAGTCCGCGCCAAAATCTGGATCGACCAGGAGAGCTACGAGTGGGTGAAGGCCGACGCCGAAGTGATCCGTCCCTTCAAATGGGGCCTGTTTCTGCTCGCCCTCAACCCCGGCACCGTCCTCCATTTCACCCAAACCCGCGTGAACAACGAAATCTGGCTTCCGAAACAAATCGCGGTCGACCTTGACGCCCGCGTGCTGTTCAAGAACCTCAGCGGCAGCTTTGACGACACCTTCTCGAACTACCGCAAGTTCACCTCCGACGCAAAGATGGTTTCGGGCACCGAAGCCGGGCCGCAAAAATAAACTCCCGGTCTATTGCATACAGCCGGATTTCGGATAGACTGTAGCGGACTGCCCCGCGCTGTGGGCGCCGCCGGCGGTAATGTACCTCAGGGGATCGTCTGCAGCCCCGTGGCGCGGGCAGTCAGGAGCCGTATGCGCCGTTTCGTAGCCGCTCTCGTTTTCCTTTTCTGGCCGGCAACCGCCTTTGCGGCGTCGAGCCTCCTTCTGGTTTTGGCCAAGCAGGACAACACGCTCGAAGTCGTGGATCCCGGTTCGGGCAAAATCCTGTCCCGCATCCCCGCCGGCAACGATCCGCACGAAGTCGTGGCCTCAGCCGACGGCACGCGGGCCTACGCGTCGAACTACGGCGGCCCGCGCAGCAGCTATCACACCATCGCCCAAATCGATCTCACCGCCCGCAAAGCGCTGCCGCCCATTGACATCACTCCGCTCCACGGCGCCCACGGCCTCGCCTGGGCCGGTGGCGAACTGTACTTCACCGCGGAAGTGAACAAGGTCTTCGGCCGCTGGAACCCCGCGACGGGCCGCGTTGACTGGATCATGGGCACCGGCCAGGACCGGACCCACATGATCGAGCTGAGCGCCGATCTCAACCACATCTACACGGGCAACATCAATTCCAATACGGTCAGCCTCTTCCACCGCGTACCGGGAAACCAGCCCTTCACGGACCTTTGGACCCAGACCCTGGTCCCGGTGGGCGATGGCCCCGAGGGGTTTGACGTCTCGCCGAATGGCAAGGAACTGTGGGCCGCCAACTCCCACGGCGCCTCCGTTTCGATCGTGGATCTCGCCACTGCGCGAGTGACCGCGACCATCCCCGTAGGCACGGGCCAGTCCAACCGGCTGCGCTTTACTCCCGACGGCAAACACGCCTTCATCTCGGACCTCCGCACGGGCGACCTGGTCATTCTGGACGCGGCCTCGCACCAGATCGTGAAGCGGCTCAAACTGGGCCGCAGCGCCGCCGGCATCCTCATGGTCCCGGAACGCAACTGTGCCTACGTCGCGCTGAGCGCGGACAACCGTGTGGACATCATCGACCTGTCGAAGCTGGAAGTGACGGGCCACATCGCCACCGGCCGGGGTCCGGACGGCATGGCCTGGGTGCGAGGGCGCTGAGCTTTTCTCTCGCCCGTCGTCCCGGCGGCATCCAAGAAGATGTGCACCTCGAAGCCACGAGACTGGCCGAGCCGTCCCAGTATGCTGAAACTGTGGCACTGCTTCGGTTTGAAGGCGTCAGCAAACATTACGCCACCGACGGCGCCCGCGTTGACGCACTCCGTGAGATAACGCTGTCGTTCCAAGCGGGAGAATTCGTGTCGCTCGCCGGGCCGAGCGGTTGCGGCAAATCGACCTTGCTGAACCTGGCCGGGGCGATGGACTTTCCTTCTTCCGGCACGGTGTCGATTGACGGTGTTTCGACCGCCGCGCTGAACGACGGCGCCCTCACGCGCCTCCGCCGGGAGAAGACGGGCTTCGTCTTCCAGTCCTTCCAGCTTCTTCAGAACCTTTCGGTGGTGGAAAACGTCGAGCTTCCGCTGCTGCTGGCCGGCGCGCCGCAGGCCCGCGAGCGTGCCCTGGAACGCCTGGAATGGGTTGAACTTGCCGGTCTCGCCGATCGCTTGCCGCATCAACTCTCCGGAGGCCAGATGCAGCGTGCCGCCATTGCGCGGGCGCTGGTGAACGAGCCTCGCATTCTGCTGGCCGACGAGCCGACGGGAAACCTCGACACCGCCACGGGTGCGGTGATCCTCGCGTTGCTCCGCCGGATTGTGGACGAGCGCGGCACGCTGCTGCTGATGGCAACACACAGCGCCGAAGCCGCCGCGGCGAGCGACCGCATGGTCCGCCTACGCGACGGCCGCGTCGAGGCTCCGCCCGCGGTCTGAGATGCCCGCCGCGCTGCTATTCTCCCGCCTCATGCTGCGCCCGCTGCGCCGGGAACCGGCCCGCACGGCGCTTACGATGCTGGCCATCGCGCTTGGGGTCGCGGTCGTGCTGGCCATCGACCTTGCGGGCGATGCGGCCGCCGGCTCGTTCCGCTCCTCGGTCGAGACGCTGGCCGGCGACGCCGATTTCGAAGTCTCCGCGCCGGGCGGTCTGCCTGCCTCGGTCGCCGCCACCGTCGCCACGCTCCCCTACGCGCTCGACGTCGGCCCGCGCATCGAAGACTCGGCCGAAGTCGTGCAAACCGGTCACGTGGTTCCGCTGATCGGCGTGGACATGGTCGCCGACGCTTCAGCCAACGAATCCGGCTCGCCGCAAGACCTCGGCGACCTTTCCACGACGGCGCAAGTCTGGATCGGCCGCGATTTTCCGCACGCCGCCTCCGGCACGCTCGACCTGCGCATCAACGACCGGATCGTCTCGCTCACCATCCGCGGCCGGTTGAAGGGCAATACGGGCGAAGCCGCCGTCATTGACCTTGCCTTGGCCGACCGCCTGCTCCACCGCAACGGCGCTCTCGACCGCATCCTCATCCGCATCCCGAAAGGCGAGGGGAATCTCGACACCTGGGAACACCGCCTGCGCGCCGCGCTTCCTTCCGGCGTCACGC
>JAKAJI010000273.1 GCA_021813825.1 Acidobacteriota bacterium | reverse complement strand
GATCTGGCGCTTGACGCCATCTGGTTGCTGACGGTCATCATGCCGGCCGAGGAACGGCCGAGGGTTTCGACGCTCGAGGAGATGGTCTGGACGAAACTGGTGATCGTTTCGATGAGGGGCCGGAAGCCGCTGCCGAATTTGCCGGGGACGGTCTTGGCGAGGACCGGTTCGCCGAGGGTCTTGGCGGCGAGGCAGTGGACCTGGGCGAGGAGGGTGGCGATGGCCTCCTTCATCTGGTCCATGTGTTCGGTCTTGTCGGCGCCGGGAGCTTGTTCGACTGCTTCGATGTCGAAGCCGAGCGACTCAAAGGTGTTGAGGAGGAACGAGTCGAGGATGGCCTGGAGATCGAGGTTGAAGACTTTGAAGATGGCCTGCTCGGCGCGCTGGATTTTGTCGGGGTCGTCGAGGTGGCGGCGGAGATGGTTGCGGGTGAGGCGTTCGAATTCGGTGTAGGAGCCGACGTACCACTTCAACGGAAGATTGATGCGGTCGTGGACGAGGCCGACCTGCAGACGGCTCTCGAAGTAGTCGACGCCCCAGTTGCTCCGCGCGCCGGTGAAGACGCCGGTGAAGTATCCGGTTTGCGCGCTTTCCAGGTGCTGGCGGAGGGTAGCGAGCGGCAGTCCTTTGCGGCGCGCGTAGTGTTGGAAAAATTCGGCGGTGGGCGGGAACTGGAACTGCCAGTCGTAGAATTCGCGGGCGATCAAGGGAGCGGCGTCCTGCGCCCAGGGGATCAGTTCGAGCATGGTTTGCCGGTCCTGTTCCTCGAGGCGGATGAATTCACGGCGGCGAGCGACGGTGGCTTCGTTCATTCCGTATTTGTCAGCAAGTGCGATTCGCTTTGTCATGGTTTCGTTTTGCGGCCGTCTGCGCTTTGAACGCCGGCGACAGAGTGTCTATCGGTAGGAGTGGGGACGGGCCGGGGGTGTGGCGCAGGTTGGAGCGGCGATGGCGCGAACTGGCGCGTGGGGATTGGGACGGTGCGGCGGCGTTGCGGGTGTGTGACGCGATTTGACGCCTGTGTGACGCAGTCTGACGCGACCGGAACGACGACGGGTGCGATGTAATATGCAAGTCTGGCAGACGGTCGACTCGCCAAAACAATACAGGTCTGTTTTGTTCCTGACGCATTTCCGGTGGGGGCTTGCGAGGAAGCGGGATAATTGTCTACGGGATCCGAGCTGTTAGCAGATCACTACGAGCGGTTGGATGGGTGGAAGGCGATTTCGCACTTCCTGGGTCGAGGTGTCCGGACCGCGCAACGATGGGAGCGGGCGCTCAAATTGCCGGTGCGGCGGTTGCGCGGCGAAGGGCGGAGCCCGGTGTTTGCTTTCTGTGGGGAACTGCGGCGATGGATGGAGAACGCAGCGCCGGGTGGCGAAGCAGGGGGAAGGGAAGCGCGGCAGAGGGCGGAGGGTCCGCGGACGCTGCGCGGTTGGAAAGAGATTGCCGGGTATCTTGGCATAAGTGTCAGCACGGCGCAGCGGTATACGAAGTTACAAGGGTTGCCGGTGGAGTATCTTCCAGGGGTGCGCGTGCCGGTGGCGTATCCGGAGCGGTTGTTGCACTGGCAGCAGGGAGCGGGGCCGGATCAGACATTGCCGCCCGGGTGCGCCAACTGCATGCGCTGCACGTTGCAGACGCTGCTCGATTCGGTGTCGGCGTGCGCGGCGGTGCTTGAGCCGCCGTCATCGGTGGTGGCGCTAAGCGCGCGGTTCCGTTCGCTGCTGGCGGCATCGAACGTGCGCGTGGAGCATGGGGACCGTGTGGCGCGGGATTTTGTTCACTTGCTGGGGCCGTTGCTCGATGGATCGCCGGAGGGGCCGGACGGGATCGGGGACGGGTTGGAAGAGATTGTCCGCGAGGCGAAGAGCGAGTTTCAGGTTGCGCTGGGTGAGCGGGTTGGTGGAGTCGCTTTGCGGCTATGGTTCCGGCGGGCGACGATTCTCGGGCGGCCGTACATTGTGGTTGAGTGCGGCAGCGAGGCGGGCGGGTAAGCGAGACGGCGGATTCTTAGTCTCGTCCGTGAATCGCTTCGGCTGAGACTGCGACGAGTTGCGCGCGGTTGCCGACACCGAATTTCCGGAACAGGCGCTGGAGGGCGGCTTTTACGGCGGGTTCGGAGAAACCCAATTCTTCGGCGATCTGCTTGTTGCTGAAGCCGCGGCAGACGAGAGCGAGCACGTGCCGCTCGCGGCCGCTCGGCGCGGGGCCGGGCGGTTCCTCCAGGACTGTGTCGGCAGCGCCGACAAAGGCCTGCATATAGGCGTGGTCGATCCAGTTCTCGCCGGCCAGGATCTGCCGGATGGCGCCGGGCAGGCGGCTGGAGTCGCTGGCTTTGGAGAATATGCCCCGAGCCCCGCGGCGAAGCAGGTGGGCGACCTCAGCGAGGTTGGTTACGGCGGTGACCAACAAAGTGGGCGGGCGGCGCTCCGGCGGGAGGAGATCGAAGAAGCTGCTGACAGGCGGGCCGGGGAGATCGATGTCGAGGAGGACGACGTCGGCACCGGTTGTAGCGAGCGCCTCGACGGCTTCGTTGACTGTTGCGCATTGGCCGACTACCTGAAAGCCGGCGTCGGCATCGAGCAGCCGGGCCAGCCCCTGGCGAAAGAGCGCATGATCGTCGACGAGCAGAATTCGGACCATCGGTTCCCCGTTTTTAGTCCTGCACGGCCGGCTTGGGTGAAGCAGTCAGTTCGAGCACGAAGCACGGCCCATCCGGGTTCGTATCATAGCGCAACTCGCCTCCGAAGGACCGCATGATGCTTCGCGACACATACAATCCGAGGCCGCTGCCTGCGGCGTGGGCGGAGAAGGGCTTGAAGAGTCCGTCCGGGTCTTTCACGGGCTCGCCGGGATTGAATACGCGGATGAACAGGCTTGGCCCGGCCTGGGTGACGGCGAGACGGCAGAAGTTATCCGAGGGCGCGGTGGAGCACTGGCGCACGGCGTTATTCAAGAGGTTCAACAGGACTTGGAGCAGGCCGTGGTAATCGGCGCGCGCCCAGAGTTGGGCCGGCGGCAACTCGACGTGCAGAGCCGATCCGGAGGCGACAAACTCCGGGGCCATGATGACGGCGGTCTCGTTGACGACCCGTGTCACATCGGTGCGGGCGTCGAACCGGGGATGTACGGTTTGAAGCTGGTTCGCCGCGAGTTTCTCCAAGCCGGCGGCGAGGGTGAGGAGCGGGCTGACGTCGGCGGCGCCGGACCGGCCGATGTTTCGTGCCTCGATGCCGATGGCCGCGGCCAGATTCCGGATCTCATGAGAAACGGAACCGAGCACGACTCTGGAACCGGCGATCAGGTTCTCGAGGCCGGCGAGAGCGGCGTCGTGCACCTGTTCGGAGATGTCGGTGAAAGCGACGGCGACAATCCGTTCGGGGCCGGTCGAGAAGCGAGCGACCCAGAAGCGGGCGAGGAACTGCTCTTCCCGGGAGCGCCAGGCGGGGAGTTCAAGGGTCAGCGTGCCGTCGGGATTTCCGGGCAGATTCAGGAAATTCACGAGCCCCGGAACGTAAGATCCGATTTCTGTTTGTTGGGCGGATTGCGACGGATCCGCGAGTCCGAGGAGTTCCTTGGCGGCCTGATTTGCGACCAGTACCCGTCCGATCGGATCCAGTACCAGTACGCCTACGGGCGTGCTTTCGAGGATGGCCTGCAGGCGGGCTTCGCTCTGGCTCCGCGCGGCGGCTTCGGCGCGGAGTTGTTCGAGCATGAGAACGACCTCGCGGCGGCTTCGGACGAGTTGATTGACGAAGAGGCTGATGCCGGCGTAGGCGGTGAGGGTCAACAGAAAGCGCGGGATGGTTTCGGAGTCGAGTTGATACGGGCCAAAAACTTGCCGAAGGATGGCACAGAGGAGGCACACGGCAAGCAGAGGCAGGCGGTCAACGCGGACGGCAAGAAGCACGAGCGGGAGCAGATAGAGAACGCCGAGCGAGACGTTTGGTTCGATCAACCAATCGGTCAGCGCGATGGCGAGGATCGTTACAGCCGACACAAAGACGAGGTGGTTGCGAGGCCAAGAGTGCCGCGCCACGAGCGAAAGCGTCTTGTCGTACCAATCCATCCGGACCGTACCAGCAGACATCCGGACGGACCTGGCAATGTCCCGTCCGGTTCGGTCTAAAGATAATCTTAAACTCCTGTCAGTACGGCTGTAACCTGTGACAGGGTTATCCGTTGGCTGGACGGTGGGTGACCACTGTGGAGACGGATAGCCGGCCTTGCACGGTTCTTACGACATAGGGGGTGCCGGAAACCTGTGGGCGGAGATGGAACTGGAAGGAGACGAGGACATATGTCAGGAACGATCCGATTTCTGTTTGTAGCCGTTGCCGGTGTGGCATGGCTTGGCGCCGCGCCGCCGTCGACGGTCCGCTATTACACAGCAAGCATTACGCCGACTGGGGTAAGTGCGGGCATCACAAATTCGTACACCCTGACGATAGAGAACTCCCCGACTACGTCTGCGAACCAAAACTTTGGTTCGGCCACGGTGGCGGTTCCGGCCGGGTTTGTGGTTGACCCGGGCTCGCTTAGCGCCAGCGCTACTGGTGGTAAGTCCTGGACTGCGACTTTGTCGGGAAGCACGATCATACTGGGAGCGGTTCAAGGGACCGACAAGGTTGATCCGGGTGAATCGCTAACGCTTGCTTTTAATGCAAATGCGCCGTGCAGCGGCGGATCCTACGAATGGACAACCGCCGTGTACCAGGACACTCTCAGCGGGGGAGCTGTAGTTACTACGACGCCATATACACTTATTGGCAGCCAGCCCACGGTAGGAGTGAGCGGGAGTTGCTCAACGGGGTTCCAGCCGGGGCAGTATTGCACTTACTCGCAGGGCGGCTGGGGAGCGGACCCGAATGGGGGCAATCCCGGCCAGATTCTCGCCTCTAACTTCGGGACTGTATATCCGAGCGGCGTGAGCGTAGGTTCTCCCAACAGCATGGCATTCGACTCGGCTGCCGCGGTGGACGCGTATCTTCCGGCGGGAGGGAGGCCGGGACAGTTGAATGCGAATCTGGTTGACCCCACGAGCACACCCGCCGGTGTTTTTGGCGGCCAGGTGCTTGCGCTTCAGCTAAATGTTGACTTCAACAATGCGGGCATCGTGGTGGGCACCGCCGGTTCAATCAGTTCCCTGAAGCTCTCCGGCGGCTCACTGAGTGGTGACACCGTTGCGCAGATTCTGAGCGCGGCGGAGACAGCGCTCGGAGGAGGAACCGTGCCGTCCGGTTATACGCTTTCGACGCTGAACACGTTGATCACGAACCTGAACGAGTCTTTCGAAGCCTGTGTTCCCTCCGACTGGGCGCAGGCGAACCTGACCCAATAGCGCATCCGCCCAGAGGCATCGGGCTTCCGTAGCCATTTTGAAATCCTGGTGAGGGGAGTGATGGAGGGCCGCCCTTGTGGCGGCCCTCTTCATTTTCGACGGCAACATTTTTGGGACCTTCCAGACGGCGTGGATTACATTGGAAGATGTGTCCGGTGAATTTCCTCAGGAGAGGCGCGCGTCTTTGAGAATGGAACTATGAAGCAGGTGGTGCGGAAGGGGCTGAAGGAGATCGTGGTGGACGAGGTCCCGGATCCGATACCGGCGGCGCACCAGGTGGCGGTGCGGCCGGTCTGCTCAGTCATCAGCAGCGGAACGGAAACGGCGAGCATTCATACGGAAAGTCTGGCGAAAGAGGTTGCGGAAAATCCTTCGCATATCCGGAAAATTCTCGATGTGATGAAGATCGCCGGTCCGATTCGGACGCTGGCGGAAGTGCGGGCGAAATTCAGCGAGTATGCGGTGCTGGGCTATTCGGGGGCGGGAACGATCGTGGAGAAGCATCCGAGCGTTCTCGATTTGCAGCCCGGCGACCGGGTGGCATACGGCGGGGAGGGGACCGGGCACGGGGAACATATCGTAACGGGCAGGAACCTGGTTGCGAAAATTCCGGAGGGTGTTTCCTTCGAAGAAGCGGCGTTTACCACGCTGGGCAGCATTGCGCTGAATGCGGTGCGGATTGCGCCGGTGTCGCTGGGCGAGTCGGTGGCGGTGATCGGGCTGGGCGCGGTGGGTCAACTAATTGCGCAGTTGGTTCGAGCGCAGGGAGGGGTGGCGATCGGGATTGACTTGCGGAGCGAGCGGACGGCGATGGCCGCAGAACTGGGCGCCGATTTCGTAGTGGCCGGGGGCGAGAGCGCGGTGGAAAGCGTTCGGGCGATTACGGGCGGACGGGGCGCCGACTGCGTGATTGTGGCGGCGGCGGCGAAGTCGGCTGTGCCGTGCCAGCAGGCGCTGGCGATGTGCCGGGACCGGGGGCGCATCGTGGTGGTGGGCGCGGTGGACATGAGTTTTCCCTGGGGCGAGATGTACATGAAGGAGATTCAACTGTTCATGGCGCGCGCCTATGGGCCCGGCAGCTACGACCCGCGCTACGAGGTGCAGGGGCAGGATTATCCGCTGCCGTATGTGCGGTGGACCGAGAACCGGAACATGGAAGAATTCCTGCGGCTGGTGGCGGCGGGGCGGGTGAATGTGCGGCCGCTGGTTACGCACCGGTTTGCGCTCGATGAGGCGGCCAAGGCGTATGACACGATCCTCGATCCGGCGATGGGGACGATGTCGGTGATTCTGCAATACGAGGATGCGCCGGCGGGCGGCGTGCCGGTGCGAAGGAAGATGGAGATCCTGGGAGCGCGGGCGGCGAAGCCGGGGGAATTGCAGTTTGCATTGGCCGGGGCGGGGAACCTGGCGAAGTGGGCGCACCTGCCGAATCTGAAGGCGCAGGCGGGGGTGAGCCTGCGCGCGATCCAGTCGAACAACGGGGCGCGCGGCAAGAGCTACGGGGTGCGGTTTGGGGCCGGCTACGTTTGTACGGACTATGAGGAGATACTGCGTGATCCCGAGATTGACGCGGTGGTGATCACGAGCCGCAACCAGCACCATGCGAGCCAGACGATC
>JAKAJI010000272.1 GCA_021813825.1 Acidobacteriota bacterium | reverse complement strand
GGGCGTGGGAGATCCTGCGCCGGGAAGGTCTCCGGAGTCTGTGGTTCCACGTGCTTGGTGAAACCGTCTATCGCCGGGCGGTTCTGTTCGAGCGCGTGCTGAGTGACCCGATCCCATCCGCGCCGGCGGCAATCCCGGTCGAGGTTTCCCTGCTGAAGCCCAGCGAGGTGGACGATTACGTGGCATTCCATCGTGGTTTAGATGCGGCAGAGGTCCGCGGCCGGCTCGAGCGAGGCGGCAAATGCTTCATCGCGCGCCATGAAGGCTCCATCGTGAACGCATGCTGGACGGCCGAAGGTTCCGTCTGGATCGAGTATCTCCGATGCCGAATCGAGCTGGCCCGGGACGAAGTGTATGTTTACAACAACTACACAGACCCGCGTTTTCGCGGCCGCAACATCCCGCTCGTACGGGCCGTCGTAATGCTGCAACACTTCCGGGATCTGGGTTACCGCCGTCTCGTCGCCGTCGTCGTTCCGGAGAACAAGGCCGCGTTCCGGTCGCCCGATAAGGCCGGTTATCGCCCGATCGGCGTCATCGGATCCATCAAGATCGGTCCGTGGCGGCGGGATCGACTGTCTGCCTGGCACCGGCGCGACCAGGAAAAATCGGACCGCGGCCAGACGTAGCGGGCGGAATGAATGCCTGTGATAGCCTGAAACTCGGATCCGATGTCTGCGAAACGAATCGCGATCGCGGCGGCGGCGCTGGTTGTCTTGATCGTTGCCGTTCTGCTGCTTGCTTCCTCTACCCCGAGCGTCTCGCTCGATCCCAGCGTGAAGATCGTCGGCACTTTGACTCCAATGTCGGTGAACGTTGTCTCGCGACACGGCATACGCCGCCTGGACGTGTACATAGAACAGAACGGCGCGCGCGTCGAAGCGGGACGCCTCACCTGGCCTTCCTCCCGCGTCTGGTTCTGGCTGCACAAGCGGGCGCCGGCGCAGTATGCGCTGAAGGCCGGCTCCAAGACCGCGCCTGGCATCAAGGATGGCCCGGCGACGCTCATCATCGAAGCAACCGCCAACGACCTGCGTGGCTCGACAGCGACGCTGCGGCGCCCGGTGACGATCGCGACCGGCCCGCCGATGGTGTCAGCGGACGGCGAACAGCATTACATCAACCAGGGGGGCTCGGAAGTGGTCCGCATCGACCCGTCGGGTTATTGGACCGAAGCCGGCGTGCGCGTCGGAAAGTACACTTTCCGCAGTTTTCCCATGCCGAATGGAACAGGGCGATTCGCGATCTATGCCTACCCCTGGGATCTGCCGCCGGACGTTGTGCCGACGGCTTTTGCCCGCAACCCCACCGGCGCCGAAGCCACCGCAAGCTTCGCCTACAAACTGTTTCCCAAGCCGCCGCGGAAACGGGATTTCGATCTGACCGACGATGTCATGCGCCGCCTGGTGGAACAGATCGCGCCCGGCGGCAGCGGCGATCTGCTCTCGCGCTTTCTGGCCATTAACCGGGACATGCGCCGCGAGAACAACGCCACGCTGGCCGCTTTGCGGGACAAAACCCAACCGCGGTTTCTGTTCACGAAGCCGTTCCGGCAGCAGCCGGACTCAAAAGTGGAAAGCGTTTTCGCCGACGTGCGCAGTTATATGTACCACGGCAAGAAAGTCGACGAGGAAGTACATCTCGGCTTCGATCTTTCCATCACGCAGCACGTTCCGGTACTCGCCGCCAACGACGGTATTGTGGTGTTTGCGGAAAGGCTGGGCATTTACGGTAACTGCGTTGTCGTAGATCATGGTTACGGCATCCAGAGTATTTACGGCCATCTGAGCGAGATCGCCGTTAAGCCGGGGGATGCCGTGAAGCAGGGCCAGGCGATGGGGAGAAGCGGTTCGACCGGGTTGGCCCTCGGCGACCACATTCACTTCAGCATGCAGGTGGACGGTGTCGAAGTGAACCCGGTGGAGTGGTGGGACGGGCACTGGCTGCAGGACCACGTGTGGAGCCGGCTCGGCGTCGCAGGCGCCCAGTCGTCTAACGCTTCCGCCGCGACCGCCGGAGCCGGCGCCGGACCAGCAGCCAAACACAGACGGCGGCGGCGGCGATAACCGTCACAATCGTCAAATTCCGATGGATGGCATGTAGGACCGGCATCCATTTGTCGCCGAGATAGTAGCCGAGCGCCAGAAACGTTGTGACCCAGATTGCCGCGCCCGAGTAGGCGTAGAGCGCAAACTGCCGGTATTCGAGCTCGGAGCTACCTGCGACGATCGCCGTCACGTGCCGGATGCCGGGAACGAAATATCCGATGGTCAGCGACCAGTGGCCGATATGCCGGAACCACTCGTGGACGCGGTCCATGCGCTTGGGCGTGAGATGAAGATAGCGGCCGTAGCGATGGATGACACGTAAGCCGGCGCCGCGCCCGATGAGGTAACTCACGCTGATGCCCGAAGCGCTCCCGGTGAAAGCGGCCACAAAGGCGTGCACCGGGTGAAGCCGCGAGCGGGAGATCAGATAGCCGCAGAGCACCAGCATCGTCTCATCGGGAACGGGCAGCCCGACGATGCCCAGCACGAGCAGGCCGAAGATCGCGAAATACCCGTACGCCGAGATCCATTGGAGGATTTGGTCCAAGTTGAGAGGATAGCCGACCGCGCGCCGCGAGCGCTCCGGCCTTAGTGGCCGGCCGACACCGGCATCACGTCCAGAGCCTTCCGCTTGCTCAACTTCGGCCAGGCGAACCCGTAGAAAGCCACGAACGCGAAGCAGAACATGGGCACGATGAACCCCCGCGACATGTCGAACAGATCCGCCACATAGCCCATTAGCTTGGGCATCACCGCCCCACCCATGATCGCCATGACGATGAACGAAGATGCCTTCTTCGATTTCACGCCGAGGCCGGCGATTCCGAGGGCGAAGATGGTGGGGAACATGATCGACATGAAGAAGTAGCTCAGAAAGACGCAGACCACGGACAACCAGCCCAGTTTGAAGAACACCAGCAAAGTGGCTACAACGTTCGAGAACCCGTAGACGCCCAGCATCCGGTGGGCAGAAAACTTCTTTAACAGTCCCGCGCCGGTGAAGCGTCCGGTGAGGAAGCAGAGAAACGCGACGGAGGCCAGATTCGAGGCGCCCTTGTCGGTCAGCAAAAGGCCGCCGGTTTTCCCGGCTTCGAACCACCCGTGCAACCAGTCGCCCAGCGGACCCGCGTGCGCGGCCAGCGACGCCATCGTGCCGTTCCAGGACGCCGGGATCGGAGGAGGCTCGGCGGTCATGTAGTTGATGAAGAAACTGAAAATGCCGGCCTGGGCCGCAACGTAGAAAAACTGCGCTACGACCGCCATCACGAAATGGGGATGCGCCCAGATGGAATGCGACAAGTCGTGAGCGGAAGAGTCTTCCGGGTATTCATCCGGGGTTTGAATCTCCGGAACGTGAGCAAAGTAAAATGTTGCGGCCAGAAGCAACACCGCGACAGCAACACCCAGATACGGGATGTAGAGCGTCTCGCTTCCGGTGCTGCGGCCGTGCGCATCCCGCGAGTAAAAGAAGATGCTTCCGACGATGGGCCCGAGAATCAGGCCGAGGCCGTTGCAGGATTGAGCCAGGTTAATGCGGGTGGCGGCGTAGCCGGGGTCGCCAAGAACGGTGGTGTACGGGTTGGCGACCGTTTCGAGAAATGTCAGCCCGGTCGCGATTGCGCAAACGCCGGCCAGGAAGGCGATGAATGCGCCTGTGGGCGATACCGCGCCACTTTCCATCATCGAGTTGATGTGCGTGGCAGGAAGAAACCAGAAGCCGCCCAGCGCCACGATGCATAACCCAGCGATGATGCCCCACTTATAGCCGATCTTACTGGCGAGCCAGCCGGCGGGGATGGACATGAGAAAGTAGCCAAGATAGTGAGCGAACTGCACCCAGGCCGACTGCGACTTACTCAGGTGCAGGACCTCCTGAAAGTGCTTGTCCATCACGTCGATCATGCCGTTGCAAAAGCCCCAGACAAAGAACAGGGTCGTCACAAGAAGGAACGGAAACGCGAAGTTCTGTCCGTTCACGAAAAACAGATTCGACTTTGAGGTCTTGGTCATGCGGGTTGGCTATTGATCGCGAAGCGGCACGGTGCGCACCCGGCCCCTGCTGGATTGACGTCATCGGGAAACGGGAACGGGCGCCCGCTACAGGCTCGTTTTAATAAGCGATTACTTTATCAGTTTCCCCTGGAAGTGTAAACCGCCCGCGGGCCGCATCCAGACCGTCGAGCAGGCCGTTTCACGTCACTTTTTTTCTTGACTCGCCGGAGGACCCATTGTAGATTTGTGCATGAACAATTCGTCTGTTTTCTAGCACTTTCCTACTAGAGGCGGGCGAACGGCGCAGGATGCTGCAGGGGCAAAACGTTGAGTCTGGCAAAACCGCCGCTAACCGAACGGCGGCGCCAGGGGAGGATTCAAAATGAGCACAAGGCCGCCGGAGGATTTTCGCTTCAACGGGGCAGGACTACCTGAATCTCACCAGCGCAACGGCCACGCGGGCCCGCCACCCGGCGGGGCGGTTCGCCGGAGGCTCCTGACGGGCTGGGGATCGTTCCTGTCGCGGCTAATCGCCGCCGTGTTGCTGTTCGAACTGGTTTCCGGCCTGGCCATTACCTTCGGTCCGTTCCGGCCAACCATCGAGTGGGGCCTGCTTGTGCACACGCTGCTCGGCGTTGCGGCCCTGGTGCCATTCGTCGTTTACTTTACGTTGCACTGGCGGGACTATTCAACGCAGGCCCTGTCGGATGTGAAGGTGCTCGGCTACGTTGGGTTCGCCTCGCTCGCCGTCTGCGCGGTTTCCGGACTCGCCGTGGCCTGGCAGGGGGTCTTCGAGATTCGGACCAGCCCGTTCCTGCGCTATACGCATCTGCTGTCGACGCTGATGCTGCTGGCCGCTTCGGTGCCCCACATTCTCCTTTCCTGGCTTCGCCGCCGGGGCGCCGAGCCGGTTCGTCCGGCCCGGGTGTGGGTGCGCCAGATGTGGGCCGGGGCGCTTGTTGGCGTAGCTCTCGTGGTTGTTCTCGGCTTCGTCTATTCCGGCACGAGATACAACAACCACTTTCCCCGCGGCTACAACTTTCTCTATGGTCATGACCGGCCGTTCGCACCCAGCCTCGCCCGCACGTCTACCAATGGCGCCTTCGACCCGAAGTCTCTGGCAGGCTCCGCCACCTGCGGCTCCAGCGGCTGCCACACGCAGATCTACAAAGAATGGGAGTCCAGCGCGCACCGCTATGCCGCGATGGATCCTATCTTCCAAGGCATCCAGGACGTGATGGCGAAGCAAAACGGGCCGGAATCCACGCGGTACTGCGGCGGCTGTCACGATCCGATTTCGCTGTTCTCCGGCACCAAGAATATCTTCGTGACAAAGCTGACCAACCTGGATGGATATAACGAAGGAATATCCTGCCTGGCCTGCCACGCGATCCGCAAAACGGACATCCAGGGCAACGCCAACTATACCGTCTATCAGCCGGTCGACTACCTTTGGCAATGGAGTCCGGATCACTCGGCCGGCGCGATCGCGCGTAACTTCCTCATTCGCACCTGGCCCGCCACGCACAACTTACTTAGTAAACGAATGTACAAGAAGCCGGAGTACTGCGCGGCTTGTCATAAGCAGTTCATTGACAAAGAAATCAACCGCGTTGGCTGGGTGCAGTTACAGAACCAATATGACAACTGGGCCGCCAGCCATTGGAACAAGAAAGGCGATCCTCGCGCGACCGTCGAGTGCCGAGAATGCCATATGCCGCTGGTAGACTCCACCGATCCCGCCGCGGGCGACTCGACCGACTACAACCGCAGCCCCGACGACCATAAGCACCGCAGCCACCGCTTCCTGGCGGCAAACAGCTTCATCCCCGGTCTGCTCCACCTCGATGGTTGGCACAAGCACGTCGATCTCACACAACAGTGGCTGCAAGGGAAGTTCAACATTCCTGAGATCGAGAATAAGTGGGCGAACGGACCGATTGTCCTGATGGGGATTGATGCACCCACCTCGGTTCAACCGGGACAAACGGTGCCGATTCGCGTGGTGCTCACCTCGAACAAGGTCGGCCATGACTTCCCTACAGGCCCGCTCGACCTGATTCAAAGCTGGGTGGATATCAACGTAAAAGACAGCGCCGGACACGTTGTGTTCAGCTCCGGCGAGCGGGACAAGCGCCACTTCCTCCCACCCGGTACGTTCCTGTTCAAGGCGGAGCCGGTAGATCAATACGGCAACGTGATTGACCGGCACAACCTTTGGGAAATGGTCGGCGTACGATACCGGCGATCGCTCTTCCCTGGCTATTCGGACACGGTGGAATACGACGTACCGTGTCCCTCCGGCCCGATGCTCGCCGCTCAGCCAAGCGGGAACCGCACTTACTCCTTCCGCGCCACGCAGCCGGGCAAACTGGAAATCCACGCGGTGCTCGAATACCGGAAGATCGACCAGTTTCTTCTGAACTACGTCCTGGGCGAGAAGTCGGGACTGACGGCGCCGGTCGTGGACGTCGCGAGCGCCAACACGCAGGTGTCCGTCGTAGCTCGCGCGAACTGATTCATTATGCCTGGGGCCTCGACGCCGACAACCCGCAGACCTCTTGCCCGGCGCCATCGGCGCATTCTCTGGACCATCTCCACGCTGGCGGTCCTGACGCTGATCGGCGCGGTCGTGTTCTGGCGCATTCAGAAGGACCATGAGCCGGAGGAGTACATTCCGGGCGAAGCCTCCTCCGACATCACCACCACAATCAGCGATCGGGCCGCGCACCTTTCGGCGGCCTCCGCCGTTACGCCGCGGGTCGAAGTGCGCTCCCGAACCATCGACCCGCTGCGGGACGCTGGACGCAAGCTGCCCACCGGAGCACCGGAACCGCGCTTCACCGATGTTACGAAGGCTGCCGGGCTGGATGGTTTCCGTCAGTTCCAGGGTCCTCGCTCGTCGCAACTTCCCGAGGACATGGGCTCCGGCCTG
>JAKAJI010000271.1 GCA_021813825.1 Acidobacteriota bacterium | reverse complement strand
TCATCGAAGCCATCGAAGCCCGCATCTCGGGTCAAGTCCAGGTTGTGCGCGGCGAGATCGAAACCGCCCAGCAGTACGAAGGCGCCTGGCGTCTCCGTGTTAACGGGTCGTGGCTCGATGCGGACGGCTTAATCGTCGCCTGCCCCGCCTGGGCCGCCTCGGACATCCTCCGGCACTCGAGCCCGGAACTCGCGTCCCTCCTCGATACCATCCCCTACCACGACGCCATGACCGTGGCCCTCGGATACCGCCGCGCCGATTGCGCCCACCTTCCCCCCGGTTTCGGTTTCCTCGTCCCCAAGCGCGAGCGGGACCGCCTCCTCGCCTGCACTTTCGTCCACAACAAATTCTCCGGCCGTGCGCCGGACGATCTCGCCCTTCTTCGCTGCTTCTACGGTGCCGACCTCATGGCCGAATCCGACGAGACCGTCATCCGGCACACCGGCGAAGAAATCGCCCGCATTCTCAACCACCGCGCCGAGCCCCTCTTCGCTGAAGTCTCGCGCTGGCCTCGCGCCATGGCCCAGTACACGGTGGGCCACCTCGGCCGGCTCGCCGAAATCGATCGGCTCGTGGCGCAACGCCCGGGCCTCCGCCTGGCCGGCAACGCCTACCGTGGCATCGGCCTGCCCGACTGCATCGCCAGCGCTCGCGAAGCGGCTCGGACGCTCACCGCCGCAGCCGCACCCGCAACCCCTCCGGCGTAATCTCCAGCCGCTCGATGCCGTATCCTAGCTCGAACGGTTCATTCACCTTAGCCTCAGGAAACAGCGGCTTCACGAACGTTGAGATCAGCATGTCCAGCGGCGAACCCGAAACTGACACCCCCGATATAGCCACCTGGTCCAGATAAACCGTCGCCCAACCGCCAGAGGATTTCAAATGCGCGGAAACCTCGACCGGGCGCTCTCCCTCGATCAACTTAGCGATCATCCAGTTCGGCTCACCCCCGGTGGCGCGCTGGAGCTTCACAAAGTCCACCAATGCGGACGCCGATCCTGCCGAAGGCGCAAACCACACCCGCGAATCCCGCACCGCTCCGGGCGCATAGACCGGAATCCGGCTCTTCAGAAACGCGTTCACTTCGCTGGTCGTGAACGTGACAATCTCCCCGCGTCTCACTCGTCCTCTCTCAATGGCTTCTAGCTTACGCTCTGCGTTCTGCGCTTCCGTATGCCAGGAAGGAACCGGGCCGGCGGCCAGTGCGAGCGTGAGGGCGAGAACCGCGGAAGCCAAATTTCAGTCTACTCAACTTGTTATGTGCACTTGACAAGTAGTTTTCTGGTACGAGAATACAAACGGACTGCGTTGCTACACTGGGTTTGGAGGAACGAATATGAAATCAAAATTATTGGTCTGTCTATTCTTGGGCTCGACATTGGCCTTGGCCGCCAACGACGTACCTCAGCGGCTGTCGGATTCTACAACGGTGATCAAAGAAATCATGCAGACTCCCGACAAGTCGATCCCCCAGGACTTGATGGACAAGGCGCAGTGCGTGGTTATCGTGCCCGGAGTGAAGAAAGCGGCATTCATCATTGGCGGTAAGTACGGCAGAGGCTTCTTCTCCTGCCGGGGACCGCACAATGTGGGCTGGTCCGCGCCGGGCGCCGTCCGCGTAGAGGGCGGCAGCTTCGGTTTCCAGATCGGTGGCTCGGAGACCGACGTCGTCATGCTGGTTATGAACGAAGATGGCATGAAGAAACTGCTTAAAGACAAGTTCACTTTGGGTGCGGATGCCTCCGTCGCCGCCGGCCCGGTGGGACGCACCTCCGCTGCTGAAACAGACGCCATGATGCACGCCGAAATTTTGAGCTGGTCCCGCGCGCGCGGCGTCTTCGCCGGCGTGGCCCTGAACGGGGCGACGCTACGCCCGGACGAGGATTCCAACAAGGCCCTGTACGGCCGGCAGGTCAGCAATACTGAACTCGCCGAGGGCAAAGTGAAAACGCCCGCCATCGCCCACGCGCTCATTCAGCGGCTCAACAAGTACTCCAGCCGCAAATCCGGCTGATGCGCCAATCGGGCGCGATGCGTTTGCGGATGGCTAAAATATAGGCTTGCATGCGCATCGCGCTGGCGCAGATTAACACCACCGTTGGGGCACTCGAAGCCAACGCCCGCCGCATCGCCGAGTTCGCCCGCCGCGCGGACGGCGCCGGGGCTCAGCTTGTTGTTTTCCCTGAACTCGCGCTCACGGGCTACCCGCCGCGCGACCTCCTGGAAAAAGAAAGCTTCGCCTCTCGCTCCGAAGCCGGCCTCCAGGCTCTCGCGGCCGAAACCGCCTCCCTGGGTGCTGCTCTCGTAGTTGGCGCCATCACCCGCGCCACCTCCGGCGAGGGCAAAAGCCTCTTCAACAGCGCCGCGGTCCTCCAGGCTGGCCGTATCGTTTTCGTCCAGAACAAGGTTCTGCTGCCCACCTACGACGTCTTCGATGAAGGCCGCTACTTTCGCCCCGCGGAATCGCAGCACATCCTCGAATTCGGTGGCCGCCGCATCGGCATCGTCATCTGCGAGGATGCCTGGAACGATAAGCAGTATTGGCAACGCCCCCTCTACCGCCGCGACCCGCTCGCCGAAATCTCTCAAGCGGGCGCCGAGACGCTCATCAGCATCAACGCCTCGCCTTACTATCAGAACAAGCGCCGGCTCCGCCGTGAAATCTTCGCGGCCGCTGCGCGCCACGCCCGCCTCCCCCTCGTCTACGTCAATCAAACCGGCGGCAACGACCAACTCGTCTTTGATGGCGCCAGCTTCGCCATGGATGCCGACGGCGAAGTGCGCGCCGAAGCCAAATCCTTCGAAGAAGACATCGTCTTCTTCGACGATGTCTCCCTTTCCGGCGATAACCACGCCTGTCACGCCGATGAGTGCGAAGCCGTCTACGAGGCTCTTGTCCTCGGCACCCGCGACTACATCCGCAAATGCGGCTTCTCCCGCGTCCTGATCGGCCTCTCCGGTGGCATCGACTCCTCTCTCGTCGCCGCCATCGCCGTCGATGCCGTCGGTCCGGAATGCGTCACCGGCGTCGGCATGCCGGGACCCTACTCCTCCGAGCATTCCGTAACCGACGCCCGCGCCCTCGCCGCCAATCTAGGCGTCCGGTTCGAACTCGTCTCCATCAGCGCCGCCTACGACGCCATGATCTGCACTCTAGCGCCTCTGTTCCACGGCGCCCCGCCTGACGTGACCGAAGAGAACATTCAGTCCCGCCTTCGCGGTCTTACCCTAATGGCCCTGTCGAACAAGACCGGCGCCCTCGTGCTCACCACCGGCAATAAAAGCGAACTCGCCGTCGGCTATTGCACCCTTTACGGCGACATGTGCGGCGGGCTCGCGGTCATCAGCGACGTTCCCAAGACCCTCGTCTACCAACTGGCCCGCGTCGCCAACCGCCGACACCCCGGCGCCATCCCCGAAAGCGTATTTCGCAAAGCCCCCTCCGCCGAGCTTCGCCCCGATCAAAAGGACACGGACTCGCTTCCTCCCTACGACATGCTCGACCGCATTCTCGCCGGATACATCGAAAACTCGCTCTCTCCCGAACAGATTTCTTCCGCCGAAAATATCCCGCTCTCCCTCGTCCGCGACATCGTCAACAAAGTCGACCGCAACGAATACAAGCGCCAACAAGCCGCGCCCGGCCTTAAAGTTACCACCAAGGCCTTCGGCATCGGCCGCCGTTTCCCCATCGCCCAACAGTTTTCCGAGTGAAACCCGGAGTCATAACACGTGAAATCCTGCTTCTTCCTCGTACCCTTCCTCGGGACGAGTCTCCTCATCGCCCAGGTCTTGCCGCAAGAACACGTTGGTCCGCAGCCGGACGGAACGTTCCTCCTGAATAGCGGCTGGCGCTTGAAGCCTGCCGGGGTGCAAGTGCCGCTCGACACTCTGCCCATGACGTCCCGTCTGTCGAAAGACGGCAAACTTCTCTTCGTTCTCAACGGCGGATATAATCCCCCGTCCGTCAGCGTCCTCCGCGTTGCGGACCACAAAGAACTGTCGCGCACGCCCGTGCCCGATGGCTGGCTCGGCCTCACGCTCTCCTCCGATGAACGCACACTTTGGGTCGGTGGTGGATCGAAAGCCGCCATCTTCGAATTCAGTGTCTCTCCCGGCGGTACTCTCCGCGCCTCGCGCACGATCCCTCTCGTCCAGGGCACGCCCGTTGCGCTCGATTTCACCGGTGACGTCGCTGTCTCTCCCGACGGAACCCTTCTCTACGCCTGCAGCCTCTACCGCAACCGGATCGACGTCGTCCGGCTCAAGAACGGAGAAGTCATTAACCGCTTCGCTACGGGCCGCCGCCCCTACCGCATCACGTTCGCCCCCGACGGCAAATCCTACTTCGTTACAAGCTGGGCCGACGGCACGCTCTACCAGCACGACCCGGCCACTGGTTACAAGATGAATGCAATCGCGATCGGTGCCCACCCGACGGACATGGTCTGGAGTACCCGTAAGCCGGAGGGTGACATCGATGGCGACACGCCTTCATACTCGGCCCGCCTCTTCGTCGCCGCCGCCAACACCAACAATGTCTATGTCGTGGGTTACGCCGGCAGCACCCTCCATCGCCTCGAGTCCATCAACGTCGCCACCACGCCCCGCCATCCGCTCGGAATGACGCCGAGCGCCCTCGGTCTCAACGCGGCTCAAACGCGCCTCTACGTCGCCTGCTCGGACGCGAACGCTGTGGCCGTTGTCAACGTCGAAGAGGAATCGAGCGCCGTGCTCGGTTTTGTTCCCACCGGCTGGTATCCGACCGCCGTCACAGTCCTCCCCGATGGTGGCCTCGTTGTGCTCAACGGCCGCGGTGGCCGCAGCTACCCGAACCCGAACGGCCCAAACCCTCTCCACCGCGCTGCGCCCTACGAAGCAAGCGATGCCCATGCCGGTTACGTTGCTCACATCCAGACCGGCACTGCCTCCTTCATACCGCCGTTCCGTTCCGCGCAATTGGCCGCCTACACCCGCGAAGTGATCTCGCAGTCTCCCTACAATGACAACCTCCTGGACCAGGCTGAAGTCCCCTCGGGCAATCCCATCCCCGCAGCCGGCGCCGCCTCGCCCATCCAGCACGTGATTTACGTCGTCAAGGAAAACCGCACCTACGATCAGGTCTTAGGCGACATCGGCAAGGGTGTGAGCGACCCCTCGCTGGCCATCTTCGACGAAAAGGCCGGCCCCAACCACCACAAACTCGCCCGCCAGTTCGTCCTTTTCGATGACTTCTACGTCAATTCCGACGTCAGCGCTGATGGCCACAATTGGGCCGATGCCGCCATCGCGCCCGACTACGTCGAAAAACTCTGGCCGAACTCCTACGCCAAGCGCCGCCCCACTTACGACTACGAAGGAGGCGACGTCGCCGCAATCCCACCTGCCGGGTATCTTTGGACCAACGCTGCCGCGGCGGGAATCTCCATGCGGAACTACGGACACTTCGTCAACGACCGTCCCCTGCAGCCTGATGGCGAACAAGTGGCATCTGTCCGGGACCCCATCCTCGCCGGCGTCACCAACCGTAACTTTCGCGGCTTCGACCTCAATTACCCCGACGTCGACCGCGTCCGTGTCTTTCTCCGCGACCTGAAAGCCTTCGAAGCTTCCGGCGACATGCCGAAGCTCATCCTCATGCGTCTTGGTAACGACCACACCTACGGCGCTGCGCCTGGAAAACTTTCGCCCATCTCCCTCTTTGCCGATAACGACTACGCACTCGGCCTCCTCGTCGAAGCCGTCTCGCACAGCAAGTTCTGGCCAAGCACCGCCATCTTCATCATTGAGGATGACGCCCAGAATGGCCCCGACCACATCGACAGCCACCGCGCCCCTGCCTTCGTCGTTTCGCCCTACATCCGGCGTGGCATCATCGACAGCACCATGTACAACACCGCCTCGGTTCTGCGCACTATCGAACTCATCCTCGGTCTGCACCCGATGACGCACTTCGACGCCGCCGCGACGCCGATGTGGCGCGCCTTCTCGAACACACCAAACCTCGCACCCTACGACGCGGAAAAGCCCCGCGTGCCCCTTGACGCCCGGAACCCGCCCAACGCCCGCGTCGCCGCCCGCCACCTGGACTTCAGCGAAGCCGACCGCAACGACGACGACGAAATGAACGACGAAATCTGGCGCGCCATCCGCGGCACTGATCCCCCTCCGCCGACCCACAGCTTCTACGGTGGGCGCTGAGCCGCCCTCCGATGCCGGCAACCAATCGCCTCGTTCAAGCTGCCATCCACCGGTTCCGCCGCCGCCGGATGCGGCGATTTGAGCGCTTTTTCTCCCTGACGCCCTCAACTCGCGTCCTCGATGTGGGTGGCACGCCCGCCAACTGGGAGTTCACCAACGTCCACCCCCGCCTCACCATCCTCAACACACCCCGCGCCAAGGAAGCCGCCCCGCCCGATGTCGTCTGGGTTTCCGGCGACGGACGCAGCCTCCCATTCCCCGACCGCTCCTTCGACATCGTATTCAGCAACTCCGTGATCGAACATGTCGGCGACCTCGCCGCCCAGCGCGCCTTTGCCCAGGAAGTAGCCCGCGTCGGTATCCACTACTGGGTCCAGACCCCGAACCGCCGCTTTCCCCTCGAACTACACCTGCTCACTCCTTTCGTCCACTACCTGCCCCGCTCCTGGCAGCGCCGCGTCATCCCCCGGTTCAATGTCTGGCAACTCCTCACCCGCCCCAGGCCCGACGAGCGCGACTACTACATCTCCCATTTCCTCAATGAGGTCCGCCTTCTCGACGCCGCTGCCGTACGCGCCCTCTTCCCCGGTGCCCGCCTCCTCCGCGAACGCCTCCTGGGCCTTACCAAGGCCCTCATCGCCGCACGCTGACGCCGGCTAAGCGCGGCCCTGTTTTGCTACACTTTGAAGAAAGACGTCCAAAGGATTGGGAGGTCGTCTAATGGTAAGACTGCAGACTCTGGATCTGCGTATCGGGGTTCGAGTCCCTGCCTCCCAGCCACAC
>JAKAJI010000012.1 GCA_021813825.1 Acidobacteriota bacterium | reverse complement strand
GAGGACGGCGGGGCGGACGTTGGCGTATTGGTCGAAGGCGCGGCGGATGGGGAGGAGGAGGCCATTGAGGGTGATGTGGTCGGCGACTTGGGGATGGCCGATGGCGCCGAGGAAGATGGCGTCGAAGCCGCGGAGGGTATCGATGGCGTTTTCGGGCATCATGCGGCCGTGCTCGAAGTAGTAGTCGGCGCCCCAGGGGAAGTGGGTCCAGGCGATTTCGGCCTGGTTTGCGAGGGCGGCTTCGACGACGCGGATGGCTTCGGGGACGACTTCTTTGCCGACGCCATCGCCGGGGATGACTGCGATGCGAATGGGATTCATCAATTGGATTTTATCTGGCGGGGGCGGGGGGATTCTGTTTGCTTGCGGGGGCGAGGTTTCGGCTGGAGGCGCAGGAACGGCGCGGTAAGAGGAGGCAGGCCCATCCGCAGAAGGTTGTTCTGCAGGTACTCGCGGAAGAAAGGCCAGGCGTTGAAAATGGCGTTGCCGTCCTTGAAGGCCTTTACGTGGGCCGGCGTGATGGCGAACCCGTCGCGGAGCAGGTAGTCGACTTCGTAGGCGCATTCAACGAGGACCGCGGGCCCGGATTTCCTGCTATCCCGTGTCTTGTCGGGAGTTTCTTTCTTGCTGTCTTTTGGCTTTTCGGTCCCGGCCATGCGGAACGCGATCTCGAGACGGAGGACATCGGATGGCGCGACGATGGATTTGCTCTTGAAGTGGAACGCCACCGAAATCGGCGATGTGGGCCCATCTTCGACGGCTCGGGAGGCAAGTTTGGCGCGCGCGAGCCGGATGCGGCTGATCGCGGCATTCTGGTTGACCTCAAATGCGAGCCGGGTTTCGTCCGGGCTCTGTTCGATAACAATTTGGTTCATGCCGCGTACTCGGAATTCGACGGATCGAGCTTTACGGCGGCGAGGTCTTTGTTCGATGGCTTCATCCGGCCGGTTTCGAGGCGGAACAGTTCTTCCGAGGCGATGGGCGATTCGACAAGATAGTTGTCAATCTTGAAAACCATGGGCTGCCATGTCGGGGCAGACGTTTTTCCGGACGCCTTTGAAGCGGGCGATTGGGCCTCGAGCTTGATTTCGGCGCCGAGCGCATAGGCTACTTCGGCCAAGGTGCGCACCGTCATGTTCGTCTTGCCGCTCAGCAGTTGGGTCACCCAGGCGCGGGATTTGTTCAGGCGGCGCGCCAGATCGGCTTTGGTTACGTTCTTCTCCGCCATCAGGCGGGCGATCGTTTCCGAGGCTTCGGCGACCAGGGCTTCGATGGACAGGAGTCTCCGGAATTCCGGATCTTCCATGAGAATGTCGTGCTGCGTCTTCATTGCTTTGCCTTCTTTACAATCGCGAGCCTGGTCTGGGCCTGATCTTCGTTGTAGATCCGCCAAGCCCGCTCGATCTCCGTCTTGGGAGTTTTGTCCTTCTTCTTGATAAAGCCATGCGTGACCAGAATCAGCCCGCGCTCATTTTTCGCATAGGCAAACGGCATGCGGATCTGGAAAGATTTGAACTCGTACAGCCCACCTCCCAAGTCGCCGAATTTCTCGGGGTTGTAAAACTTCCCCTGATCGCCGGCAATCAGGAAGAGAGCCATGAGCTTGGCCTTATCCAAAGTATTCAGCCCGTCAAAAAACTCGCCGGCCGGACAATCGCCATTGTCCCGTCTTGCGAACGCGATGATGAAGTGCTCGCCGGAATAGGCGACTCGCCGTGCCACTCATCGTCTCCATGTTAACTTATAACTTAACATTCTTGCAAGCCATTCTTGAGAGGGTGTGCCTGGGAAGGCAGCCGGGAAGACGCCTGGTTCTTCCATAAGAAACTGATTCGAAGGGATCTTATCAAGATCGAGACCGAAGGGGATGGACCGTCGTTCGTGCGGGCGTTCTCGAACCGGAGCGTGGTCGCGGGGCAAGCCGGTGGCGTCGCCGCACCGTGTAGCCAATGGCGCTTGAATGAGGACGGGGATTGGACTGAACATCGCGATGGGCATTCAGCCGCTGACGACGTTCCAGCGGTGGCGCGGGGGGATTCTGCGCGAGGATCCGGCCGGTTAGTCCAGGAACTTCACGTCCAGTTCGGCCAGGTGCTGGAGGACGCGGTCGAAGCGAAACGGCGGAGGCGGCTGCAAGAAGGTGTAGTCCTCGCAGGGGTCGCACATGTAATGGAAGAACGGCTCGTTCAGTCCGGGCGCGTGGAATTGGATGAAGCGGGTATTGTTGCCGGTGAGTTGAAAGGTATGCGGTGTGCCGGCGGGCACGTGCAGAAAATCGCCGGGGTGCAGCGAGAGCATCTCTTCGCCCGCGGTCAGGCTCACGCTTCCGTTCAGACAGAAGAAGGTTTCCGTGTGTTTGAAATGCACGTGATTGGGGATGCGATGTCCTTTGGGGCCCTCGGTCATCAGGGCGAGGAACTTGCCGCCGCTCTGGCGCCGGCCGGTGAGGAATGTGAAAAGCTGGTCGCCCGCCATCATGCGCTCGCCTTCTCCGGCCGGGATGACGTACGGGGCGGCCGCGGCGGGAGGGACGCTGCTTTTTTCGCCGGGCGTGACGGCTGAGGATTCGTCGAAGAGGAACTCGACGTCGATGCCGGGCAGCGGCTTTTTCCAGTCCGGCGGTTCCGCGCGGGCCGAATAGATGACGGCCTCGGAGGGCTGGCCGAGGGCTGCGTACATCGAGGCGCCGTTGTCGCCGAAGGTCCATGTCAGAAGCCGGGTCCGGTGGCTGGTGAACGTGAAGCTGTGCGCCGTGCCGGGTGGGATGCTCGCATAGTCGCCGCCCGCCAGCGGGAACTCCTTGTCTGCCAGTCGCAAGCTGGCGGACCCCTCCAATACGTAGATGGCTTCGTGCGAGCGTTGGTGCCGGTGCAATGGCACGACGGAGTTCTTTGCGCCGATCAGGACGACGCCTTCCATGAGGGAGCCGGTGTCCTCCCTGTGGCCGATGGTAGTGGCAAGAAACGGGCCGAGGCGGCACCGCCGGCCTTCGCCACTTTCTAGGAAGTAGGGCTGCTGCCGGCCGGGAAGCGCGTTTTGGTGCATGGGGACCTCCGAAGGGTAAGCGTAGCAATTGGCCGTGTGGCGCAAGGGCTGGGCTGAGGTGAAGTTTGACACCCCGCGGGAGCGGTCACTACACTGAAAAGCATGGTTTGGGGAGCACTCGCGGTGGTTAAGCACGAGGGGGCGCCCAGGCCGGGGAGTTGTTCACTTCGGGATGCTTCTCGCTAGAGAGTTAGTTGCCTACTTGTCGCGCCGGATTGTGACCGGCCTTTCTCCGCAATATTTAGAAACGCATCATCCGGAAGCCGCCGCGGAAGTGATTGCGGGGGTGATTGAGGAAGAGTTACAGGTTGAGGACCGGCTGAACGAGGAAGTCCGCGACATGCTGAGCGAGTACAGCGAGTACATGCGGCAAGAGGGCGTGAGTTACCAGGACATGTTCCGGCGGATCAAGAACACGCTGATGAGCCAGCGGAAGGTGATCCGGGCGGCGGGGCGGGACACGGGTGACGCGATGAAGTTGTCGCGGGACAAGATCAACGACATCTCGCACAAGGTGGTGACGGCGCTGCGGAAGGGGCGGGAGTTCCGGCTGAAGAAAGATCCGAACGAGATGCGGCTGGAGATTGTGCGGATCATGACGGACCTTCTGGTGACCGAGGAGAAGGTGGACCGTGCGGCGCGGACGAAGATCCGGACGCAGAAGCGGGACATTCCGGAAGGCACAGAGGAGTGGGACCTGCTGCACCGGCGGTATTATGCCGAGGAGATGAAGAAGCTCGGCATCGACCTGAGCCGATGAGACGCGGGCTGGCGGTGGCCGGCAGCCTGAACATGGATTTCGTGGTTTCGACCGCGCGGTTGCCCGCGCCGGGCGAGACCGTAACCGGACACAACTTTCACACGGCTCCGGGGGGCAAGGGAGCGAACCAGGCGTGCGCGGCGGCGCGGCTGAGCGCGGGACGGCTGGCGGTGCGGATGATCGGGCGGTGCGGGTACGACGCGTTCGGGGATCAACTGAAGGCGGGGCTGGCGGCGGCGGGGGCGGACGTGAGCGGCGTGCACGCGGTGCGCGCGGCTGCGACGGGGGTGGCGATGATCGAGGTGGACGCGGAGGGGCGGAACTCGATTGTGATCGCGCCGGGGGCGAACGCGATGCTGAGCGCGGCCGATATGGAGCAGATGCGGCCGGTGTTTGCGGCGAGTTCGTTTGTGCTGTTTCAACTGGAGTCGCCGATGGAGACGGTGGCGGCGGGGCTGCAGATTGCGCGGGACGAGGGTGCGGAGACGATGCTCGATCCGGCGCCGGCGCGGGCGCTCGAGGGGGAGATGCTGCGGAGGGTGGATCTGCTGACGCCGAACGAGAGCGAAGCACGGATTCTGCTGGGGCGTGAGCCGGGCGAGATCGCGCCGCAGGAGGCGGCGGAGGTGGCGCGGGCGCTGCTTGCGTTGGGGCCGCGTGCGGTGGTGCTAAAGCTCGGACATCAAGGCGCCTTCTTCTTCGACGGTTCCATCGAACTCTTCCAGGCCGGTTACCTGGTCGATGCCGTCGATTCCACCGCCGCGGGCGACACTTTCAATGCCGGATTCGCGGTCGCGCGGGCCGAAGGCAAGGGCGTTGCGGAGGCACTGCGGTTTGCCTGCGGGGCCGCGGCGATATCGGTCACACGCCGCGGCGCCCAGCCGTCGATTCCGAGTCGAGCTGAAGTCGAGAATTTTCTGTCCGCTCGCGCCTGAGGCGCCTGGCGGCAGGTCGGCTACTTTGTACATGACGTAGGCGGTGTTTGCGTAGACGGGGCGCGCGCCGGTGGGTTGGGCGGTAGCGGGGAGGATGATGTAGTCGATGCCGCGGGCGCGGAGGCTGGCGCCCGGCGGGGAGGCGACGGGGAGTGAAGGGTTGGAGGATTGGGCTGGGTCCATGAGGGCGGTCCAGCGGTTCCACCATTCGAACGCGAGGTCGCGATAGTAGTTGGCCTGGCCGCCGAGTTTCCAGTCGACGTAGACGGTGCGGACGGCTTCGGCGCGGAAGATGCCGGGTTCGAGGCCGTGGCCGGCGGCAGGAAACAGGAAGACGGCCGAGGGTGGGGTGTTGTAGTGGGCGAAATTGATTAGGGCTTGGAGTTCCGGGGTTTGGAGTTCGGGGTAGTTTACGACGCGGCCGAATTGGGGGATGGCGAAGAAGGCGGCGAGGGTGAAGAGGGCGGCGGCGGGGAAGGCGCCGAGGCGGGGACGGAGGGTGAGGAGAGCAGCGGCGATGGCGGCGCAGGCGAGTGTGACAGCGAGGCGGCGGGCGAAGAGGGGATCGGTGAAGCCGGGCCAGACGAGATCGAGGAGGCGTCCTTGTTGGGGCGCGGCGAAGACGGGGATGAGCCAGAGGAAGGATTCGAGGTAACGGCGATCGGCGCCGGCGCGGGCGGCGGCGCAAGCCGACAGTGCGAGGGCGAGGAGTTCAACGAAGAGGGCGGCGCGGGCGGGTTGGAACTGGGGCATGAGCGCCCAGCGGAGGCGTTCGAGGAGGAGCCAGGAAGCGGGGATGCTGAGGAGGCCGAGAAGGGCGAGGCCGCCGGCGAACCAGCGGACGACTTCGGGCGGTTTGAGGCGGCGGAGAGCGGCGATGGCGAGGATAAAGAGGAGAGGATACTGCCAGAGGATTTTGGGACCCCAGGTGGAGACCCAGTTGTAGGGGGCGCGGATGCGCTGGAGGGTGGCGAGGGTGGGGTCGAGGATGGCGAAGAAGGTTTGGTGTTCGGTCTGGCCGGGTTGGAGGCTGGCGGCGGTGGCGAGGATGGCGGCGCCGGCGGCGAGAGGAATCAGCGCGCCCCACTCTTTCTTGCGGACGATCCAGATAAGGAAGAGCGCGAGCATGGGTGCGGCGGTGGGGGCGTGGTAGAGGAAGGCGAGGGCTAAGGCGGCTGCGGCGGGGGCGGTGAATTCGTTGGCTTCGAGGCCGAGGGCGAGGAGGGTAAGGCCGAGGGCGAAGCCGCGGGGGACGGGTTCGTATTCGATGCTCAAGACGGCGGGGCCGGCGATGACGGCGCCGAGAGAGACCCAGGCGGCGGCGAGGATGGCCCAGCGGCGTTCGAGGCCGAGGGCGATCGCAAGGAGATACAAGCCCCAGACGCCGGCGGCGCGGAAGAGGAACTGCTGGATTTGGAGGGAGCCTCGCCAGGTGGTGTGGAAGACGTGGCGGATGGTGAGAGTTACTTCGTCGTAGATGGTGAAAGTAAGATGCGGGCGCGTGGCGCTTAAGTCCTGGGAGAGGGCGGAGGGGTTTTCTATGTGCTCGAACATGGGCACGTAGATTTGGGTGTCGGATTGAAGATAGGTGTGGCCGGGGAAGGCGAAAGTGAGGAGGGTGACGGCGAAGATGGCGGCGGCTTCGAGCGGACGCCTCATGAGCGCGGGGTTTTGTCGAGTTGCTGGCGAGCCCAGAGGCGGTTGGGGTTCAGTTCCAGGGCTTTCTCGAAGGCTTTGCGGGCTTCGGCTGGCCGGTTGGCTTTGCGCAAGGCGACGCCGAGCCAGATGTAGGCTTCGACCGAGCGCGGGTTCAATTCGAGGGCTTTTTGAAAATCCTTGAGGGCGACGTCGACGCCCCCACCGAAGGCGGGCGGGAGGTAGAAGTTGCCGACGCCCCGGCTGAGGTAGGCGTCGGAGGATTTGGGGTCGAGCTCAATGGCCTTGTTGACGTTTTCGAGGGCGCATTTGCCGTACTTGAGGGCGGCGAGGCCGTTGCCGGAGATGGCCTGGCCGCAGAGGGTGCCGAGGATGCGGTTGTATTCGGAGGAATCGGGTTCGAGGGCGACGGCGCGTTCGGCGAAGGGCATACCGGAGACGGCGGCGGAGTAGGCTCCGGACTTGTCGTGGAGTTCCTGGGCGACTTGGGCGACGTAGGATGCGGCGAGGGCGGCGCTGTACTGGGCTTTTGCGTCAGTCGGGGTTTTCGCGGCGGCGTCGCTGCGCTGGGCGGCGATGCGGGCGAGGGCGGCGCGATCCTGTTGGTCGCGGGCCTGGCGGAGCGAAGGGATATTGGCTCCGGGCGCGGTAACGGGGAGAAGGGCGAGCAGACACAAAACCACCATGCAATTCCGATTTTACCGTTGGAGGCGGTGCGGGCCGGGATTGGGGGCGTGCGAGGTCAGCCGGGGTAGGCGCCGGAGATGTATTCGCTCAAGTGACGGATGGTCTGGCGCTGGGAGTGGATCATCCAATTGACGAGGTCGCCGATGGAGATGACGTTTTTGAGATGGCCGTCGTCGACGACCGCCAGATGGCGGACGCGGTGATCGGTCATGAGGCGCATGCACTCGTCGACGGTGGCTTCGGGGCTCACGGTGAGAGGCGGGGTCATCATGATGTCGGCGACGAGGGTTTCGCGGGAGGCGCGGCCGCGGAGGATGACTTTGCGGGCGTAGTCGCGTTCGCTGAGCATGCCGACGAGGACACCGCCGGCCATGACGGGGAGCGCGCCGACTTCTTTTTCGGCCATGCGCTCGAGGGCATCGTAGACGGTCATGTACGGTTCGGCGGTCCAGACGGGGCCGGTTTTCCCCGAGAGAATTTGCTGAATCGAGTCTTGCAGTTCCATCGCGGTATCTCCTTTTCCGGGCTCGTGACAAGTATGCTACGCCGATATTTTTAGTAGGGCAAGGGGGTGCTGGCGGAAATGTCAGGACAGGGCGGCGAGGCGGCGGAGGGTAGCGACGCTTTGCTCGACGGCTAAGTCTTCGTTGCCGGCGTAGTCGGGGTGGAGGAAATCGATTTCGATGGCGAGGAGGCCGGTGTAGTTGGAGGCGGCGAGGGTTTGGATGACGCCGGGGAGATCGACGAAGCCTTCGCCGAGGGGGACGCTCGAGAAGAAGTACCAGGCGTCGGCGGGAGCGTGCTTCTGGACGCGGAGGTCTTTGACGTGGGTGGCGAAGCAGTATTTGGCGAGGCGGGTGATGGCTTTGACGGGATCGTCGAGGAGGCGGACGCAGTTACCGGTGTCGAAGCAGAGGCCGAGGTAGGGGCTGGAGACGCGGTCGAGGAGGGATTCGATTTCGGCGGCGGTGAAGTCGATGTGGTTTTCGATGGCGAGGCGGATGCCGTGGTCCTGGGCGGGTTTGACGGCTTCGGCGAGCATACGGGCGAGGTTGTCGAGTTGGGGTTCGTGGGGGAGATGGCGGAAGCGGCGGCTGCTGCCGACGATGCGCATGACGCTCGCTCCGATGGCTTCGGCGAAGCCGAGGTGGGCGATCAACTGGCGGAGGGCTTCTTCGTTTGTGCCGCCTTCGAGGCCGTCGCGATGGCCCCAGGCCCAGACGCGCTCCATTCCGGCATCGTCGAGGATATCGCGTAAGTGGCGGATGTAGGCGAGGTCAGCAGGGATGTAGCAGGACTCGAGGGAGACGCCGTCGACGCCGAGCGTGCGGGCGCGGCGGAGGAAGTCTTCCTGGGTCATCTTGCGGTCCGGGGCGGACTGTTCGGGGTAGACTTCTCCGAAGAAGCGGTGGTAGGAGTAACTGTCGATGGCGATTTTCATGCGGCGGGAGTTACTTCTGTAAGTGGCTCTTGAGGTAGTCTTCGTATTCTTTTTTTAGCGCGGGGTCGTGGGGCGCGGGGTAGATGTCGGTGGATTTGTATTTGCCTTCGGAGAACTTCTTTTTGGTCCATTCGTCGTGGACGTGGATGGTGTCGGCGCGGTCGACGATGCCTTTGACTAACTGGGGCGGGATGAAGTAGACGCCTTCGCTGTCGCCGTAGACGACGTCGCCGGGCATGACGGTGGTTTTGCCGATTTGGACGGGGATGTTGATGCCGGTGACCATGCAGCTTGTGAGGTAGGGTGGGATGGCGCGCTTGAAGTAGCCGGCCATGTCGATTTCGTGGATGCCGTCGAGGTCGCGGATGTCGCCGTCGATGACGAAGCCGGCGCCTTTTTGGTGGATGTAGAACGCGAGGTTATCGCCGATGATGCCGCCGGAGATGGAGTGGGCGTCGACGACCAAGACGTCGCCGGGTTCGAGTAAGTTGATGGCGGTCTGGTGGGTGATGTGTTTTTCGCGGGGGCCGGAGGAGGGCATGCCGGTTCCGTCGACATCGGCGATGTCGGGGCGGAGGGGCATGAGTTGGAGGGTGACGGCGCGGCCGACGAGTTTTTTGTCGGGGCGGAGGGCGATGAGGTCGCCGTCGAACTGGTTGGGATAGCCGAGGTGTTCGATGCCGAAGACTTCTTCGGCGGAGAGGCCTTTGACCTTTTCGAGGATCGAGTCGGGGACTTTCGGGCGGCCGTCGGGGAAGCGGTCGAAGGGGTTCTGCGACGTGTAGCGGATCATCTGGTCGCGATCGAGCTTGAAGACCTGCGCGCGTGCGGGCAGGGCGGTGGTAGCGAGCGCGGCGAGGGCGAGAAGCGTGAGTTTGTTCATGGTTGGCTCCGTTATGCTTTGTGTTCGAACCAGGTGGTGCCGGGCATTTGGGCGCGTTTGGCGACTTCGTCGTTCATTTCGACGCCGATGCCGGGGCGGTCCGGGACGGCGATGTAGCCCTTGTCGATGATTTCGCCTTCCTTGACCCAGTTGGACCAGAGGTCGCGGTGGTTGATCCAGTGCCATTCGAGGACAAGGAAGTTGGGCACGGAGGCGCAGACGTGGACGGAGGCCATGGTGCCGACGGGGCTGACGACGCAGTGGGGGGCGAAGGGGATGTAGTAAGCGTCGGCCATGTTGGCGACTTTGCGGGCTTCCGAGAGGCCGCCGACTTTCTGGATGTCGGGCATGATGATGTCGGCGGCGTGTTTTTCGAGCAGTTCGGCGAAGCCCCAGCGCATATAGATGTTTTCGCCGCAGCAGATGGGGGTGTGGGTGGAGCGGCGGATGTCGGCCATGGCGTCGATGTTTTCGGGCGGGACGGGTTCTTCGAGCCAGAGGAGGCGGAACTCTTCGGCGGCCTGGGCGACGCGTTTGCCGGTGAGGGCGTCGTAGAAGCCGTGCATGTCGACGGCGAGATCCATGGATTTGGGGATGGAGTCGCGGACGAAGCGCATTTGTTTGACCATGCGGTCGATTTCGCCGTTGGAGGCGGTGCGGTTGACGCGGTCGAAGCGGGCGGAGTCGCGGGCGTCGTCGATGTCCATTTTCATGGCGGTGAAGCCGGCTTGGGTGATCCAGGGGAGTTTGCGCTGGCCTTCGGGGCCGGTGGGATCCTTCATGTCGGAGTCGCAGTACATGCGGACTTTGTCGCGGAACTTGCCGCCCATGAGTTGATAGATGGGGAGGTTGAGGGCTTTGCCGGCGAGGTCCCAGAGGGCGATTTCGAGGCCGGAGAGGGCGGTGATGTACTGGCCGCCCTGCGCGCCGGCGAAGATGCCGAAGCGGCGGAGTTGTTCCCAGATGGCGTCGACGTTGAGCGGGTCGCGGCCGATGAGGAAGCGGGAGAAGCTTTGAATGAGGGCGGGGGTGCCGATGGCGGCGTCGGTGGATTCGCCCTGGCCGGTGAGTCCCTGGTCGGTGTAGATGCGGACGTGGGCTTGCGGGCCGTGGACCTGGACCATGGCGGTGGCGAGGCCGGTGATTTTGAGTTTAGGGCGCTGGTAGGAGGTGGTGGCGGCCTGGATGGCGCGGGAGAGCGCGGGGAGGGCGAAGGCTGAGGCCGCGGGAGGGAGGGTGGAGCGGAGGAAGGATCTACGGGAGGTTCGCAAGGTTGGGCACCGCCGTTCTTCGAGTTTTGAAAATTCGCCTGGTTGAGGCCGCTCTCGATGATATATCAGGTGGGGCGGGAGACAGAAGGCGGGACGGGTGGGCGAATTTTGGGCGGGGCGCTGTTATTCTGTGACGTGATGAAGTGGGTTGCCGGTCTGGTGGCGCTTGGGATGGTGGCGGTGGCTGGGGACACGGTCAATGCGTACCGGGAGATTGCGCACCGGATTGTGGCGGCGGCGATGGCCGATGACGAGGGCTATGCGCGGCTGGAGGAGCTGTGCGACCGGATCGGGAACCGGCTGAGCGGGTCGGAGGCGCTCGAGAGGGCCGTCGAGTGGTCGCAGGTGCAGATGAGGGAGGCGGGGCTTAAGAACGTGACGGCGATTCCGGTGAAGGTGCCGCATTGGGTGCGGGGCCGGGAAGCGGCTTCG
Source organism: Acidobacteriota bacterium (assembly GCA_021813825.1). Taxonomy (GTDB): domain Bacteria; phylum Acidobacteriota; class Terriglobia; order Bryobacterales; family Bryobacteraceae; genus JAJYKC01. Next base: position 20,409 of record JAKAJI010000012.1, on the reverse strand, counting down.
ATTGTGGCGCCGGTGGAGCGGAAGCTGAACATTCTGGGGCTGGGGGGGAGCGTAGGGACGGCGGGGTTGACGGCGGAGGTGGTGACGGTCCGGAGCTTTGACGAGATCGACCGGTTAGGACGCAAGGGCGTGGCGGGGCGGATTGTGTTGTACAACGCGCCGTACCGGGGCTATGGGAGCACGGTAGCGTACCGGATGGCGGGGCCGTCGCACGCGGCGCGGTTGGGGGCGGTGGCGGCGCTGGTGCGGAGTGTGACGCCGGCGAGCCTGGCGACGCCGCACACGGGCTCGGTCGAATACGACGCGGACGCGCCGGAGATTCCGGCGGCTTCGGTGACGGTGGAGGACGCAGAGATGATCGCGCGGCTGTGCGCGAAGGGAAAAGTGAAAATACATCTCGAGTTGGACGACCGGATGGCGGGGGATGCGGAGTCGGCGGACGTGATGGGGGAGATCCCGGGGGTGGAGTTTCCACAAGAGGTGGTGGTGATCGGGGGGCACCTGGATTCCTGGGACGTGGGGCAAGGGGCGCAGGACGACGGCGTGGGGGTGATGGCGGCGCTGGAGGCAGCGAGTTTGATTCACAAGCTGGGGCTGCGGCCGCGGCGGACGATCCGGGTGGTGTTTTTCACGAACGAGGAGAATGGCGGGGCGGGGGCGGAGGCCTATCGTGAGTGGATCGGGGGGCGGATCCGGACGCACATTGCCGCGATCGAGATGGATGGCGGAGCGGAGAAGCCGGTGGGATTCGGGTTTACGGGGAAGGCCGCGGAGTTTAGCCGGCTGCAGGAGGCGGGGGTGCTGCTGGACGGGATTCACGCGGAAATGCTGGGCACGGGCGGCGGGGGCGCCGACATTGCGCCCTTGATCCGTGATGGCGTGCCGGGGTTGGGATTGCGGACGGTGGGGACGCACTACTTCGACTGGCATCATTCGGCGGCGGACACGCTGGACAAAGTGGATCCGTATAACTTCAAATTGAATGTCGCGGCGCTGGCGGTGATGGGATACTGGCTGGCGGACGAGCCGGGAAGGTTAAACTAACACAACGATGACAAACGAGGAGAGCGAACTGCGTTGGCACCCGCTATTGCGGCAGTGGGTTGCGGTGGCGGCGAACCGGCAGCACCGGCCGCAGATGCCGGCGGATTGGTGTCCGTTTTGTCCGGGGTCGGGAAGGGTTCCGGATAACTACGACGTGTATCTGTACCCGAACGACTTTGCGGCGCTGCGGCAGGATTCGGCGCCGTTTACCCCGCACGAGGAGTTATTCGCGACGACGGGGGCGCGGGGGTCGTGCGACGTGGTGCTTTACTCGCCGGAGCACACGCTGCCGCCTTCGAAGCTGACGGTGGAGCAGTGGGGGAAGGTTGTGGGGTTGTGGCGGAAGCGGAGCGGAGAGTTGATGAGCCGCGAGGACGTGGCTTATGTGGCAGTGTTTGAGAACACGGGGGTGGCGATTGGGGTGACGATGCCGCATCCGCATGGGCAGATTTACTCGTTTCCGTTTTTGCCGCCGCTGGTGGAGCGGGAGATGGAGTCGGCGTCGAGTTACTTCGGCGGGCACGGGAAGTGTTTGTACTGCGAGATTGTGGCGGGGGAGTTGAAGGACGGGGCGCGGATTGTGGCGGAGAACGAAGGGTTTGTCGCGTTTCTGCCGTTTTACGGGCGGTTCCCGACGGAGATGAACATTTACTCGAAGCGGCACTTCGGGGCGCTGGAGGACTTGACGGAGGCCGAGACGCATGAGTTTGCAGCGATGTTGAGCGAGGTGAGGAAGAAGTACGACGCGCTGTACGGGATGCCGATGCCTTTGATGATGCTGGTGCGGCAGAGGCCGGCACGGGAGAAGGCGGAGTGGTTTCACTTTCACGTGGATTTCCTGCCGATACAGCGGAGCGAGACGAAGCTGAAATATCTGGCGGCGGTGGAGAGCGGGTGCGGGACGTTTTTGAACGACACGCGGGCGGAGGAGATGGCGGCGCGGCTGCGGCGGCTTTAGGGGCTGGGGATTAGAGGCCGAGGACGGGGATGGAGAGCAGGACTTCGACGGCGATGGGTACGCCGTCGCGGGTGGCGCTGCGGAACTGCCAGCCCTGAAGGGCGGCGAGGACGGCCTGGTCGGCGGCGTCGATGCTGGACTTGACGATCTGCAGTTTGTCGAAGCGGCCGGCGGCGGTGACGTAGCCGTGGACGAGGATGTATTTGAAGAAGGACGGCACGTCGGCGTGGGGGCGGACCATGCGGGTGGGGAAGGGGGCGCGGACGGGGGGTGGATCGGCGGAGGCGAGGTTGACGACGTGGGGATCGGAGTGGGCGGATCCGGGGTGGGAGCCGGGCACGCAGAAGAAGAGGGTCCAGTCGCGCTTGGTTCCGACGGTGATGTAGACGGAGTAAATGGGGCGGCCGGTCAAGAAGCCTTTGCCTTCAGGGAACTGGTCGAGAGTGGAGGTTTGGGTGACGACGAGGTCGAAGCTGCCGTTGGCGGGGCGTGTGATGACGACGTCGCCCGAACCGGGTCCTGTGCCGTTTCCGCCGGCGCCGGTTCCGTTCGCGGCGCCGCTGCCGCGGCCACCGTTGGTGCCGACGCCGTTTCCGCCGGCGCCGTTGCCGCCCGTTCCGGACTTGGCTCCGGCGCCCTTGCCTGTGCCGCCGCCGCCCTTTCCGGAACCGAAGCCGCCGGTACCGTGCGAACCGGCGACGCCATCGCCGTCGCCTGAGCCGTTGCTGACGTTGCCGACGGGGACGTAGATTCTATCGCCGATGGCGACCGGGCGGTTATTCATGGCGACGATGCTGACAGCGTCGCCGGCGGGTCCGGGAGGGCCGGCGCTCTGGCTGGCGACGGGATACTGTGCGACCGGGGCGGAAGGGATGGTGAGCGGCGCGATGAGGGGCGTGGACTGCGCGGCGGAGGTGGGGGTGTCGGCGGCGACATCGAAATCGGGGGCGGGGACGTTGGGATTTTGCGGCAGGGGCTTGTCCTTCTTGCGGCCGGGCGCGACAAAGGGTTTGTAGAGCTTCGGCAGGGGCACGGCGGCCGTGAAGATGCGGACGGAGGGGAGGTTGGTGGGCTGGGCCTTGAGTTCGGGCGGCGCCATGGGCTGAATGAGGGTCGCGTCGGTGTGGAGATCGGTTTTGATCTGCGGGGGGATGAAGGCGCGGGGGGCGGGCTGGCCGGCGTTTGCGTTCAAGTTGGGTTCCGCGGGTTGTTTCGGCGCGGGTGCGCTGTTGGATGGCGCGGGGGATGCCTTGGGCTTCGGACGTACGGGATCGGGCAGTTTGGGCGCCGCTTTGGGCGCCGGTGGCGGCGGGACGTAGGGACGGATGTCGGCGACGTAGTAGACGCGATTGCCGAGGAGGATTTCGGTGGGAGAGAGCTTGTGGAGGGCCACGGGACGCGGCGGTTCGGGCGCCGGCGGGGGGACGAGGGCGAGGGCGGTGACAACGATGGCGTGGATGAAAAGAGAGATGAGGAGAAAGCCGGGCGCGGGGGCATTTCTGACGTGATAGGCCTCGAAGTCGGGCGGCCGGATTACGAACGTCTGCCGTCTCGGGTTCTGTAAGTCGAGGATCATAACGCGGTATGCCTTGCGTCGCCGGTGGCGACAATTCGCTTGGGCCGGGAGCGAAATCTTGCGGGGCGGGCCTGGGTCATGGACTCGGACAGGCCGCGGCTATTTCGAAGCCCAAAGAGAGCTAATTCGAAACGGTCTTTGGCGCCGACCTTCTGAAATAAACTGGTGAGATAAGACTTGACGGTTCCTTCGGAGATGCCGAGATGAATCGCAATTTCCTTGTTTTTCAGGCCTTGTGTAAGTAAAGCGATGATTTCGCTTTGGCGCTTGCTGAGCGATACCGGGTGGGCGTTGAGGAGTTCGGTGAGTAAGTTCTGTTCCATCCAGGCCTGGCCTCCGGCGGAAACTTTGAGGCAGGACTTGAGGGACTCGGGCGAGGAGGTGGTGCTGAGGATACCGCGGACGCGCATGTCGAGGGCCTGGTAGGCGAGCTCGGTGGAGAAATTGTGGCCCCAGAGGACGACGGCGGAGTTGGGGGCGACGCGGCGAAGTTCTTTTACGACGCTGAGATCGGCGTCGACGTTGAGATGGAAGAGGACGACGTCGGGCCGTTTGGTGGCGGCGAGATGCACGAGATCGGGCTGGGTGGCGACGCAGGCCAGAACTTCGAACTCGGATTCGGGGGTCAGGACAGCGCGCAGGCCGATTTCTGTGACCGGTTCGTCAACGGCTACTAAGATCGTCGTTTTTTGCGGTCCCGGCATTTTATACCCTAGGAGTCCTGAGTACGAGATACGGCCTGCTAAGTGCTGAGAGTAGTCCGGCTGTTTACTCCCGGCCAAAAGACAGAGCTAAGGTGTGATCTTAACTGATTGCGAGTATAGGGACAATAGCATAACAATACTGACTTTCGTCCGGATGTACTAGTACTAATTTCGCATTTTTTGGGTTCTGTTCCCTCAGGGAGTATGCCCTAGAGTTGACCATATTACACGTCAGTTGATCCTGGATCTGGGGATTGTCCGGGAGGTGGTCCGGGTAGGGGTGGGGAGGCCGAGATCGAGGGAGGAGGGCCCGGTGGCGGGGGAAGTTGGCATTCAGAGGTTGACTTGAAGTGACGCCAAGATGTTCACTTTAGAGAAATTGGCGATACGGAGGGCCGTGCGTTAGGCGGGATCGGCGGCGGTGGGAGCGGGGGGCGGGTGAGGCGTGGCTCCGGCTTGGCAAAGAGGCATAGGTGGTGTTCCGTACGTTGGCATCGACCCTGGGTACGGAGGTACCAAACACTTGCAGTACTAACCAAAGTAGGTAGTTCGATACCTACTATCCTCAGTCTTGTTCGGGGGGCCCTCTTCCTCTAAGTTTAAGGCACTGAGGGATTTTTCGACAGCGGCAAGGAGGGATCAGCCGGTGTGTTGGTAGAGGGTGAAGGAGCTATGTGGTGCAACCGGAGAACAAGGGACGGCAGTGGCATAGAAGGGTCGACTCCTTTGCGACGCCGGTATCTCCCATTCGGTTTCGTGCCGCGGACATTGGCGATCGAGGGCGTTCCGGGGCGTTGGCAAGCGCTTTGATTGTTGGAGCCGGCGTTGGTGAGAGGTAGAGGGACGATGCGGAAGGATCCTTCAGTACGGCGAGAGGCGGGCACGCGGGTGAGGAACCGGCGGGGCGGGAATGCGGTCATCGAGACGGCGTTTCTGGCGCCGTGGATATTCTTTTTGTTTGTGGGCGTATTCGACTTCGGATTTTATGCCTATGCGGCGATTTGCACGCAGAATGCGGCGCGGGCCGCAGTGCTCGCGGCGGCGCAGAGCAACATGGTGGGCAGTGCGCTGCCGCAGCCGTGCACGATGGCGTTGAATGAACTAAACATGCTGCCGAATGTCGGTGTAAATTCCGGGACGTGCACGGGCACCCCGGTAAATCTGACGATGACGACGTTAAACGGATCCAGTTGCCCGGATCAGGGCTTGGGAAACGCGGTAGCATTTGCCTCGGCGCCATTTTGCATCCAATCCGCGCTCACGTATCAGACGATACCGCTCATCCCGATTCCAGGCATTCTGATGGGGCAAATGACGCTGACGCGAACGGCGGAAATGAGGATTCTGCAATGAGGCGGAACCGCCGATGGGGTTCGTCAACACTCGAGATGACGCTGGTCGGGATACCGATCATTTTTACGCTGATATCGATCTTCGAGATGTCGCGTGGGATGTGGATGTATCACACGATGGCGTATGCGGTTAAGGCGGGTGTACGGTTCGCCAGCGTGCATGGGATTAACTGCGTTTACGCGCCGCCGGGAGTTACGAATAACTGTCCGGAGTATATTTCGAACATTGCGCAGCAGATCCAGAATAACGCGGTCGGCTTGAATCCAAACGACACGCTACTTACTTTCAATGCGAATGGAGATATCACGAGCTGCTATATGGGGAGTTCGAGCAGTTCTTCGGTTACGTCTCCGCTCGGAAGTGGTCCGGGATGTCTCAGCTTGACGACTACGTTGTGGCCGCCGAGTACCAACGGGGAAAACCAGGTTGGGAGGCAGATCCGGATAGATATTCGTACGCGGTTTCGTTCCGCGCTGGCCATGTTTTGGCCCGGTTCGGCGCCGGTTTCTTTTGCCGAAGCGGACCTGGGAGCTACTTCCGCCGACTTTGTGCAGTTTTGAGGAACGGATATGAGGGAGAGGCGTAAGACACGGAGAAGCGGGCAGGCGCTGGTTTTAGTGACGCTCGCCTTAATCGCAATGGCGGGGATTCTGGGGCTGGCCGTTGACCTGGGCTGGTCGTTTTTCGTGCAGAAGCAGGCGCAGGCGGCTGCCGATGGCGCCGCTTTGGCCGCGGTCCAGGAAGCGTTGCAGGACATTCGCGCCGCCAACATGGCGGTAACTGCCTTTACCTGCGGGAGTGTCGCCAACGTGGCGTGCCAGGCGGCGCCGATTTCGTGTGGAAACGTGTCGGGCACTTCAAACCTGGCGAACGGTTGCCAGTATGCGATTGCGAACGGGTTTAATTACACGTCGCCTTCGTCAAGCCAGAACGTGACGATCATGGCCGGTACGACGGCGCCCCCGCCGACGGCGCCGGGTGTGATGAATGTAGCGTACTGGGTGACGGTGAGGACGGTGCAGACGATTCCGCAGTTGTTCTCGGCGGTGCTGGGCAACCCGACCGGGACGGTCTCGGCGATTGCTACGGCGGCGATTGCCGGCTCAGTGATGCCGGCGTCGTTCTACGGGATGAATCACGCAGGGGACTGCATTACGGACCCAAGCTCGTTGGGGTATCCAGGCTGCGGTCTGGATGTCGTGACGGGTACCGCGAACGGCGGAGGAAATGGCGGCGGAACGATGAGTTGCCCGGGCGCGCCGGGGGGGACGGCGAACCTGTGCGCTCCGGCGGGGATCATTCTTGCTTCGTCGTGCAATGCTTCGAGCGGGAGTCCGTACTGCAGCCAGCCCTACGTGGGGATGGCGCAGAGCGGAACGGTCTATGGAAGTTCGCTTACGGTGAAATCTTACGGGGCGCTGGCCACGTCAGGATCAGGCGTTTGGTCGCCTTCGACTCCGAACTATAACGGCACCTGGAATACGTTTCAAGATCCTTACCTGAACGTGCCACAGCCGCCGCTTCAGGTGCCATCGGGCGGTCAACTTCCCGCGTGCGGGGTTCTTGGCGGGGTCATTCCGAGTTCGAACGGTAACGCGACGCTTGGGCCGTTTCAGTATTTTTCGTACCACGTGAACAATTCGACAGGTAAGAATGTTCCGGACGGGCTTCCGATCGTGCTGCCGTCCAACGCGACCTTCTCGGCGAGCGCCGGTTGTCCGGGCCAGTTGCAGATCCAGGGCTCTGGGACGAGTTCGACTTTTCCCACATACATTTTCTATGGCGGCCTGGTGACCGGGGACACGGCTAACTTTGGTCCCGGGCAGTATGTGATGGCGGGGACCAACAGCAATGCGGCCGGTGCGACGGTCTTCAATGCCAACGATGGGAGCAAGGGATCAACCATTACCGGGGATAGCGCGACGGGAACGATGTTCATTTTCACGGACGGGAACTACGGTTATGGGCAGCCGTGGGCGCTGGCGCAACAATCGACGCTGATCACTAGCGATCCGAGTATGGGGGGGAACCCAATGCCGACGCTGTACCAGGGCACGATTGCGTTCAAGAACGCCAACATATCGCTGTATGGCGTGGTGGGCTCAGGGAATGCCGGCACAAGTCTTCCGTCATCGTTGAACAATTATCAGGGCGTTGTGTGGTGGCAGGACCGGCGGAATTCGGTGGTGGGTTACAACGAGCCTTCCGGCTATCCGGGCTGTGGTAACTGCACGGGGGACAACGGCTACGTGCTTTACTGCCAGGACACAGCAGAGTGCGGCACAGCGCAGGGCGTACCGGGACAGCAGATGACGACTGCCCTTTCGCAGGCCAATGGGACCACCACGACGTCCCCGGGCGTCACCATGGATCCCGGCAACGGGAACATTGCTCTTCATGGCGTTTATTACCAGCCGCGCGGCGCCTGGATGGAGTTTGTGCACGGCACGACGGGGTTTTCGTGCGGCGCGACGACTAACTGTCCGCTGCAGGTTGTAACCGGGGCGTTGATTGAAGATCAAGGCGGCACCGGGCTTCTGCTGGCGGGGCCGACGAACCCGATTATCACTTACCGGACGGCGTTGATTCAGTAACTTCATGACCGGACTCGACTCCAATTCGCGAACGATCGAGAGCGTCAGGCCCGAGGCGGGGGGGGCTCCGGAGGCGTCGAGTGCGGTGCTGCATTTTCTGCCGTCGCTTACGGACATCGCGTTTTTGATGCCGCTGGTGTTTCTGTTCGCGAGGCTCCAAGGGGTGCGGACGCTGCTGGGAGACGGGGACACGGGCTGGCACGTGCGGACAGGGCAGTGGATCCTGGCGCATCACCAGGTACCGCGGGTCGACATGTTTTCCTACACGATGCCGGGCAAGCCTTGGTTTGCCTGGGAGTGGCTGTGGGATGTGACGTTTGCGGTGATTTACCAGCACGGCGGTTTGGGTTCGGTGGTGTTAGTCAGCATGGTGGTGATCTGCCTGACGTTTGCGCTGCTGTACCGGTTGTTGCTGCGCAAGTGCGGGAACCCGCTGGTGGCGATTGCGGTGACTTGTCTGGCGGCGGCGGGGACGACGATCCATTGGCTGGCGCGCCCGCACTTGTTCTCGATGCTGTTCATGGTGGTGTTCCTGGATGTTCTGGACCGGGCGTATGACGGGCGGAAGGCTTTGCTGTGGATTTTGCCACCGCTGATGGCGGTGTGGACGAATGTCCACGGCGGGTTCTTTGTGGGGATTGTGCTGGTGGGGGCGTATGCGGGGGGAGAACTGATTGGCGCCGCGGTTGCGGAGAACCGGTATGACCGGATTGCTTCGGCGCGGGCGTCCTTGCCGTATATTTACGCTTCGCTGGGGTGCCTGGCGGCGACGCTGGTGAATCCGTACACCTATCACCTGCACGTGCACCTGGTGAAGTTTCTAAGCGATTCGTTCTATCTCGATAACATCAGCGAATATCTGCCTACGAGCTTCCGGGGCGGAACGGCACTGTACCTGGAACTGGAACTGGCGTTAGGTTTATTTGCGGCCCTCTGGTGGGCGGCGCGGCGGCGGTATGTGGAGGGTGTGCTGATTCTGGGATGGGCGCACCTGTCGTTGACGGTGGTCCGGAACGCGCCGCTTTATATGATCATCGCGGCGCCTGTGGTGGTGCTGCCGGTTAGGGAGTGGCTGCGGGCACTGGGCCGGGCTCCGGTCGCGTCTTGGATCCGGCGGATTCCGGCGGCGATCGAGTCGACCGCGGCGGAGATGTATCCGATGGAACTGCCGTGGCGTACGCACCTGGTGCCGGCCGTGGTTGTCGTTTTGATCGGCTTGGCGATCCAGTCAGCGCCGGCGGGCAATAAGTTTCTGCATGCGCGGTACGACCCAAAGAAGTATCCAGAGGCGGCTCTGTCTTACCTTTCGCAACCGGGCCTCCGGATCTTCACGGACGACGAGTGGGGCGACTATCTGCTCTATAATCTTTCCCCCAAGGGGGTGAAGGTTTTTGTGGACGGACGCCTGGATATGTATGGGACTAAGTTCGACGAGGCTTACGTCGACGTGCTGCAAGTCAAGTACAAGTGGCAGTCCACATTGGATAAGTATGGCGTCAACACCATTGTTATGCCCGTGGATGACGCTTTGACGGGGGCTCTCAAGGAATCTTCGCGATGGCGCGTCGTTTATGACGATACGCGGGCCATCATCTTCCGGCGTGTCGAATCCGGCACGCCGAGTACGGACAAGGTTTTCACCAGCGGTACCGGTGGAAGGGGACGTGATCTGCGGGTCACGGCTTCCTCAAACGTGCATCCTGAGGATCACGTATCTCAGACAGAAGGAGCAAAAGTAAAATGAAAGCATTGGTAATGCGTTTTTTGCGTGAGGAGCAAGGCCAGGATTTGATCGAATACACCCTGCTGCTTGCGTTCGTTGCCCTCGTGGCCGCCGCGGTCTTTATTCCGACGGGTCAGTCGGTCAGTTCGATCTGGTCGATTGCGAGTTCCCGCCTGGCCAATGCCGCTGCAGCGGCTTCCTAGGAAGCGGTTGCGTTGTTGTGACAAAACATCCGGGCGAAACCCTGTACAGGTTTCGCCCGGAGAAACGATGTTCGAAGCGGCCGAGCTGTTGCCGTTTGGAGCGCGGGAGCGGGCTACGAATGTGGGGGAATCCGGATGGGGGCCGCAGTGAATGTGCTAGTCGGATTGGGGATGTCAGTGAGAAGGAACGACGAGCGGATGAGAGAAATCGTTGCTCAATTTTCCGGTCAGGAGCGAGGGCAGGATGTGATTGAGTATTCGCTGCTGCTGGCATTCGTTTGCCTACTCGCTTCAGCGATCTATTTCCCCATGGTGAGCCAGGTATCGACCATCTGGAACGTGATCGACCAGGATCTTTCCTCGGGGGCTGCCCGTGCCTTAGGGCGGTTTGGGGGAGGCGATGCCGGACAGGATCTTATAGAATACTCTCTGCTGCTCGCTCTGATCTGCCTTGTGGGTGCGGCGTTCTACATGGGGATGGGCAGTTCGACGTCGACGATTTGGGGTATTGTGAACAGCCGCCTGGCGGCGGCGAATTGTACAGTAAGCTAACTGGGACTTTCCTGTGAAAAACCGATTAATCCTTGTTCTCGTGTTCGCGCTGGTGGTATCTGCCGGGGCCAGCGTTCTGATTTACCGGCTGGTTGCGGCGCAACTGGCGGGTCATGCGAGCCAGCCGACGAATCATGTGCTGGTGGCGGCCCGGAATCTCGTGGCCGGCGACCTGATCAAGGAGGGTGACGTTACAGTGGCGAACTGGGGCGGGGCCATTCCGCAGGGCGCGGAGTTGAAGCCGGAAGACGCGATCGGCCGCGGCGTGATCGAGCCGATCTACGCGGGGGAGCCGATAGTGGAGAGCCGGATTGCGGCGAAGGGCGCGGGCGCGGGCCTGGCGGCGATCATCCCGGCGGGGATGCGCGCGGTGGCGGTCCGGGTGAACGATGTGGCGGGTGTGGCGGGATTTGTCACCCCGGGCATGCGGGTTGACATTCTGGTGGCCGGCAACCCGCCGGGCGGTTCGAGCGTGGGGACGCAGACGAAGGTTTTGTTGCAGAACATCGAGGTCTTGTCGGCGGGTCAGGACATTCAGAAGGACGCCGAGGGCAAGCCGATCAGCGTGCCGGTGGTGAATCTTCTGGTGACTCCGGAGCAGGCGGAGGTTTTGAGCCTTGCCAGTAACGAGGCGCGGATACAGATGGTTCTGCGGAACCCGACGGATAAGGACAAGGCGAAGACACGGGGCACGGCGCTCGCCTATCTTTTCAACGGAGTGGACGGGATGCCCGGTGCGGAGGAGCCGAAGAAGCGCGTGGTGAAGAGTGGAGTGTCGCCGAGGCGCGTGACGGAGACCGCCGCGAAGGCGCCGGCGCCTCCGCCGGTAATTCCGGTGACGGTTGAAGTGATTCAAGGGACCCACAGGACGGAAGCGAAATTTGCGGTAAAGAACCCTGCGGCGGATGGCACCGCCACGGAGACAAAACAATAATATGTCCTATCGAGTGCTGTTCATACTGTGCTTGCCGGCGCTGGTGGCCGGGCAGAATCCGCCGTTGGTTTCGGCTACCGCGTCGCGGGATCTTTCGGTGACGGTTGGTAAGTCCGTTCTGGTGGACTCTGCGCAGACGATCGAACGTGTCGCGGTGGCCAACGCGGAACTGGCGGAGGCGGTGGCGGTTTCACCACACGAGGTGCTGGTCAACGGCAAGGCGCCGGGAGAGACCAGTCTTATTGTGTGGCAGCAGGGAGGGAGCCGGATTTTTTTTGATTTGGCTGTGCAGCGCAACGAATACCGGATTGATGCGATCCGGCGGGAGATCGCGCAGGAGCTGCCGAACCAGAATGTGACGATCGACACGGACGGGAGCAGCGTGTTTATCCGGGGGACGGTGAAGGACCTCACGAGTTCCCAAAGAGCTGTCGAAATCGCCTCCGTTCTCGGAAAGCCGGTGAATCTGCTCCGGGTGCAAGTGCCCAAGACGGACGCGCAGATTCTGTTGAAGGTCCGATTCATCGACGTGGACCGCTCGACGGCGAACCAGTTCGGGATTAACCTGTTCAGCACCGGGGCGACGAACACGATTGGAACGACGAGCACGGGGCAATTTACGCCGCCGCAGGTGATCGGGACGCCGACCCAAGGGGCAAATGCGATCACGCTGAACCAGGCGTTGAATATCTTTCTATTCCGGCCGGATCTGAATCTGGGCGCCACGATTGCTGCGCTGGCGAGCCGGAACCTTCTGCAGATCCTGGCCGAGCCCAACGTGCTGGCGATCAACGGTCACACGGCGAGTTTTTTGGCGGGCGGCATGTTTCCTTATCCGACGCTACAGGGCGGCGGCGCGGGACTGGGAGCTGTGACGATCATGTTCCAGGAGTTCGGCGTGCGGATTACGTTCACACCCTTTGTGACGCCGCGGGGCACGATCATGCTGCAAGTGACTCCGGAGGTCAGTTCTCTGGACTACGCCAACGGCTTGGTGTTTCAGGGCTTCACAATTCCCGGTATCGCCACGCGCCGGGTGTCGACGGAGATTGAACTGAGCGACGGTCAGACTTTTGCGATTGGCGGGCTTCTGGACAACCGTGATACGGAGACGTTCGACAAGGTGCCCTGGCTGGGTGACATACCGTTCCTGGGGCAGTTGTTCCGCTCGCGGCAGATTAACAAGAGCAATTCGGAGTTGCTGGTGATGGTGACGCCGGAACTGGTGCGTCCGATTCCGAAAGGCCAGCCGTTGCCGGACTTGCACCGGCCGTCGAAATTCCTGCCGCCGAACACTTCGAGCACGCCGCCGCAGACGCCAGGAGTTGATGTAACGGGTCCGGTGCCACTGGCGACGACCCCGGCGCCGATTCCGGTGGAGGAGCTTGTGAACAGTATTCAGGCAGCGGGCGTGAGCCCGGCTCCGGCGCAGCAGCAGGTGCAGTTTGTGCCGGTGCAGGTGCTGCCGAACCCGCAGACGGGAGGGCAGCCTGCGGGTCCGACGGCGACACCGGCGCCAGTGCCGGTACAACCGCCGTCGGGGCCGAATCCGAGTCCGCAGACGAAGTGAATGGAGTTGTTTGAATGTATCCGTTAGCCGCGGCGGTGGTTGTCGATTCGGAGGTTCTGCGGGCGGAGCTTGAGCAGGCGTTTCAGTTGCTTGCCGTCCGCGTCGTGGTTGATCTTCCGGAGATGCCGTCGGAGTGGTCGAGTTTTCTCGAGCGTCTGGACCGCATGCGTCCGGATGTGGTGATGTTGAGCATGAGCCGGATGGCGAGGCCGCTTGAGGAAGTGATTTCGGCGGTCCGATCGACGGCGGCGCGTCCGGCGGTGTTTATTCTCCACACGGAGGCGGACTCAGAGGCGATATTGCGGGCACTTCGCGCCGGCGCGAGCGAGTACTTGTTTCCGCCGATCGGGAAGCAACTCGAGGCGGCGTTGGAGCGGGTTGCCCGGGCTCGCGAGGCATCCGCGGAGCGGGCGGCTCCGGGGGGGAGAGTGGTGGCGTTCCTTTCGGCGAAAGGGGGTTGCGGCGCGACCACGATTGCGTGCCATGTGGCGTTGGAGTTGCCTCGGTTCACGAATGCGAAGGTGCTGTTGGCGGACCTGGATTTGCAGGCCGGGCTGATCGGGTTTCTGTTGAAGAACAAGAGTGATTACACGGTGGCGGACGCGGTATACAACATCCAACGCCTGGACCAAAGCTACTGGCAGGGGCTGGTATCGAACGGGATACCGAACGTGGAGTTTATTGCCGCGCCGTCGCGGCCGGCGTCGAAGAACCTGCCACCCGGACACGTAAAGCAGGTATTTTCGTTTGCCCGCACGCAGTATGACTGGACGGTGCTCGACCTGGGGCGGCACGTGACGGGTATGACGTTGACGATGCTGGAGATGGCCGATGAGACGTACCTGGTGACGACGCACGAAATCCCGGCACTGCACCAGACGAAGCAATTGGTTCAGTTGCTGCTCGATTCCGGGTATCCCAAGGAACGGCTGCGGCTTCTTCTGAACCGGATGCCGAGGCGGAGCGATGTGACGCTGGAGGAGCTGGAATCGATGCTGGGGATAACCATCTACGCCACGCTGGCCAACGACTATCAGAGCTTGCAAGAGGCGTTTACGGAAGGGCGCATGCTTGATAGCAGCAGCCATCTGGGGAGAGACCTGGAGCGGTTGGCGGCGAAGATCGCCGGAGTTGAGATCAACAAGAAGAAGAAGTTTTCGCTGTTCGGGTAGTAAAGGAGCACGACATTGTCTGCCAATTCATCGCTTGTCCGGCAGGATGCGGGTTGGGTTAACCGGCTGTTCAGCGACCAGACGGTATCCGCGGAATATCAGGAGTTGAAGTTCGCGATCCACCGAAAGCTGCTGGATCGCATCAACCTGGAAATTCTGTCGAGTGTTTCGAACGATCGAGTCCGGACGGAAGTGCGGACGGCGATTGCGAAGCTGGTGGAAGAAGAGAAGACGCCGCTGAGCCTGGTGGAGAAGGACCGGATCATCGCCGAGGTGTTCGACGAGGTGTTCGGGCTGGGGCCGCTGGAACCGCTTTTGGCGGATTCGACGATATCGGATATTTTGGTCACGACGCCGAAGCTGGTGCACATTGAGCGGGCGGGGAAGCTGTACAAGACGCCGGTTCAGTTCAAGGACAACGCGCACCTGATGCGGATTATCGAGAAGGTGGTGGCTCGGGTGGGGCGGCGCGTGGACGAGTCCTCGCCGCTGGTGGATGCGCGGTTACCGGACGGCTCGCGCATAAACGCGGCGATTCCGCCGGTGGCGGTGGATGGACCTTTGCTGTCGATCCGGCGGTTTGGGCGCAATCCGATCAAGGCGGAAGACCTGGTCCGGTCGCTGACGTTGACGGACCACATGTTGGTGTTGCTGAAGGGCTGCGTACAGGCGCGGCTGAACCTTTTAATTTCCGGGGGAACGGGCGCCGGGAAGACGACGCTGTTGAATGTCCTGTCGGGATTCATTCCGGAGGACGAGCGTATTGTGACGATTGAGGATTCGGCGGAGTTGCGGCTGAATCAGGAGCACGTGGCGCGGTTGGAAACGCGTCCGCCGAACATTGAGGGGTCGGGTGCGATTCGAATCCGGAACCTTGTCATTAATGCGCTGCGCATGCGGCCGGACCGGATCATCGTGGGTGAGGTTCGCGGCGAGGAAGCGCTGGACATGCTGCAGGCGATGAACACGGGCCACGACGGCTCGCTGACGACGATTCACGCCAACTCGGCTCGCGACGCGCTGGGACGGCTGGAAGTGATGGTGGGCATGGCGAACGCGAACATGAGCCTGCGCTCGATGCGGCAGCAGATCAGCTCGGCGATCGACGTGGTGGTGCAGATAGCGCGATTCAGCGACGGGACCCGCCGGGTGACGAGTGTGTCGGAATGCGTGGGCATGGAGGGGGACCTGATCACCATGCAGGATGTTTACGTGTTTGAGAAGACGGGGCTCACCGAGACGGGAAAGGTGACCGGGCGGTTCCGGGCGACGGGCATACGCCCGAGGTTTTACGAGCAGCTTCGGGTGGCGGGAATCCAATTATCGCCATCAATGTTTCAGACCGTGGTTGAAATCGGGAAGCCGGTGCAGCAATGAACCCGTGGCTGATTGGGTTGATCTTTTTGCCGCTGTTTGCGGTGGTGCTGATCGCGATCAGCCTGGGCGGGCGGTTTCTGGAAGAGCAGAGCCGGCGCCGCGTGAAGAAGATTCTGCGGGCGGCATCGGGCGATTCCGCGGCCGAGGTACCAGAGACTTCGATTCTCGTCGAGGAACAGCGCGAAGATCCGGTAACGGCCCTGCTAGCGCAGTCCGAGCTTCCGGGCCGGATGGCCAAATTCATCCAGCAGGCGGGGCTGGATTGGTCGGTGACGCGATTGTTTTTGTCGATTGCGATCGGTTTCGTGGTTGGATTTATCGTGGGATGGAAGCTGGAGCCGCTGGGATTCCGGTTTCTCAGCGCGCTTGGTCTCGGAGCGTTGCTGGGCGGTTTGCCGTATTTATTCGTCCGGCACAAGCGAAACCGCCGGTTTGCGGACTTCGAGGAGCAGTTCCCGGACGCACTCGACTTTCTGGCGCGTTCCATGCGGGCGGGCCATGCGTTTACGATCAGCCTGGAGATGCTGGGTTCGGAGTCGCCGGATCCGGTGGGCCAGGAGTTTCGGACGCTGTTTAACGAGCAGAACCTGGGGGCGCCGATCGAGACGGCGTTGGAGAACCTGGGAGCGCGTGTGCCTTTGCTGGACGTGCGGCTATTCATCTCCTCGGTTTTGCTGCAGCGGCAGACTGGCGGTAATTTGAGCGAGGTGCTGATCCGGCTCGGCTACATCATCCGGGAGCGGTTCCGGCTGAAGGGACATGTTCGGGCGGTGAGCGCCCACGGGCGCCTGACGGCGATCATTTTGAGCGTCCTGCCGATTGCTCTTGTGCTTGGTCTGACCTTTATTGCGCCGGGTTATCTGAAGGCTCTGGCGGATGATCCGGACGGGAAGTGGATGATCGCGGGGGCGATCGCTGGCCAGATTCTGGCCTATTTCATCATGCGCCGCATCATCGACATCAAGATCTAGGCAAGGGCATTGCCCTTGAAGTCCCGTTGGGACTTGGGAGTCAGAAGTTAGGAGTCAGGAGCCAGAATGCGAGCCCGCGAAACGGCTTGGGCGTTGGTGAGTTGAGGTACTCGTGACTGCGATGCAGGGTATAGGGATCTAATATGGCTGTCTTAGTTACCGGCGGACTGTTTCTTTTTCTGTTGCTGACGATTTCGTACGTCGGCTATCGCTACTACGCGAGGCCGGGCCGGGTATACGAGCAACTTGGCGGGCCAGCGTCCTACACGATGCCGCAGGTGGACCGGCATGAGGAATCCGAGCCTGGGCTGGTTGTTACGGTGCTCGAGCAGATCGGGGAGCGCGTTCCGGTAGATCCGGCGGACGCCTCGTCGCTCCGGAAGGATCTGATTGCGGCGGGTTACCGGTCGGAGCGCGCGCTGAGGATCTACGCCGGCATCCGCGTGGTGGCGTGCGCGGGCCTAGGCATTCCCGCGTTCTTTCTTCGGCACTACCTGACATCGAGCCCCATCCTTTCGATCGTGATTCCGATCGCAGTGGCCGTCGCGGGCTTCCTGGCGCCGAGTTTTGTGTTGGATTCGATGGTTGGAAAACGCCAGCAGCGGATCCGTTGGGGACTTCCGGACGCATTGGACCTGCTGGTGGTGTCGGTGGAAGCCGGGCTAGGGCTCGACCAGGCGATTCAGTATGTTTCGAAAGAACTTGCGGCGACGCACCCTGATGTGTCGGAGGAGTTGGAACTGGTTCATCTTGAAATCCGGGGTGGCCAGCGGCGTGTGGACGCGCTTCGGAACCTGGCGGAGAGGACCGGGGAGCCGGAGTTGCGAAAGCTGGTGGCGGTGATGGTGCAGACGGACCGGTTCGGGACGAGCATTGCGGATTCGCTGCGAACGCACTCCGATTTTATGAGGACGCGACGCCGTCAGGAGGCCGAGGAGCGGGCCAACAAGGTTGGCGTGAAGCTGGTGTTCCCGATTTTCTTTCTGATTCTTCCTTCGATTCTCATTGTTGCGGCGGGCGAAGGGATTCTGCAGATCTTCAAGAATCTGATTCCGATGATGCGAAACATCCCCGGTGGGATGTGATGCGGGCGCTCGGGTTTGGGTGTAGAATCAGGAGTTACTTGTAGTACACCACAGCGGTGAAAAGGAGAATTTTTGCCTATGAGCAACAATACGCTCGCAGCAATTTTATGGATCGCAGCGGGTATCGTCCTTGTTCTTTACTTGATGCGCCGCAGCAAGCGGAAGCGGAGCCGCTAGCGGCACCTGGCGAGGTTTGGGAAGAGTTTCGAGAGTTTACAGGTCTTATTGTTCCAGAGGGCATCCCGAAGGGTGGTGACGATGGCGCCCCCCCGGAGGGATGCTTCTCTGTTTTTCGTGACGGCGCCCTCGGCTTGAGGATAAGAGGACTACCATCATCGACGCCGGCCAGTTAATTTCCCTTCAAAACAAGGACGGCGGGTGGCCTTACGAGGCCGGTGCGGCATCCTGGACCGAGCCGACATGCTACGCCTTGTGTGCGCTTGCGGCGTTGGGCATGGAAGGAGCGGAGGCTGCCCAAAGCGGGTCGCGGTGGCTGGCGCACTGTGAACGAGACGATGGAGGGTTTTCGGTCCGGCCATCGGTGTCCGAGAGCACCTGGGTCACGGCGCTGACGCTGTTCTTAGCGGCGCCGCTGGCGGCGAATCTACGCCGGGGTGACGCGATTCGGTGGGTACTGGCGCAGACCGGACGGGAATCGGGCTGGGTTTATCGTCTTCGGCTTTTGCTGATGGGATCACGGTCAGAAGCCTCGCTGCAATTCGACGGTTGGCCGTGGTATCCGGGGGAAGCGGCGTGGACAACGCCGACCGCGATGTCGGTTCTTGCGCTTGAACATCTTCGATCGCGTGGCAACGAACCGGCCTTAGCGAGCCGGATCGAACAGGGCAAGGAGTTTCTGCTTGCGCGACGGTGCCGGGACGGGGGATGGAATCACGGATCGACACGGGCGCTTGGCTACGACGGCGATTCGTACCCGGAAACGACGGGACAGGCGTTGCTGGCGCTGCACGATGTAGGCGATGCGAAGCTTGGCGCTTCGATCGGGCGGGCCGAGAAGCACCTGGCCGGATGCGAGTCCTTGCAGGCCGCGTATTGGCTGGTGCTGGGCTTGCGGGCGCACGGCAGGCCTGCCGAGGCGCCGGCGGGCCTGAAGCGCCGCGGGGCAACGATGGAGACGGCGCTGGGAATTCTCGCGGCCGCGGCGGCGGAAGGAAGATGTTTCCTGACGAGATCCTGATGGGGCAGCGGACAGGTCAACATCGAATGGAAGGCCCGAGCCGGAGGGGATGGCTCGCGATGGCCGGCGCGTCGGCGACGCTGGCGGCGTGCCACGGCCGGGTGACGCCGTGGGCGCCGGTTTCGATTCATCGCGCGGGGAGTTACTCGGACAACCTGTACGACCTGTTCCGGAGGATACTGAGCGAGCATCGCGTGGGGGTTCAGGGCAAGCGAGTCGTATTGAAGCCGAACATGGTGGAGTTCGACGAGCGGACGGTGATCAACACGAACCCCGTGGTTGTGCATGCGGCGCTGGAGGCGTTTCGGGCGGCGGGCGCGGCGGAGGTGCGGATTGCGGAAGGGCCGGGCCACCGGCGGCTGACACTGGACCTGGCCGATGCGGCGGGGTATTTTTCGACGATCCCGGACTTCGAGCGGCTATTTACCGATCTGAATCTGGACGATGTGACGAGAGTGCCGCTGGTTCATCCTCGCTCACGGGCAAGTGAGCTGTATATGCCCAATACGATACTGGGGTGCGATCTGCTGGTTTCCCTTCCGAAGATGAAGACGCATCACTGGACGGGGGCGACGTTGAGCATGAAGAACCTGTTCGGGACGGTGCCGGGCGGTGTGTACGGATGGCCGAAGAATGTGCTGCACTGGGCCGGGATCAACGAGTGCATTGCGGACCTTCACTCTCTTTTTCCGCGCGCGTTCACGATTGTTGACGGGATTGTGGGCATGGAAGGAAATGGGCCGATTCAAGGGACGCCGAAGCCGGTGGGGGTGATTGTGGCGGGGCGCGATCCGGTGGCCGTGGATGCGACCTGCTGCCGGATCATGGGATTGGATCCGGCCAAGATCGGCTATCTCAATCTGGCGGCGGGGAGCGATGCCGTGGCGGAGAATCTGATTCCTCAGACGGGGGAAGCGATTCGAAGCGTGGCTACACGGTTTGACGTCCTGCCGCCGCTTCGATACCTCTATCTTCCGTCGCAAGCGGGCCGATCGTGACCACGGGAGGCGGCGTGCCAGTGCGTGCGCGCCGGTGAGCCGCGCGGGGCCGTATCCACTTATGGCGTTCGCTAAATCAGAGGCATCCGCAATCCATTTTGCTTCGGATCACTCTCCGGCGTGGCTGAGCCGGAATGGCACGACGTTGGCGATTCTGGTTGCGGGAGCATTAGTGCTTCCGTGTGTTTGGCAGCCGCATATCGAAGCGGGGGATTTGGCGAGTCATGTGTATAATGCGTGGCTGGCGTCGCTGATTGCGCACGGGCAGATACAGGGGCTGAGGCTGGCGCATCCTTTCACGAATGTTCTGGGGGACTGGATCTTAAGCGCGGGGTTTCGCGCCTTTGGGGCGGCATGGGCGGCGCGGATTGTGTGTGTGATCGCGGTGGAGGCGTTT
>JAKAJI010000270.1 GCA_021813825.1 Acidobacteriota bacterium | reverse complement strand
GGCGCCGCCGCCCGCCCCGTGCGCCTCGCGGATGTAGACCATCAGAAACGCGGCCCGCTTCCCATACTTTGCCGATAGCTCGTTGAGTGGCCCCGCCGCGTGCCGCAACTGCGGGCACGTATAGCTGCCGAACACCAGCACCACCGGCCGCGCGCCGCGAAACTGCGCCAGTTCCACCGCCCGCCCGGACGCCAACTCCGCCAGCCGGAACCCCGGCGCCTGCTTCCCTTCCAAATGCGCTGCCGGCCGCGTCTCCTTCGCTGAGCCTTCCTGCTTGCGGGCGAAGTCCGGCCACGTCGCCGCTACGTAGTCCCGCTCCTTGCGCGCCGCATCTGCCTCACCGGTCGCCGCCAGCAAATTCGCCAGCGCCACGTGCGCCTCCGGTGATGCCGGCCGCACCTCAGTGGCGCGCTGAACCAGCGGCAGCGCCTCGCCCGGATGCCCGCGCTGGGCCAGAATCGCCGCCAACTGCATGTTCGCGTCAAAATCGTTCGCATCCGCGGTCAGCGCTTTGCGGAACGCCGCTTCCGCGCCATCCCCGTCTCCCGTGGCTAGCAGCGCTTGCCCGTAGTATGATTCCAACCCCGGCAAATCCGGCTTCTTCGCCGCCGCCTGCCCCAACTCCGCCGCCGCCTTCGGATAATCTCCCTTGCCCAACAGACTCGCCCCCAGCAGATAATGCGCCTCCGCCGAGTCCCCATCCCGCATCACTCGGTTCACCCAAACCTGCCCCGCCTCCACCTGCCCCGACCGGATCAGAGCCATCCCGTACAGGTAGTCGTAGGCCAGATTCTGCTCGTTCCCCGTCGCATACGGCGCCAGTACATCGGCCGCCTCCTTCGCCAGCCCCGTCCGCAGCGCGCAGTCGGCCTCCAGCAGCGCCGGCCGCACATCCTCCGGCGTCGTCTCATGCACCGCCGCAAATTCCTTCTCCGCCTCCCCGTACCGCGCGGATTTGTAATACGCGAGCGCTAGGTTCAGCCGCACGCCCCCGATCGAGCCGTCAAGCGCCAGCGCCTTGCGATACTCCGCAATCGCGTCGTCGTACCGCCCTTCGGCCGCATACGCCGCGCCAAGGTTCGAAAGCGCCTGCGGATTCTTAGGGTCGAGCTTCAGCGAGGCCTGATACTCGCGAATCGCTCCATTCAGGTCCCCCGCCTGATGCAACTCCACGCCGTGACGATACGCCGTGGCCGCGTCTTCATTCCCCTCCTGCGCCTGCGCCAGACTCGCGCAGACCGTCGCCGCCGCTATCCATAACGCAATCCGAAACACGTTTCGCCCACCCGGCCGAATCCCAGTATATGCGGACCCGCCTTCACCGATGAGACGGCTTCACTTCAATCGCATTCACTAGCGCGTAGTTCACCGACGGCTCGAGCGATAGCACCAGCTTGCCCTGCGGGTTCGGCTCCAGGTTCCGGAACACTTTCACCACCGACTTGTTCGGAGCCCCCGCTTCCTTCAGAACGTCGAAGTTCCGGGCCAGCGTCGTCCCGTTGCAAATGATGTCGAATCGCCGGTTTCCAACTCCTCCTCCGCCCCGGTTGCCGGGCCCGAACCAGCGCTCGGCAAAGTGTAGCGTGATGTCGTACCGCCCCGCCGCCACAGGAATCGTGTACACCAGGTTCCCGAACCGCTCCCCCGTATAAAGGTTCCCGTCCTCGGGATCTCCCTCGAGCACCGGCCTCTCCACCAGTTTGCCGCCCCGGAAATACCGGTCCGAACTCCAGACGCGCCCCAACCGGTCCGCGTAAGGATGTTCCTGGCACAGAATCCGGATCGGTTTCAGCCCTCCGCTGTCCCCCGGCGTGATCTCGATCGCGTTCACCAGCGCCTGCCCGGTCTCCCCGCGAAACGACAAGTGCAGCTTGCCGTCCCCGGCCGGCGAGACTCCGCTGAATACCCGCTCGTCGGCTTCGCCCGCCCCCGCATCGCTCGCCACGTCGAAGTACGGCAATAGCATCTTCCCGTTCGCCGTCACATGGAAAATCCGGCTCGTCTCCGCTCCGCCACTGGCCCCTTTGGCTCCGAACTCCGTCTCGGCGAAATACAGCCGCAACTCGTAGATCCCTTCGTTCAGCGGAATCGCGTAGTCGAAAGCGCCCTCGCGCCGCGTCCGGAACAGCAGACCCGCATCTACCCCCTGAACGCTCCCCGCTGGGTTTCTCCGCGCCTCGCCGCCCGAGTAGAACCGGTCCGGCAGCCACGCATTCCCCTCCCGGTCGATCCCGCCTTCCTCCGCCCCCGCGAGGAGGCGCACTGTGCCCACCGGCATCGGCGCTGTCCCACTCGCCATGGCGCGCCGGTGCATCGTCGTCCAAAACACCAAACCCACTCCCACCACTACCAGGCCCGCCAGCGCTGCCACGAACTGCCAGCCCATCACTGCCGGGCGCATCCGTGCCAGCGCAGCCTTCTGTGCCTTCTCCTCCGGCGCCGCTGCGCCCTGCCGCACAAACTCCGGCACATACTTCCCCGCCGGCAATACAATCCGCACCGGCCGGCCCGCCCCTTCCCCCTCGTAATACGCGTCCAGCCGCTTTCGCAGTCGGTGCGCCTCCACCCGGACGATCGCGTCCCGCCGCTGGTCGAAGTCCGCCGGCCGACCCAGCGCCTCCACCGCAATGTTGTACTCCTTTACCTCGTCTTCCTGCCCGGACAGAGTTTTCTCGCAAACATACTTGAGCAGCCGTGCCCGCAGCGGCGCTCGTTGAAACATCCCGGAGCTGAGCAGATGCTCAACCTCCGCCCGTTCTAACCGCCCCTCGTTCTCGGACATCTTGCCGGTTATCCCCAGATTCTCCAATGTGTACGGTTTAATACATACCGGACTCGCTGTGGAACCCCCAACTCAGCGACCCCTCCAACGCTCACCCCGGGAGACGCGACCACCGGCGCAGTGGCGTGGATCAATGTCTGCGTATTGCGTTTGCATCTCGGGTTTCCCGGATACCAACGCAAGGATCACCCGTGGCCATAGCATACCACCGGTTCCGAGTGGCCTCTGGTACCACTCCATTAACCCCAAGTTTTCCTTGTAGGATTCCACAAGTTACATCGTTGGAAAATAATGGTTTACTTGCGTTAACTGTTCGAAATCCCTAACGTTAACTGCTTTAGCCTTTCTATACGACTAACACGAACCTACTATGGACAAGGGTTTGTTGCGAGCGTGCCCGTCCCTATAACGAGTTCCAGGATACACAAGACCACACTGAATATGGCTCTGGCCCTCGATCGAAACTCGTCCTGTCGGCCCCGCACACCGAAATCTGTGTTGTTCCAAAGGAAAGGGTTTGCAGCCAATGCCTAGTGAGGTGGCAAATAAGGCTATGAAAAATTGTTTGAAGCTGTTCGTCGGAGCGTGTCTGTTTCTGCTGCTGACTGTAAACCTGCCCGCGCAGGCGATCTATGCAACCTTAACCGGCGTCGTGTCGGACCAGACCGGCGCGGTGGTGCCCGGCGCTACCGTCAAACTGACCAACGAACAGTCCGGCTCCGTCCGCGAAACCGTCTCCAACACCGACGGCTACTACACCTTCGCCTCTGTCGCAGTCGGCAACTTCACATATAAGCTGACCGTCGAGGCCAAAGGCTTCGTCGGTTGGCAGGCCACCGGCCTCTCGATTCTCGCCGGCGAGAAGCGCAACGTCAACGTCAGCCTTCAGGTCGGCAGCACCTCCCAGACCGTCGAAGTCACCGGCGTCGCCACCTCCGTCGTGCCCGTCGACTCCGGCGAAATCTCCCAAACCCTCACCACCAAGGAACTTCAGAACTTCATCCAGGTCGGCAGCAACGCCGCCGAGTACCTCAAGATCATGCCGGGCTTCGGCATCAACAACGGCACCACAAACAAGGCGAACTATAGCGGCCAGGTCATCGGCATCAACGCCAACGGCGACGGCGGCAGCCAGAGCCCTCTTAACAACGCCTACTCTTATAACGGCCTGCCTTCGAACTCGCTCGACATCCTCGCCGACGGCGCCCACGCCTCCGACCCCGGCTGCAACTGCGATACCCCCGTCAACCCGAACTCCGACATGATCGCCGAGTTCCGCGTCATGACCTCCAACTTCAGCGCCGAAAACCAAAAAGGCCCAGCCGTCGTCAGCACCGTCGCAAAATCCGGCGGCAGCGAGTTCCATGGCTCGGCGTTCTTCTACGCCCGCGACTACGCCCTCAACTCCAACGATTCCTACTTCAACGCCACCGGCGCCCCCAAGCCGCAGAACGAATACTTCTACCCCGGCTTCACCTTCGGCGGCCCGGTGATCATCCCCAAAACCAACTTCAACAAAAACCACGACAAACTCTTCTTCTTCACCGGCTTCGAATACTTCTACCAGGTCCTCGACACCGGCCTCCTGCAGGCCACCGTCCCCACCGCCGGCATGCTCCAGGGCAACTTCTCCCCCTCCGAAATCGCCAAACTCGGCAACATCACCGAGTCCGGCGCGCCCCCCCTGCCTTTGACGCCCGCTGCCCTCGCCAAGTACCCCGGCGGCATCATTCCCCAGTCCCAACTCGACCCCAATATGGTCGCTCTGATGAAGCTCTACCCCAAAGCGAACGCCGACCCCAACGCCACCGGCGGCTTCAACTACGTCCAGTCGGAAATCTTCAACCAGAACAACAGCCAGTGGATGACCCGCGTCGACTACAACATCAGCGACAACACGAAACTGTTCGTCCGCTACAACATGCAGCGCGAAACGCAGCAGTTCCCGGTCGGCCTCTGGTGGCGCAACGGCAACCAGGTCCCCTACCCCACACCGGTCCAGGGCCTCAATAGTTCCGACTCCGTCACCGCCTCCCTCACCCACGTCTTCAGCCCGTCGATGACCAACGAGTTCGTCTTCGGCTACACCTACATCGGCTTCCCCAACGTCTTCGAGAACCCCTCTCTGGTGAACCGCACCAACGTCGGCTACACCTATCCCGGCCTCTATAAGAACGGTGTCGCGCAGATCCCGTCCTTCGGCTCCAGCGGCCAGACCGCCCTCATCTTCAACCCCGGCGGCTTCGAGGCCGGCGGCGCTTCCCAGGGCCTCTACGCCGACAAGTGGATGCCCAGCGTCAGCGACACGCTCACCAAGGTCATCGGCACTCATACCATCAAGGCCGGCGGCTTCTGGGAGTGGATCCGCAACGCCCAGCCCGCCAACAACAACACCAACGGCGATCTGTCTTTCAATCCGGTCGGCAACCCGTACACTCTCGGCAATCCCTACGCCGACATGGTGATGGGCAATATGTCGTCCTACAACGAAACGTCCTTCAACCGAATAAACGATATCTCCTACGACACCATCGAAGCCTTCGTCCAGGACGACTGGAAGGTCACCAAGAACCTTACCTTGAACCTCGGCTTGCGAATATCCCACCTCCAGCCCTGGCAGGATCGTCTAGGTTATGGTTACTCGGTCTTTAACTACGCTAATTACAGCCCCAGTTGTACGCCGAACCAATACTGCGGATTCCTCTGGAACAAGCGCGACCCGAACGTCCCGAACGGCGGCTTCCCAACCCGCTTCGCCTTCTATCAGCCCCGCTTCGGCCTCGCCTACGACCCAACCGGTTCCGGAAAAACCGTGATCCGCGGCGGTTGGGGCCGTTACTACTACCACTCCGGCCAGTTCACCAACGGCCTCGACGTCTCCGCCGGCGTACAAACGGCCAACCTGTCGCCCGCCATCGTCGGAGGACCTCTCCTGGCCAGCGCGCTCAGTTCCATCCCCTTCCAAAGCCAGGCGCTCAGCCCCTTCGCCGTTGACAGCAAAGACAACAAAATGCCTTATACCGACAATTACAACTTCACAATTTCCCGCCAGCTACCCTGGAGTAGCTTGCTCGAAGTGTCTTATGTCGGCAACCAGACCCACGACATCCCGGGTAGCGGCAACGGCGGAAGCCTCGGCTTAAATACACTCAACATTAACCTCGTTCCTTACGGCTCGATGCTGGCTTCCAAGAACGGCGGCGCGGATCCCAATAAGCTGAACCCCAACGCCTTCCGCCCCTTGCAAGGCTTCTCCGACCTCTATGTCGCCACCAATAATGGTTGGTCCAACTATAACTCGTTGCAGGTAACCTGGACCCGTACCAGAGGCCGGTATACCATGAGCTTCAATTACACCTACAGCAAGGCTCTGGGTATCATCGGCTTCTACGACCAGTACAACCTCAACAACGACTACGGCGTTCTGCCCCAGAACCGCACCCATATCTTCAACGCAGCCTACTCCATTGACCTCGGCAAACCCGTCCACAACAACAAGATCCTCGGGGCCCTCGGCAATGGCTGGCAGCTTTCCGGCATCACGCAGCTCGAAAGCGGCGCAGACCTCACCGGCTTCGGCGGCCAGAACTTCGGCATGAACCTGAATAACGCTACCATGCCCGGCACCAACCAGCTCATCAGCGGCCTCTCAATCTTTGGCACGCCGGACCTCCAGCTCAACCCGATCCTGACCTGTAATCCAGCTTCGGGTCTTGGACAGCACCAGTACCTCAACCCAAGCTGCTTCGCGATGCCGACGACTCCCGGTCTCGGCGGGCCAAACATCCTGCCCGCCATCTACGGCCCGGCGTTCTTCAACTCCGACCTCGCCCTCTTCAAGAACTTCTACTTCACCGAATCGCGGTCGCTCCAGTTCCGCGTCGATGGGTATAACTTCTTGAACCATCCGCTTTACTCTTTCGTAGGAAGCGATCTCAGTCTGAGCTTCAACCCGACGACAGGTAAGGTGAACAACCCGAACTTCGGAACCGCCACCAATACGGTCGGCAACCGTATCATCCAACTCGCCGTGAAGTTCTTCTTCTAACCAGGTTCCTCCTGTCATAGCGGCCCGCCACGTTCCCCCAGAACGCCGGGTCGCACACAGGAGGGTTTCCTCGCATGAGCCGTTTCGCGCGCGACTCGAACCCCCCACCCGTGTGATCCGGTAATACCTCCCTCGCCGTCCCGCCCCCCAACTTACTTCTCCGCCCACTGATTCACTCGCTGCGAA
>JAKAJI010000269.1 GCA_021813825.1 Acidobacteriota bacterium | reverse complement strand
GTCCGTATTCTTGGCGTTGTTAAAGAGATAGTAAGTGCCGCGGTGACTTAGAAGACAGGCTTATAGAGGCCTCCGCGATCCCGGGAAGCGCCGTGTTCGGGGCGGAGGATGGTGTCGCCGATTTCCCGGCGGAGAAGATCGCGGCTGGTACAGAGTCCGATGACGGCCGGCCCCTGCTCGTAGTCCGAGCCCGGATAGGCGTGAAAAGCACCCAGAAAGCGTCCGTTGCCTTTCAGGGCGCGGCCCGGCGAGACCGGTTTGATACCCAACGCCGTCGAAGCCGACGTAGGTCATGTAGAAGCTGCGGCCATGGCGAAAGACGAACGGGCAATCGACGCTGCGGCTGTCGAAAGAGGCAGGGTCAGGAGACGCCCGTAGAATCAGTTTCCCGTATTTATAGGGTGTTTCGAAGACGTTTGTGGAGGCCGTCCCGGCGCGTACGCCTGCCGCGGCCAGCAGAAGCGAGCGGCGTGTGACGGATGTTTTCATCGGCGCGGACGTGCTTCTGCTATAGAATCATTTTGCGAATAAGGAGTAAAGCTTGATCGAAACCCGATTCTTCGAGGACTACACGGTTGGGGAAACGCGGCAGACGCTGGGCCGGACGATATCGGAAGCCGATATTGTGATCCACGCGGGACAGACGGGCGACTTTTATCCGCACCACGTGGACGCGGAGTGGTGCAAAACGCAGCCATTCGGCCAGCGCATGGCTCACGGGACGCTGATCTTCAGCGTGGCGGTCGGGCTGACGGCGGGGGCGGTGAATCCGGAAGCGTTCTCGTATGGGTACGACCGCCTTCGCTTTCTCCGGCCGGTGTTCATCGGGGACACGATAACGGTGACGGTGAGGATCGAAGCGAAGCGCGATAGTCCGAAGTCTCCGGCGCACGGTATTGTCGTGGAACTGTGCGAGGCCAGGAATCAGCGAGGGGAACTGGTTCTGGTGTGCGAGCATCTGCTGATGGCGAAGCGCCGGCAGGCATAGCTTCGATGACGCGCCTCACGCCGCGGCCGAGCGCGAACTTGCCTCCGGTTCCGTTTCGGGCAACCGCTTAGTGGGGTCGACGCAGAGAAACAGGATGGCGCTGGCGAGAACCATGACGGCGATGAGAGCGATGGGCGCGCGGTAGGAGCCGGTGCGGCGTACGAGGTGTCCAAAGAGAACCGTGCAGACGAAGCCACCGAAGAGGCCGGAAGAATTCATGACTGCCGACACGAGGCCGGCGTAAGCGCGACTGATGTCGACGCAGGCGCTCCCGGCGGCGGGGAGCATGAGGTCAAGGACACCGAATCCCGCGCTCGACAACAGGATGACCCCGCGCTTGTGACTGCTCAAGGCCAAGGCGAGGATGAGGGCGCTCGATGTGGCGAGACTCGCGGAGCCGAGGGCGCTGCGGCCGATTTTCGCACCGAAGCGCACCGTGAGACGGTCGCTCAGTGCGCCACCGGCGAGGTTTCCGCAGCAGCCGAGCAAGAACGGGAGTGCGGAAACGAGGGCCATTTCACGCTCGGTGAACCCAGCGCCGCGGACGAGGTAAGTGGGAAACCAAGTGAAGTAGAACCACGACGCCCAGACGTAGCACCAGTACATGGCGGCGAGCAGCCAGATCTGACGGTGTGCCAGGAAGGAGCGCCAGAGAACGTTGTGGCGGCCCGCGTGGGAGTGTGGCGTGCCGATTTCGGCGAGTTCGGCGGCGGTGATACCGGGTTGTTCGTTGGGATGATCGTGAAACCAGGCGCGCCAGAAGAGCGCCCACACGACGCCCACGGCGCCGAGAAGGAGGAAGGTGGCGCGCCAGCTAACGATGCCGAGTAAGGGGACGATTAGGAGAGGGGCGAGGGCGCCTCCGAGGCGGCTCGAGGCCCAGACGACGCCCTGCGCGCGCGCCCGTTCGCGGGGCGGAAACCAACGCGCGATGACACCGGCGGCATTGGGGTATGCGCCGGCCTCCCCGGCTCCGAACAGGAACTGGGTTGCGAGCAGCGACAGGAATCCGGCTGCCGCGCCGGTGAGCGCGGTGAAGCAACTCCACCAGAGGACGATGCGCGAGAGCGCGCGGCGGGGTCCGGTGCGGTCTCCTGCGGCGCCGGAAGGGATTTCGAAGAGACCGTAGGCGAGCGCGAAGGCGCCCAACACCCAGCCCCAGAGTTCCGGCGTCAACGCGAGATCCCGCTGGATCCTCGGACCGGCCACGGCGATGCAGAGGCGGTCCAGAAAGGTGAGGACCGAGAGGGATGAAAGAAAGACGAGGACGATGCCGCGCCGCCTCACGGTGGTTCTACTTTGCGTCCGCCGAAGTGGGGAACAGCAGTTGGCGGGCGCGGCGCACGGCGCGTTCCGGGCTGGTGAGAATCGGCGGCGTTGCGGGCTTATCCGGCATGGCGTTGACGACGCCGGCCATCGAAGCCTGGGCGAGCACCACGACGTCGACTTCCGCCATCAGTTTGCGGAGCGACTCAGATAACATGCGGTCGTGCGTGGCGCGGTCTCCGGCGACGATAGCCTCGAAGGCGCCTTCGCAGAGCGACTCGACCAACTCCACCTCGCGATGCGCGGCTTCGGCCTTCTCTTTGAGCAGGGCCAGAGTCGGCTCGAGCGTGGTGCGCAGGGTGGCGGCGACGCCGATTCTATGTCCGGCGCGCACGGCCTCCTCGGCCATCCCGTCATCGACGCGCACGACGGGAAATTCGAACAGCCGGCTTGCCACGGCGGCCGCCGGACCGATGGACGAACAGGTGACGACAACGGCGTCCGCGCCGCCTTCGCGAGCCAACTGCACCAAGCCGATGACGCGGCGCGTAGTGGTTGGAGTAAGGCGCCGGTCGCGAATCGTGTTCTTGATCAGGCTTTCGTCCACTATGTGGAACTGTTCGACGCCCGGCAATTCGCGGCGGGAGATCTCGCTGAATATCGGAATCAGGACATGACTGGTATGAATGTAGGCGACTGTGACGGCCATGAATTTAGCTCTCCGTACCTTGCAACATATCTAAGAAAAATGTTTCTGCACCGACCTGCCCGCCTTTGAGGACGAATTCGAGGCCATCGATGGCGGCATTAGGGCTTTGCGCGCGGCACAAAGGCGCGCCGGTTGCGGCGCGGGCCGCGAAACTGAGCGCATCGAGATCGAGTTCGCGCACGGCGTGGCTGGCCGTGTCGCCTCCGGCCACGACGGGTCGGCGCACGCCCGTGCGGGCGATCAGCTCCTTCGCGATGCGCCCGCAGGCACGCGCCAACGCGGCGCAGTCCACATTGGGGCTACAATCTTGCGGGCCGAGCGCGGAGTAGAGCGCGACACTGCGGCCGGCGCTCAGATGGGCAGCGGCTTCCGCGATGAGACGGGCAGTGTAGCTTTCGGTTTGAGTGGCATCGAGGAGGCGCGCGGCGTCAACGCGAACGCCGGCGAAACCGTTGGCGAGAGCGTGGCGAAGATCGAGTTCGGTGGCGGGCGAGCAGCTTCCGGAGAGCACGAGGATCCTGCCGGTCGCGGGCGTTTGGGGCGGCGCTTCGGCGGCGGAGATCGGGCCCGTCCGCCGCCAGTGCTCGATCAAGCCGTAGGTGAAGCCGGAAGCGGCGACGACGAAAGGCAGGGCCGTCCGGTTCTCCCACACACGGCGCGCCGAGACGACGAGCGTTTCTTCCTCGACGCCATCGAAGAGCACAATGTCCGGCCGCGCGGCGAGCAAGCGCTCCCAGGTGGCGTCGCCGGCGCGCAGTCCCGGCAGGTCCAAGGCGAAGATGCGAAGCGAAGTCTGTTGCGCCAGGTGCATACGAAGGTCGCTCTCGGTCATGGGTGTCACGGGATGATGGCGCATGGTCGGATGGCGGTCGATCCGGTAAGTCTTGCCATCCTGATTGGCGAACAAGTTGGAGAACGCCACGAAGCGCCCGAGGCGTGGCGCCGCCGGAATGACCGGCACGATGCGCGAGCCGAAGACCTGACGCCCGATCTCGATGGCGCAGCCGATGCTGCCGGTTTCGGGCGCGCTGTCAAAGGTGGAGCAAACTTTGTATTGAAAGATGGGCGCGCCGAAGCTTGCCATGTGCTCGAACAGCGCGGGAAGTTCGCGCCGCATCCATTCGGGCGAGCGGCTTCGGCTCTCTCCGGCCAAGCCCACCGCGAGGCAGCCCGCGTAGCGCCGCTGAAGGCGGGCATTCGGGGGCTTCAAGAACAGCACTGCGGGAATGCCGGCGGTTCCGAACGCTTCGAGAACGTCGGTGGAGCCGGTGAAGTCGTCTCCGTAGAAACCGAACAGCGGCCGGCTTTCTTGGTCGTGGCTCATTTCCGGAACCGTGCCAGCGCCTGGCGAAGCTCAGCGTGCCCGCGCGCGTATTCGTCCAGGTCGATGCCGGCCACTGCGCCTTCCCAGGCCTGCCGCACGCTCGCGACGCCGGCGGCGATACCTGCCGGGTGGGCCATGATTCCTCCGCCGCAGGCGTAGATGAGATCGGTCGTACCCAGCGCGGCGAACGTGGCCGCGGCTTGTTTGGCGGACTGGCCGGAGCTGGACACGGGCATCACTTCACAGCCGCGGCCCGGCAGCGAAAACATCGGCGAGAGGCAAGCGCGCGCCGAGGCGATCACGGATTGGTCGGACTCACAGAATTTGTTTCCGAGGCCGTTGACGTGTAAGTGATCGGCGCCCGCGAACCGCCATAGTTTTTGATAAGCGATGTAACTGATGCCGACGCCTGGGGAGCGGCTGAAGATGCCCCAGCCGTTGCGGTGGCCGTGGATCGCCACGTTGCAGCGCGGCCGCAGGGCTGTCAGGGCCGGCAGTCCGATGCTGTTCAAGCTCACCATGACGCAGGTGCCGCCCGCGGCGGAGACCTGGTCGCAGCGGTGCAGCATTTCGTCGATCTCGCCAGTGATGTTCACGGCGTACATGACGCGCCGGCCCGTTCGTTGGGCGTCTGCGTCCAGCACGGTGGAGACGGCTTTGAAGCGTTGCGCGAAGGGACAATGCGGACCGTCGGCCTGGAGTTCGTCGTCCTTGACGAAGTCGATGCCGGCGGCGGCGGCCTTGGCGACGAGCGCGGCGGTTTCTTCGGGCGTCATTCCCACGCTCGGCTTGATGATGGTGCCGATGAGCGGGCGGCCGTACACGCCGGAGAGCTTTCTGGTGCCCGCCACACCGAAGCGCGGGCCCGGATAGCGATGGGCGAACGATTCGGGCAGATCGAGGTCGAGCAAGCGCAAGCCGGAGAAGGCGCGAAGTTCGAACAAGTTTCCCGCCACCGTGGCCAGCAGGTTCGGCAAGGACGGACCCATGTTTTCGATCGGCCAGGAGAGCGCCACCTCGGCGGTGCGGTAACGCGTTCCGGTGTGGGGCGCGGCGGCTCCGGGCAGCGCGGGCGCATCGGAGGGTTCACGCTCCTCGATCGATTCCACGCGGGCACCGTAGCGTTCGCGCAGCTCGTCGGTTTCCCCCGGCACGCGGGTGAACGTGCCGGTGGATTGTTCGCCGGCCATAACGGCTGCCGCTTCCTCAACCGGAAGCGGAGTCTGGATCCAATAACGCGCCCGAATTCTCTCGCTCAATGCAGCTTGCCGGACACGCTCGCCTCAGCCCTCCGCCGTTTCCCGCACCGCTTGCAGGTACGTTGTGTAAGTTTCCGCTTGTACGCGATAGAAGGGCATCCAGTGGACATCGCCGGCGGAGGTGGGCGAAACGAATTCCAGCAGGCGGCCCGGCAACGGGCGCAACGATTCGATCATCTTCCCGCTGAGGCGAACTCCGCTCGGCGGTTCAAGCGCCACCATCATCAGCGGGCCGTACATCAGCGCTACGAGATCCGGATGGCGGGTCTCAACGGGCACGGTGCGAAAGCGGAATGGAAGATGGATCTCGACCGTGTCGTTGCTTTGCCACTTTCGCCGCAGGCTTGCGAATTGGCCGGGGCGCGCTTCCGCCGGCGCGCGTTTCCCGTTCAGGCGAATTTCCGCCCCTTCGGCCCATGAGGGTATGCGCAGGCGCAGCGCGAACTCGCTCGGGGAGTTCGATTTTACGCGAAGTTCGACGTGCTCGCTTTCCGGATAGGAAGTGGTCTGCACGATTTCGACCGGCGTTCCGCGCGGGTTCCAGCGAAGCCTCGAACCCGCGTAGAAGTTCACCCAGAGCGAATCCACGCCGGCGAAATAGAGGTTCAGCGGATAGTCGGCCACCGACTGCAGCAGCGTTCCAGCGCAGCACGGCCATTTCCTTTTGTAATAGCCTTTGCGCGCGCCGTCGTGATAGTCCGAGTAGTAAAAGAAGTTGCCCTGGCCGTCGGGATCCGTCGCGCTGAGCACGGTGTTGAGGAGGACCTTTTCGAGGCCGTCGCCATAGCGGGCTTCGCCGGTGAACGTGAGGAGGTAGCGGGCCAGCTTGGAGTGTGCGTAGTAGCCGCAGGGGGTTTCGAAGTGGTCGTGCGTGGAGGCGATGCTTTCGCCCAGCTCGCCGCGGCCCGGCGTGATGAAGGCTTCTTTCGGGCCCCGGGCGCCGGAGGCGAACTCCTGGTCCAACTCGAGCAGATTCCAGGCGTTTCGGATCGCGTCGAGGTACTTTGGTTCGCCGAGGACTTCGTAGGCTTCGGCCGCTGAGCTCAGGGCAATCACGTGGCTGTAGGCGTGCTTGCCGGGGAGCACGTCGCGGCCCGCGGCGAGAGGGTCGAAGTAATCGCGGTCGAGCAGATACTTTCGAGCCATCTCGAAGTAACGCGGCTCGCCGGTTTGCGCGGCCGCCAAAAACAGGTTCTCGGGCAGTATGTAAGGTTCGTCATAGGGCGCCTGCTTGGGGCTGTCCGGACCGCGGTCGTATACGTGATCGGGGATATAGGGCAGCGCGCCATTCACGACGCGTTTTAGCAGGGGCAGTGCCTCCGGGACTTTGGCCAGGCGCGCGGCGTCGTGCAGACCGATCTCGTACTTGTCGAGGATGTAGCAGGGCCACGTCGTGGACGCCTTCGCGCTTGCATAAGGGTAGCCGTCGTCGCCGATGGTTGCGGCGTATCCGCGGACGAGATCGCCCACCTTGG
>JAKAJI010000268.1 GCA_021813825.1 Acidobacteriota bacterium | reverse complement strand
TTGGCGGGGGGGAACGGAGCGGGACTGGGAGAGCCAAGGGCATTTTTTCGCGGTGGCGGCGAAGGCGATGCGGCAGGTGCTGGTGGATCACGCGCGCAAGGGGCGGTCGGAGAAGCGGGGAGGGGATGTAGAGATGGTGCCGGCCACGGAGGGTCTGGCGATGGACATGGGGCCGGCAGAGGAGATGCTTGCACTGGACGACGCGCTCAGTGCGTTATCGGAATCCTATCCGCGGCAGGCGGAAGTGGTGGAGCTTCGCTATTTCGGCGGGTTGAGTGTGGAAGATACGGCACGGACGCTGAAGGTGTCGCCGGAGACGGTGGCGCGGGACTGGCGATTTGCGCGGTCTTTCCTGAGGCGGCAGATGGAGGGCGGCGCTACTTCGGCTGGGCAGTGACGGCGACGACGTTATCGTGCTCCAGCTTTTGCTGCCACTCACCGGCCTTGTCCGCGCGTCCCCAGTCACGATAGAGGCCGACGACCCAGGCGCCGACCTCGGAAGGATACGAACGGGCCGGAGCGGGGATGGTGGCCTTTTGCCGCTGGAGACCGTCGTAGGAGGAGAGCAGGAGCGGTTCGGCGTCCACGAAATGGGTTTGGCCGCTCAAGGCGGCGCCGAGGAGGCCCTGGAGGTAAAAGCGCTTCCAATTTTGGGGGGCGGTTTTGTCCATCGCGGCGAGAGCCTGGCGGAGCATGGGTTCGGCCTCGGTGTAGCGGCGCTGGCGCAGATGGAGTTCGCCGAGCGAGGCCAGGGCGTCGATGGTGTCAGGGTGCTGCGGGCCGAATTTCCGGCGGCGGATCTCGAGGACCTTTGTAAGCAGGGGTTCGGCCTGGGAGTACTTCGCTTCTTGAAGGTAGACGCCGGCTAATTTACTCATGCTGGCCAGAGTGCTGGGATGCTGCGCGCCTAAGACACGGCTGCGCGTATCGAGGACCTTGCGGTTTAGTTCCTCTGACTGCGCGTACTTACTTTGTTCGGAGTAAATGCGCGCGAGATTACTCAATGCAACTAATGTGTTGGGGTGGTCCGGGCCGAGGGCGCGGCTGAGGCCGTCTACGTCTTCGGTTTCGATCTGCTCGGCCTGCGAAAGCTTGCCTTCGGCTTCGTAGGCGACGGCGAGGTTATTCATGCTGACGAGGGTGTCGAAGTGAGAGTTACCGAGGACGCGGCGGCGGATAGAGAGGACCTTGGACTGCATGGCTTCGGCCTGGGCGTACTTGCCCTCGCGGTAGTAGAGCTGGGCGAGGTCATTCATGGCGTTGAGGGTATCGGGATGCTGCTCGCCGAGCAGGCGTTGGAGCACTTCGGCTGCGCGGGAGTAAAGAGGCTCCGCCTGACTTAGGCGGCCCTGGCGGACGTAGACGAGGGCCAGATCATTTGCGACCTCCTGTGTTTTGCGGTTCTGCTCGCCGTAGAGGCGGCGGAAGCCGTCCATGGTCTGGGAGAGCATCTGAGCGGCCTCGGGATACTGACCTAACTTTTCATAGACGTTTCCGAGGTTATTCCTCGTGGCGAGCGTGGCGGGGTTGTTATCGCCGAGGGCGCGGCGCTGGAGGGTGAGGACTTTGGTATCGAGCGAGCGGGCCTCGGGATATTTGCCTTCGAAGGTGAAGATTTCGGCCAGGTCGTTCATGGCCGTGAGGGTGTCGCGATGTTGTTCGCCTTGGATGCGGGAACGCAGCGCGATGGCTTGTTGGAGTTGGGACTGAGCTTGGGGATAGAGGCCGAGGTCGCGATACGTGTCGGCGATGGTTTGGCGGATGGATGCCTCGACGAGGGGTTGTTTGTCGAACT
The DNA here is from genome assembly GCA_021813825.1 of Acidobacteriota bacterium. GTDB lineage: Bacteria > Acidobacteriota > Terriglobia > Bryobacterales > Bryobacteraceae > JAJYKC01. The sequence goes on along the minus strand of JAKAJI010000268.1, from coordinate 5,237 downwards.
TGCCGGGGATACGGGCGGCGGCACGGTCGAGCGCGGTGCGTACTTTGAGGTCTGGATCGGGCTTGGTGTTCGGGGTGGCTTGGGAACTGGCGCCTGCTTGGGCGAGGAGGTCGTTTTGGAGAAAGTCGCTGACGGCCTTTGCGGTGGCGGTTTCGTTGTCGGCGCGTTGTTCTTCGGCGACGGCGCGGTTTCGTTCCTGGATTGCCTGGGCTTGCGCGGCGAGGGCGCGATTGCGGGCGGCAGTGGCGGCCTGCCCGGCGGCCTGGGCCTTGCGTTCGGCTTCGATGGCGCGGTCGCGCTCGGCCACGGCGATGCGGCCGGCGCGGTTGGCGCGGACGGCTTGCCAGGTGCTGGCGACGACGCCGGCGGCGAGGACGATGAATACGGCGGCGAGACCGGCGACGAGCGCGCGGTGGCGCCGGGCGAATTTGCGGAGTTGATAGGCAGCGCTGGGCGGGCGCGCGGCGATGGGTTCGTCTTCGAGATAGCGGCGGATGTCGGCGGCGAGATCGGCGGCGGAGGTGTAGCGGCGCGATTTGTCTTTTTCGAGGGCCTTAGCGACGATGGTTTCGATGTCGCCGCGATAGTTCTGGCTGATGGAACTCAAGGGGGCCGGATCGGTTTCGCGGATGGTCTGGACGGCTTGATGCAGCCTGGGGCTGAGGGTGTAAGGGAGGCGGCCGGCGAGGAATTGATAAAGAATGACGCCGAGGGCATAGACGTCGCTGCGGGTGTCGAGTTCGAGCGGATCACCGAGGACCTGTTCGGGGCTCATGTAGGCGAGCGTGCCGACGAGTTGACCGAGGTCGGTTTGACGAGTTACGTGGGTGTCGCCGTCGGTCATGCGGGCGACGCCGAAGTCGAGGATCTTCGGCTGACCGGTGTTGTCGACGAGGATATTGCCGGGCTTGAGATCGCGGTGGATGATGCCGCGGCGGTGGGCATGGTGCACGGCATCGCAGATCTTCCGCATGATTTCGAGGCGGGCGCGGGTGTTGAGGCGGTGCGCTTCGGCGTATTTGAGGAGCGACTCGCCTTCGATCAACTCCATGGCGAAGTAAGGCTGCAAGCCAGCGCCGGTCTCCGCGTTGCCGGCTTCATAGATCTGGGCGATACCGGGGTGCTGGAGGCGGCCGAGGGCGTGCGATTCGCGCTCGAAGCGTTCGAGGAGTTCGGGATTGGACCAGCCGGGCCGCATGAGCTTGAGGGCGACGATGCGGCGGGGATGTTCCTGTTCGGCGCGGTAGACGACGCCCATGCCGCCGGAGCCGAGTGTGGAGAGGATGCGGTAGTTTCCGATGCGCGGCGGCGGGGCGGCGACTTCGAGTAAGCCGGCGGCTAGTTCGACGACGGGCCGGGCGAGGAGCTCGGCGGCGGTGCAGGAGGCGTCGTAGGGGAGGAGAGACTCGACTTCGCGGCGGAGGTCCGGATCGGCTTGTGCGAGGAAGGCGGCGCGGGCTTCGGGTGGGAGTTCGACGGCCGCGTGGTATAGCTCCTGGATCTTGCGGGAACGTTCCTTGTCCATGGGGCGCCGCTGAAGATGGGGGAATTATAACACCCGGGTGGACGGCTGATCACCTGTCCGAGTAAGAAGAGGCGGGGCCGAACAATGGGCAGGCCACTATCAGGCAGGGCGTAGAGGGATTTACAGTCCAAGCCGGTGCGCTTCGGTTGGTTTGCAGCTTGTATCTGGAGCCTGCAACCAACACCCATCCGAGAGAGGACGAGTTAGTACTAGACCGCCTAATACTGTTTACTCCGAAATAGTGATCCGAAACGCGGGCGGAGGTTACCAGCGTTTTCCGGGAAGCTCTATACCTACCAGGACACGGGCACGGCGTACAAAGAAAAGATTAGACATTGCAACTTTGCGGGAACGAGGTTAATCTTGAGGCACCCAGAGGGAGGGTGTATGAAGAGACTTGTGATTTTTAGCGTCTGTGTTAGTTCGCTAACGATTGCTCTGCTGAGTCTGACGGCGACTACGAGAGCCGTTACTTATGACAGTGGCCAGCGCATGTTCGGGCAGGTGGAGGTGGAGCCGGCATTTGACCTTTCGAATGGCAACGAGATCTACCTACTTACTCCGCTAAAGGCTCCTTTCCCATCGAAGGCGAACCAGGCGGCGGTTGCTCCGATGTATCTTCCGGTGTACCCGTTGAGTTCGACGGTTCCGGCCGGCGATTTGAACTGCCAGCCGACTAACTGCGATCACCTGAACGTGCTGCCGTTTCCGCAGACCGATTACGGCGTGCTGCCTGGTAGCGACCCGGCGTGCACGGATTTCAACGGAGGGAATCCGTGCTCGCCGGTGAAGGGGCACAACCACTTGGTGGGGATCGCGTCGACGAAGGGCGATTTCAACGTGGCGTGGCAGGTGAAGTTGGTGGTGTTCACAGCCCCGGCGTTTACGAACGGGAGCATCAACACGATGGTGACGACGCTGAGCCAGGTGCAGGCACTGGTGAACAGCGGCAATGCGTTCATTGCGGATACGCCGATCGCGTTCAACTGCTCGCGGACTTCGCAGCAGACGTATGACATCGGGACGCCGGTGATCATCAGTTACCCGTAGGCTGAGACGCATCGGGATAAGGGGGGAAGCCTCACGGCTCCTCCTCTCCCAGACCACCGTACATGCGGGTCCGCATGCGGCGGTTCGGTGACTTGGGCCCGTGAAGGGCGGGGGTTCACTTCGCCTTTCGCCTCTGGACGCGTCTTCGCTTCCCGGTTCTTTTCGGCCTTCGCCCGATCCGCCCCTAGACAGCTCCACCGACTTACGTCTGCTGTGAGATCACAGCGCCTTGCGAGGCCCGCGGTTACGTATACGCGCCGCTCTCCCGAGGTAAGCTCGACTGCCGTCCCGGCCTAACCGCCTAATCTACAACCAGCGTCCTTCGATCGGGCCCACGTACATCGGTTGGCGGGGTGCTCCCCGCTTCCTTGCAGAACCTCCGTCGTCAGACCGCCCCTGCGCTTCGCTCTGCCTTCCCCTTCATCAGGTTGTCAAGGGACCTTCCCACGGGCTGCCGGACATGCCGGGCACATCAGTCGCCCCGGCTTGACGCCCGCACTGAGGGGCGGTATTGTAATTCGAACTCGGCATTCGAATTCGGCTTTCCTTATCGACGTCGTTTGCCGGCGATAGCGCCATGGCCAAACGCAATACAGAAGCAAACCGGCACCCGTACGAGGCGCACCGCGAGCGGCAGCGCCGCCGGATTCTGGAGGCGGCGGAGCGGCTGTTCGACGAACGTGGCATGGACCGCGCGACGATGGCTGAGATTACGGCGGCGAGCGGCGTGCGGGCGTCGACGGTATACCAGTATTTCTCCAACAAGGACGCGATCGTCTGGGAGATTCTGGAAGGCGTCTTCGCCGAAGCTGCAGCGCGAATCAAGGCGGCGATGGAGGGGGCGGAGACGGCGCTGGGCAAGATCACGGCGCTGGTGGATGTGATGGCCGAGGACCTGGCGCGGAGGCGGGCGACGGTCCGGTTCATGGCGCAGTTCGATGCGATGTACGCGCGGGAGTGGCCGGCGGAGCGGCTGATTGCGATCGAGGCACGGATCAGCAAGGGGGGATTCGCGCAGTTCCGCAAGTTGATTCGCGATGGCGTGGCCGATGGATCGCTGCGGAGCGATCTCGACGCTGACGTCACGATGCATGCGGTGATGAACGCGCTGATCGGTGCGCAGCGGCGGCTTGCAATGCTGGGGGATCGGGTGGAGAAGCAGTACGGCAAGCCGGTGGACGCTTTGTTCCGCGAGGCGAGCCGGGTGATTCTGCTCGGGCTTCGGGCGGAGAAGAAAGACGGGAAGAGACGGAAGTGGAAAGCATGAATGTGCGTGGGGCCGCAGTGTGCGCAGCGGTTTTGTTTGCGGGGCTGCCGGCGCTGGGGGCTGATGGGCCGCGCGTGGTGCTTGCGGCGGATTCGAACTGGAAATTTCAGCTTGGCGATGTAAGCGGGGCCGAGGCTCGCGCCTTTGACGATGAAGGCTGGCGGACGGTGCAACTGCCGCACGACTGGAGCATTGAAGGGCGGCCGGAGAACGACAATCCGACGGGCGCGGGCGGCGGGTTTTATCCGGCGGGGACGGGTTGGTACCGGAAGACGTTCACGGCGCCGGCGGAATGGAAAGGCAAGCGAGTAAGTGTGGAGTTCGACGGCGTGTACCGGGACGCGACGGTATATTTGAACGGGCGCAAGCTGGGGACGCAGCCTTACGGATATACGAGTTTTGCGTTTGACATGACGCCGGAGCTCGACTTGGGCGGGCGGAACGTGCTGGCGGTGCGAGTGGATAACTCCGAGCAGCCGAATAGCCGGTGGTACACGGGGTCGGGGATTTACCGGCACGTGCGGGTGGTTGTGACGGAGGCAGCGCACGTGGCGCAGTGGGGCGTGTTCGTGACGACGCCGGCGGCGACGGAGAATTCGGCGAAGGTTGTGGTGCGGACTCGCGTGGCGAACGAGAGCGGGGCTGAGGCGGGGTTGACAGTGGAGACGGCGCTGGTAGATGGCGGCGGAAAGACGGTGGGGCGTGCGGAGACGGTAGTAAGTGTGGCGGCGGGGAGCGAGGCAGAGGCGCGGCAGGAGATAGAGGCGCAGGCGCCGAGGCTGTGGTCGCCGGAGAGGCCGGCGATGTACCGGGCCGTGACGCGAGTTCTGCGCGAGGGGCGCGCGGTGGATGAGGTGGCGACGCCGTTTGGGATCCGCACGATTACGTGGTCCGCGGAGAAGGGCTTGCTGCTGAACGGCAAAGTAATCAAGTTAGCCGGTGGGAGCGTGCACCACGACAACGGTCCGCTGGGGGCGGCGGCGTTCGACCGGGCGGAGGAGCGGAGGGTGGAATTATTGAAGGCGGCTGGGTTCAACGCGGTGCGGACGGCGCACAATCCGCCGTCGCCCGAGTTCCTGGACGCGTGCGACCGGCTTGGACTGCTGGTGCTCGACGAGCCGTTCGACACGTGGAAGGCGAGTAAGGTGAAGTACGACTATGGGCGGGACTTCGACCAATGGTGGCGGCGGGACTTATCGGCGATGGTGATGCGGGACCGGAATCATCCGTCGGTGGTGATGTGGAGTATCGGGAACGAGATACCGGAGGTGGAGATGGAACGGGGTCCGCGGATGGCGCGGGAGTTAGCGGAGCAGGTGAGGGCGCTGGATGATACGCGGCCACTTACGCTGGCGTTTCCGGGCAGCACGTCGACAGCGACGGCGGATGGGGTGT
>JAKAJI010000267.1 GCA_021813825.1 Acidobacteriota bacterium | reverse complement strand
TTCCTGGACGAGCTGGTGGCCGGCGATGGGCTTGTCGTCGAACTGCTTGCGAAGGACGGCGTACTGGCGGGCGGTTTCGTAGCAGTCCATGGCGGCGCCGATGACGCCCCAGCCGATGCCGTAGCGGGCTTGGGTAAGACAGGCGAGCGGGGCCTTGAGGCCTTTGGCGAGGGGGAGCATGGCGGAGGCGGGTACGCGGCAGTCGCTGAAGGCGAGGCTCGAGGTGACGGAGGCGCGCATGGAGAGCTTGCCGTGGATGTCGGAGGAGGTGAAGCCGGGGGTGCCTTTTTCGACGAGGAAGCCGCGGATGCCTTCGGGGGTGCGGGCCCAGACGATGGCGACATCGGAGAGGGTGCCGTTGGTGATCCAGGTTTTTTCGCCGTTGAGGACCCAGGCATCGCCGTCGGCGCGGGCGGTGGTGAGCATGCCGGCGGGGTTGGAGCCGAAGGCGGGTTCGGTGAGGCCGAAGCAGCCGATAGCTTCTCCCGAGGCGAGTTTGGGGAGCCAGCGCTGTTTTTGTTCTTCGGAGCCGAAGGTGTGAATGGGGTACATGACGAGCGCGCCCTGGACGGAGACGAAGCTGCGGAGGCCGGAATCGACGCGCTCGATTTCCTGCATGATGAGGCCGTACTCGACGTTGGTCATGCCGGCGCAGCCGTAGCCTTCGAGGTTGGCGCCGAGGAAGCCGAGTTGGCCGAGTTGGGGGATGAGTTCGACGGGGAAGCGGCCGTCGCGGAAGCAGTCGCGGAACAGAGGGGCGGCCTCGTCGGAGGCGAACTGGCGCGCGGTTTGGCGCACGAGCCGTTCCTGTTCGTTGAACTGGGAGTCGATAAGGAAGTAGTCCACACCGGGGAAGCGCGCCATATAGTCACTCCGATTTTAGCTTTTAGGGTTGTGGAACTACACGGAGCGGCCGCCGGCGGCTTTGGGCGGGGCGATGAGCGAGGAGGTGAACGCGGCGTTGACCGCGGGGCGGCCGGCGATGGTCCAGGCGGAGAGGAGCATCCAGGGCTCGCCGTAGCCGAAGTTGGAATCCTTGAGGACGGCCTTGGCAACTTTAGCGAGCGGCTTTTTGTTGGCGAGGGCTTGGGCGTAGTTGGCCATGGCGCTGGCCCACCAGATGGTGGTGACGACGTCGGTGACGGCGAGGGTGGCGTTGGTGGAGGAGAGGCCGAGGCTGCGGAGGATGCGGATTTGGTTGGCGGGGGCGCCGGCGTCACGGAGGGCGGCCCATTTGGCGAGAGTTGCTGCGTAGACCTGCAGGCGATAGGCGTTTTCGGGCTGGTTAGCGAGGATGGCGGTTTGGGCGCGGCAGACTTGGCCGACGTAGAAATCCCATGTTCGGGGTTGGCCGGCTGGGTCGAGGTAGAGTTGCTTGCACTGAGCCGGGTTCAGGGCGAGCGAGAGGGAGAGGGCGCAGACGCCGTAGTTGTGCGAATTTTCGTTGAGCAGAGTTTCGGCGGCGGTGTTGGGCGCGTTGAGGAAATTGAGGACGTTGACGAACTGCTGGAGTTGGGAGCGGGAGGCGGCGGCCTGGCGGTCGAGGTAGGTGATGGTGAGCGGAGTGGTAACTTCCGGCGTGTTGGCCGAGGCGGGCAGAGTAAGAGTGATGTCGCGGAGGAGGAGTTTGCGGAGTTTTTCCGCGTCGAGGTTGTTGTCGACGACCTGGATGGATTCATCGGCGAGGATGAGTTCGTGGGTGTTGGTGCTGGCGCGGAAACTCGATTCGGCGATGAATTGATGGACGCTCGCGGCGTTGAAGATGCCGAGTAAGTGCAGGGCGAAGGTGTGGGTGGTGGTTTGGGTTGTGGTGAGGACGGTGTCGAGCGAACGGATGCCTGTGAGTTGGGCGCCGGGCCGGGTGAGGGCGGTGAAGTTTCCGGCGAGGGCGGCGAGGAGGGCGGATTTGGCGGCGGGATCGGCTTCGGCCTGAGCGAGGTCGATTTCGAAGAGAAAGACGCGGTTCTTTGCCGTGTTGCGATCGAGGGCGGCTTTGAGCGAGACGCCGAGGGAGGCGGAGAGGGCGGTGTCGATGGCGGACTTGACGTCGGATTTGAACTGCGCGGCGTTGGGCATTTCGGCAGCGAGGGAGTCGGCAGCGGCCGAAGAACCGGGGTTGAGATCGTCGAGCAGGAAGGCGAGGACGTCCTGGCCGCCGATGGTGGCGGCGATGCCGGTGGAGACGGTGAGGCTGGTTTCGAAATCGTCGGTGGTGTGCAGGGTGAGGGAAAGGTGGAGGAGGCCGCCGGGGAGCTTGGCGATGGCGAGGGTGTGGCCGCTCGTGTGAGTGACGGTGGTTTCGACGGTGGCGGAAGCGGATGCGTTGATGGTGAAAGACGGGAGTTTTTCGAGGGTGAGCGCGGCGAGAGGGTCGTTGAGGAAGCTGAGGGTGGCGGAGGCGATGAACTGCACCGAGCCGGTAGCGTCGAGTTGGCAGATGGCGCCGGCGGGGATGCTTTTGAGGTCGTCGAGGTCATGGGGGATGGTGAGGGCTTTGATGGATTCGACGACGGCGTGGCCGAGCGTGTCGCTGGCGGCGGCTTTGTAATAGCTGGTGAGCGTGAGGGTGCCGGCGTTGGTGATGTCGAAGGTGAACTGGCCGAGCGGGGCGGCGGCGCCGAGGCTGACGCTGCCGACGAGTGAGAAGGACACAAGGCCGGCGGTTGCGGGGGTGTCTTCGAGGTCGAGCGAGGAGAGGAAGAGCGAGGCGTCGGCGCCTTGGAGGAGTCCGAGGGAGGCGGAGGGACCGGCCTGGACGTTGAGCGTTGCGGTTTCGACTGCGAATTGACCTTGTCCGGTGGCGGAGATGGTAATGGGGAAGCTGTTTTCCTGCAGGGATTCGACGGGTACGTTGACGAGAGGGTCGAAGCTGGGCGGGGTTTTGAAGGTGAGGATGTTTTTGAGGTAGCGTTCGAGGGTGGAGAAGCCGTCGCCCGAGGAGGCGCCGAGGTTGAGGCCGACGTTGTTGGTGAGGTTAATGGACGGCACGGAATTCCCTTCTGGCTGGGATAAGGATAGCGCTTATTTTTGGACTATTGAAACGGAGGCGTCGAGTTCGGCGCGACGGCCGCCGTTGTTTGAAATGAGATTCGCGCGAGTTGACTGAAATTTACGCGTGATAATATGACGGCGTAAAGAATTATCGGCGCCAGTTCTGGCCGGGAGCGACGATGTGAGCCGGTACTTGCCGCTTGTCGGCATAATCGCGAGTACGGTGGCGGGCTTGCTTTGGGTTCGCGCGATGGCGGGCGCCGTCCCCTCCGGTCAGACTCAAACCATCCAGTCGTCCGCTAAGGACTCCGCAAGGGGCCGAACGCTGCCGAGCGTGCGCCACGACACGCCGTTCGCAGGTGGGATTGCCGTGAAGCTACGTGGCGATGCCGCCATGTTGATGCTGGATCCGCTTGGGCGGCGCACGGGTACTGACGCGATTACCGGAAAGGCGTTCGCGGAGATTCCGGGTGGGTCGGGTGGCGAGGATTCGGTCGACGATCCTACGGATACATCGCGGAGTCCGGTCAATATCCGGGCCAAAGAGCTTGCCGTGACACCGGCTCTGGCGGGAGCCTATAAGTTGACAGTCAGCGCGGCGGTAAGTGGTAAGTACGGATTGGATATCGGCGGGTTTTCCCGCGAATTTGAGATGCGGGATGCCACGTTCGAAGATGTACCCATCCTTGGTGGAACTCGCCATAGTTATCTTGTCCACCTGGAAAGCGGGTCCCGGGGCGGTGTTGTGGTTTCGGGAGGATTTTACAGCGGTGCGGCGCCCGGGAATACGCGCCCGCTGCTGACTTACGCGAGTCCGTCCGTGCCGGAGACAAGAGTCCCGGCTGGAACGACCGCCTTCCCGATTGTGGTGTTCTATGATGCTCACGCCGTGCGCGAAGGGTTTGCCGCGAGGCTCGACGAACGGGACATATCGCGGATCTTTCATCCGGCTTCGGGAAGATTCGAGAAGGTACTGATTCCGGCGCACCCGGGCCGCAATACCCTTGTCCTGACTGTCCGTGGGGATGACGGCAGGAAAGTGACAGACCGCCTCACCGTGGTTGTGCCGAAGTAGTTCGCTCCTGCGGGCGATTGTTAAATTGCAGACAATTCACAATTTATTCACAACTTATTCCTTGACAGAACCCGTGTAGGCGGCGCATAATCGCGGCATTCCGCCGCCGACTACTGGAAAAAAGGGAGAGGAAGATGAAACTGTCAGCTTTAACGGTAGCAGGGCTCTTACTGGTTTTACTCGCGTCTTTGCGGGCGCCCCTTTATGCTCAAGGCACGCCGGGCCAGTTCACCCTTTTCACGGAAGCAAAGCCCGGGCCATCAGGCGCTACGGCAGGTGTGACGACCACGGCGGCCGCTACCTCGGACAGGTTTGAGCAGTGGCTTCGTTACCCGGCGGAGCAAAGTCAGCAGTATTTCCAAACGATGGTGAACGGCAACACAGCTTACTTCCGGGATTTCTTCGCCGCCGGGGAGACGTTCAGCAGCGGCGCGAACGATGGCGACACGCTGGAGGCCACCGCAACGGACCCTAACGGAAGTCCCGTTGGGACGTGGGCGCCGATCGTGTTCCACAGCAGCTACAACGGGCAGCAGAACTGCTGGGTTGGCGGGTTTCCGACGTTTGCGATCTGCAACACGACCTCGCTTGATGTCACGTGGTATTTCAACAGCCAATGCGGGGTGAGCGGAAGTTACACCATGTCGTTTTCGCGGAATGCAGTAACCTTTTTCACCGGTTCGTTCACTTTGGTTCCTTCGATTAACCCGAACGTGGTGTCGTTCATGACTTTGGGTAACTACGACCAGGGAGCTTATCAGGGAGTGCAATATGGTTCCTTCTGCTGGATCACGGATCCGGCCACCGGGGCAAAGAAAACCGTGCCGTGCAGTTCCGCGCCGGGAGCAACGCAGGCGACGATACCGCAGCTTGGATGCCTGCTTACAGACTACGCGGCAACTCTCACGTATCACGGGCTGAGCACCACGCCAACGCAGCTAAATACGTGGCTCACCGCGAACCAGGGGTTCGACAAATACGGCGCGATATGGCCCTGGAAGATTCTCGAATATGCGCACCAGGGAGGCGTGAACCTGGCGTACCAGAGGGAACCGGCGGCCGGCGACTCCGCTCAGGCCGGAGGCCTGCTGAACGGGATTGCACGGCAGGCGGTTTGCGCCAAAGGGCCGACTCCCATCCACGTGAAACACAACAATGGGACGCGGAATCATTTCGTCACGGCGTGGGGGCGGCCGCAACCGGAGAGTACTTACTTACTGAAAGATCCCAACGGAGGAATCGACGACAGGCTCGATTCGACGAACGTCCCGTCTTACGACTACGACAACGTGTATTACGGGACGCGGGAACTCGAAGGGACGGGCACGACGTTCAATTTCGGCGGAGGAATCTCGATTACTCTTCACTCGCCGGCGGAACTGCTGGTGACCGACCCATCGGGACTCCGGACCGGGTTCGATCCTACGACGAACACGTGGTATGCGGAGAATCCAAACGCGACATATGGCGACGACTCGATTGACGATCCGACGGACACGTCGGACAACCCGGTCAACATACACGCCAAGAGCATAGAAATAAGCCCACCGGCTGCCGGGACGTACACGGTAACCGTGACGGGCACAGGTAGCGGCACCTACAACCTGGAATTCGGGTCTTTCGACTCGAATTTTCAGGCTTCGACGAGTTCGCTGGACAATGTGCCGGTGAGTCCGGGATCGGTGCAGCAATTTGCGTTCACGGCTCCGGTGGTGGCGGGGACTCAGGCTCCGCTGTACGGAGCATTCGCAGACAAGTCTCAGAGCCAAGCAGTGAATGGTTTCCTGACGTACGCGAATCCCACCACCGCCGAGACCGACCTGCCGGCGGGAACGGCGAGCTTCGCGCTGTTCCTCTTCTATGATCCGGCCACAATCGCGAACAGCTTCACGGCGACTCTGAACGGGGCCGACGCGAGCAGTCTTTTTCACCCTTCGCCCGGCGGGTTTGAGGTTGTTAGTTTGCCATTGGTCGCGGGCAGCAACGTCCTCGTTCTTTCGATCCAGGGGACGCACAACGGGCGCGTCAGCACGGACACGGATCGTTTGACATTCGGCGTGGGGAAATAGGGTGACCGGCCCGAGACATGGGTAACAGAACGTTCCGGAGACATGGGTTACACTTTGGCTCTAGATCAAAATGGGGGCAGGTCCTGATCCCAGGATTGATAAAACAATCTTGGGAGATAACGTTTTGACCGACTCTGCGACCTTTTTGGGTTTGCCCCCGTACGAGATTACCGCGATCAACCGCGGCAAGGTGCGGCTTCCAGCGCGGCATCCTGGAACCGGAAGTGGGCAAGAGCCGCTGTCTGGACTGCGGCCGTAGCTTTCGCCAGCGCCTTCCCGGGTGTGCAGCCCGATCAGCGAGCCAGTGAGAGTTTTCAGCCGATGGTCTATCAGCAGCACGTGGACGGCATCGATCGGAACTGTCTGGGCCGGTGCATCTGCGATCTGAAAAACCATCGCATCTTTGACGTCAGGCTGGGTCGCCCGGAAGCCGCCCTGGAGTCGTATTTTCCTTCCTGAAAAGGGAAAGATCGGGTTCGGATCGTGTTCCTGGATCAGGCGGCGGGGCGGTCTACCGCGCCATCGTCGGCAAACACTTCCCCAAGGCGGTGATCGCCGCCGATCGCTTCCATGGGATCCGACTCATCAACCACCCCTTCCTGGCCTGTTGGCGCGAGATCGACCCGGTCGGGCTAAAGAACCACGGGCTGGTGTCGCTGATGCGCCGGCACCGACACAATCTCAAGCCCGACCAGAAGCTCCGGCTGATGGCGTACCTGGCCCAGGACCCTGTGCTCAACCTCATCTACCGCTTCCAACAGCGGTTTTGCTCCCTGCTGTTGAAGAAACACAAAACGCGACGGCAGTGCGAAAAGCTGATTCCCCGTTTCCTGCGCGCCGTCGGCGACTTGCGCCAGTCCGGACTGGCGCAACTCGTCACCCTCGGTGATACCCTGCACTGC
>JAKAJI010000266.1 GCA_021813825.1 Acidobacteriota bacterium | reverse complement strand
GCCCGACACTCTTACCGCCCTCCTGCTCGGCAGCGCTTTCTCCTACACCGTCGCCGTCGCGCCCCCGCAGTTTCCCCAGGGCAGCCAGATCGGCGTCGCCGCCATCTCGCGCTACGACATGAACCTTTACGCCGAGGACACCTGGAAAATCTCCCCGCGCTTCACCCTCGACTACGGCCTCCGCTATGAACTCTACTCCCCCATCACCGAACGCGCCGACCGCACCGCCGGCCTCGACTTCCTCACCACGCCCTCCGGCCCCGAGCAACTTTACCTCATCAACCCGCAACCGCACTTCCGCTGGGTCGGCAATAACTGGGGTCCGCGTGTCCGCCTCACCATCCTCGCCCCCGCGGGTTTCCTGATTCGCGCCGGCGGCGCACTTACTACCATCCCACCCAACATCTGGCAGGACAACCTGCTCACCGGCGCCGCCCCCTATGTCGATTACCCCCGTCTCACCTCCGCTCCCGGCGCCCCGCTCCTCATCGGCACCAAAATCACCCCTGCCGATCTCCCACCCGCATACACTCCCGCCGGCGTCAACATCCTCGCCTCCGGAAACTCAAAGGCCGTTCCCCCCAACACCGTCTGGGACGTCAACCGCTTCGAACAGGAACTTGCCGCGCTCTCCCCCAGCCACCTCATCAGCCCGCTCAACGCCAACGCCATCTCGCAGGACTTCCGTAACGCTTACCTCGGCACCTGGACCCTCAGCCTCGAGCGCTCCTTCCACGGACTTACTTTCGATGCCGGCTACGTCGGCACCTCCGGCATCGACTTACCCGCCATCGACTTTCCCAATGCCTACCCCGGCGCTTCGGCCGCCTTCGCCCCTTACACCCAGTTCAACTCCGCCGGGCAGATCACCGGTGGCTTCGGCACCGATATGTTAATTACTAATCGGTCCCACTCCACTTACCACTCTCTCCAGTCTTCACTTCAGGGCTCCATCGGAGCCAACGGCCCGCAGGTCCAACTAAGCTTTGCCTGGTCTAAGTCCATCGACGACACCAGCAGCGCTCTCGGCCCTGGCGTAGGCAGCGTCTCCGGCGCAACCGCCCTCGCCTGGCCCCAGAACCCCTTCGACACCCGCGCCGACAAAGGCCCGTCCACCTTCGACGTCAACCGCGCCCTCACCGCCACCGTCGTTCAGGACCTCCACGTCGACCGCGTCCCCTTCCTCCACGGCCTCACACCCAAGCTCACCCAGGGCTGGCAACTGTTGAGCATCTCCACCCTCACCAGTGGCCTCCCGTTTACCGTCTATTCCGGAGTCCAGCAGACCGGCGCCGGTTCCATGGGCGCGGACCGCCCCGACCAGATCGGCACCCCGATTCTCTCCACCAGCCGCACCGTCCGAGAAGATTACTTCGGCCTCGGCGCCGCCAACGGCTCTTACTTCCAGATCCCCATCAACGTCCCCGGAGGCACTGGCCCCAACAGCGGCGTCTTCGGCAGCCTCGGCCGCAATACCTTCCGCGGCCCCGCCCTCTACGATTACGACTTCGGCCTGATTAAGGACACCACCTGGGAAGCCGGCCGCGCCAGAAAATCCATCGACCTCGAATTCCGCGCCGAATTCTTCAACTTATTCAACATCGTCGACTTAGGCCTGCCCTCTAACATCCTCACCGGCTCCGGCTTCGGCCTCATCAGCCGCACCGCCACGAACTCCCGCCAGATCCAGTTCTCCCTCAAGACGATGTTCTAGCTCCGCCGCCCTCCCGTAGAAACTCCCGCACCCGTTCCCGAATCTGGTCGCGGATCCGCCGGAACGCTGCCAATCGTTCCTCCACGCTTCCTTCCACCGCGGCCGGGTCCTCGAAGCTCCAATGAATCCGTTCGGCCGGGGCAGGGAAGACCGGGCAACTCTCCCGTGCGTTATCGCACACCGTCACGATCACATCGAACGCCTCGCCCGTGAATTGGTCTACTCCCTTCGACCAATGCCCGGAGATGTCAATCCCAATCTCCTTCATCACCGCGATCGCCTCCGGCCGCACCGAACTGGGCCGCGTCCCCGCGCTGAACACCTCGAACCGCTCGCCCCCTTCGGCCCGGAAAAGACCTTCCCCCATCTGGCTCCGCGCCGAATTTCCCGTGCACAGCACCAGAAGCCGCTTCTTCTCCATCTCAGTCTGCCTCCTCCATCGCTGGAAACCAATGCCGTGTCCGGTTGCACACCGAACACACCGAAAGCATCACCGGGACTTCGATCAGAACTCCCACTACCGTCGCCAGTGCGGCGCCCGATCCCGGTCCGAACAACGCGATCGCCGTCGCCACCGCAAGCTCAAAAAAGTTACTGGCCCCAATCAGCGCCCCCGGCGCCGCTACCGCGTGCCGCACGCGGAACAATCGCATCAGCCCGTAAGTCAGCGACGAATTGAAATACACCTGCAGCAGAATCGGAACTGCGATCAGAAGCACATGAAACGGCTTTGACAAAATGTTATCGGCCTGGAACGCAAAGATAAGCACCAGTGTCGCCAGCAGCGCCATCATGCTTACCGGTGCGAAACGCGGAAGAAGCGTATTCTCAAACCACTCCTTCCCATGCCGGTGAAGAAATCCGGCGCGCAATGCGGATCCCGCCGCAAGCGGGATCACGATAAAAACGACAACCGCGTACAGTAACACCTGGAACGGCACCTCGAGCGTCGACGCCCCACTTACTAAGAAACGCACAATCGGCGCGAAGAGAAATAACATGATCAGGTCGTTGATCGACACCTGAACCAACGTGTATGCCGCGTCCCCCTCGGTGAGGTAGCTCCACACGAATACCATCGCCGTACACGGCGCAGCAGCCAGAATAATGCACCCGGCGATGTACTGGTCCGCATCGCCCGGCGAAATCCACGCCGAAAAGACAACCCGGAAGAAGATCCAGGCGATCAGCGCCATCGAAAACGGCTTCACCACCCAGTTCACAAACAGCGTCACCAGCAGGCCCCGCGGCCGCTTGCCCACGTTCCGGATCGAAGCGAAGTCAACCTTCATCATCATCGGGATGATCATCAGCCAGATCAAGGCCGCAATCGGAGCGTTAATCTGGCTGCCGGCGCCGAATTCAAGCCCACGCAAATACTCGACCGCGCCCGGCAGCGCCTTGCCCGCCAGCACCCCGGCCACCATGCAAAGCCCCACCCACAGGCTCAGGTACCGCTCGAACAAATTCATCCGCTTTGGCGCGGACGATCGGTCCATCAACGTCTCCGCCATAGGCTCATCTCCTCGCCGCCTCGATCACCGCCTCCGCCGTACCGCGAGCCGCCAGCCGCTGAAGTCTCTCCGCGCCCACCGGTTCGATCGGCTCCCAGCCAACCACAGCCATCCTCTTGGCCAGTTGCTCTCTTACTTCCTCGATGTACGGCCTCTCCCGCTCGCTCCGCTCCACCAGAACCGGATCGCGATAGCTTCCGCCCGTGAAGCATTGGTTCACCACCCAGGCAAACGGATAAATCCCCGCCCGTCCAAGGTCCTCTTGTAGCCGCTTCGCCTCGTGAACGGGCGTCGCCTCCGGCAGCGTCACCAGCAGAACCCGTGTAAACTCCGGATCCCGCAGCCTCGGCAGTAACTCACGCACACTCTCGGGTAAGTCGCTCATCGTTCGAGTAACTTCGCGGTGATACGCCTCGGCCGCGTCGAGCAGCAGAATCGTATGCCCGGTCGGAGCCGTGTCCAGCACCACGAACCCATGCTCCCCTTCGGCCACCGTCTGCGCAAACGCGCTGAATACCGCGATCTCCTCCGTGCAGGGCGATCGCAGGTCTTCTTCCAGCAAGGCCATCCCTTGCGCATCGAGCGCCGGCGCCGATTTCGCCAACACCGCTTCCGAATACCGCCGCGTCTCCACCGCCGGATCGATCCGGCTCACCGTCAGGTTCGCCACTGCGCCGCCCACCGTCGCCGCAACGTGCGCCGCCGGATCCGTCGTGCTCAGGTGCACGCGATGCCCGCGCCGTGCCAGTTCGATCGCAATCGCCGAAGCGATCGTCGTCTTTCCGACGCCGCCCTTGCCCATGGTCATCACCACGCCGCGGCCCTTGGCTTCAATCTCGTCAATCAAACCCGCCAGCGGCACGTCGCCCTCGCCGCCCTCCTGCCGCACCGCGCCCGTTGTCTGGCGCCGCCGCACCGCGCCGCCAAACACACTCTTCAGGTTCTCCACACCCATCGGCGCATACCCAAGCAGCGGAATCTCAATCCGGGCAAGCTCGGCCAACCCCGCCGGCATACCCGCGAGCGCTTCCCGGCACCGCCCCTCCAGCGCCACCGCCACAGCACCGCCCGGTTCGGTCGCCCGGAAAACACCGTTCAGAATTAAACGCTGATTCCCCACGCCCATCTCCGCAAGCTCCGCTCTCGACCGCTCGGCCTCTTCGAGCGCGGATCGCTCCGGCCGGCTCACCAGAACCAGCGTCGTCGCCTTCGGATCCCCAAGCGCCTGCATGCTCGCCTCGTACAGCGCCTTCTGCGCCTCCAAACCCGAAAGCGGACCAAGACACGATGTCCCGGTTGTGTTCTGGTCCATAAATCCCGTCCACGCTGCCGGAAGCTTCAGCAACCGCAGCGTGTGTCCCGTCGGCGCCGTGTCGAAAACAACGTGATCGAACTCCGCCGTCGCCTTCTCGTCCCCAAGCAATTTCGTGAACTCGTCGAACGCCGCGATCTCTACCGTGCACGCCCCCGACAATTGCTCCTCCATGCTCGTGATCGAGGCCTCCGGCAGCACGCCGCGGTACGGCCCCACCACACGCTCCCGATACGCTCGCGCCGCTGCCTCGGGGTCGATGTTCAGCGCAAACAAACCGGGCGCGCCCTCCACGGCAACCGGCGCTCCGTGCAGTTCAACGCCCAACACCTCGTCAAGATTCGACGCCGGATCCGTGCTCACCAGCAACACCCTTCTTCCCATCCCCGCCAGCGACACCGCCGTCGCACACGCCAGCGATGTCTTGCCCACCCCGCCTTTTCCCGTGAAAAACAGGATTCGCGTGGCCTCTTTGAGGAATCTCTCCGCCATGGAACTTGGCCCCGGCATACCAGTCCTCCCTAACAGCACTTCGTCTTGAACACCGGAAACTCCGCCTTGGCCGGTTCCGCCGCCCCATCCGGTTCCACCCCGGCCAACTGCGCCAGTTCCTGCCGCGATGGATAGCGTCCTTGGCTCGCCACCGCACCGTCCACCAGAATCAAAGGCAGACACGCGTTCCCGTGCTCGCCAAGCGCCGCCTTCACCGCCTCATTCGCGGCGAAAGCCTGCGGCTGCTGCGCCAGGTTATATCGCTCGACGGCAACCTTCTGGTTGGCCAGCCAATGTAAGTCCGCCGCAAACCGCACCAGCGCCGGATCTACCTTCGGCCCGCAAACCCCCGTTGAGCAACACAGGGGAGGATCGAAAACCTTCACAACCTTCATTTCCATACTCCTTTCGTTATTCGTCGAAATACGATGGCAGAGTCAAAAAAACACCCTAAATGATCGCCACCAAAGCCTTCAGCTTCCGCAACGTCTCGTAGTTGATGCAGTACCCGATCCGCGGCCCGTCCTGGCTGCTCCGGATCAGTCCGGCTTCCCTCAAAATTCGCAGGTGCTCGGACACCGTCGACTGCGCCAGCGGGATTTCATCTACAATCTGGCTGCACACGCGCGCTTCTTTGTGCGACAGGATCCGCAGAATTTGAACCCTCGCCGGGTGCCCGATCGCCTTCGCGAGCTTCGCCAGCGTCTCGTCCGCCTCCGGCCCTTCCAGACCTGGAATCTCCGTCCGAACTTCCGGCTCCGGCGCCGGACAGCACATCGGCGCCGCCTTCGTGTCGCTGTGTCTTGGATTCGCCATTCGTCGATTAACGATACCATCCGGCCCCGGCCCCCGTCAATACCCTCACCCGGGCTGACCAAGCCCGTCTCTCTATACACCCCGAAGCCCCCTCAGCAGCCAAGCATCCTCTCGCCCGCGTTGAATCGGTTTTTCTCCGGCTCCCGCCCCGCGCAAGCCCCAAACCCAATTCCATATAAAATGACTGGGGCTGCTCCTCGCCCTCACTTCACCACGCACTCGACAGGAGGTAGGAATGGGTATCTCACGAAGAGGCTTTCTCGGCTCGGTCTCCGCAGGCGCAACCGCCGCGTCGCTCGCCGCTCAGAACACACGCGGCCGCTCCGGCCCAGAAAAACGCGCCGGCCAGGGGAAGATCAAAATCACCGATCTTCGCTGCGCCATCATCGGCCGCAACCCCGTCGTCCGCATCGTCACCGACCAGGGCATCTCCGGCTACGGCCAGGCCGAATCCGCCAAGCCCTACCTCAAGCCGATGGTCCTCTTCTACAAGCAATACCTCATCGGCGAAGACCCTACCGACGTCGCCAACGTCATGCGCAAAATCCGCCGCATGGGCGCCTTCAAACCCTGGGGCTCCGCCGTCAGCGCCATCGAAATCGCCCTCTGGGACATCGCCGGCCAGGCCGCCGGCCTCCCCGTCTACAAACTCCTCGGCGGGAAAATCCGCGACCGCGTCCGCATCTACAACGGCGGCGTCCGCTTCCCCATGACCGGCCAAACCCCCCAGGATTACGCCGAAAACATGCAGAAAATGAAAGAGGCCAAGGAAGGTTTCACCCTCATCAAGCAGGCCGTCGGCTTCCACAACCCCGCCATGATGCGCTCCATGGAAAACGGCTGGTACGACGAACCCCGCTCCGGCCCGCCCCACTCCGACCGCGGCCTCCTCACCGAACGCGGCCTTGAACACATCATCGCCTGCGTCGAAGCCATGAAGAAAGTTCTCGGCGACGAAATCGGCCTCGCCCTCGACTGCGGCCCCGGCTGGATGCTCAAGGACGCCATCACCTTCGCCCGAGCCCTCGAACCCTACCACATCACCTGGCTCGAAGATACCCTCACCGGCGATTACGCGCCCTACCCCAACGCCCAACTCTTTAAGGAACTCACCCAAAGCACCTCGCTCAACATCCACACCGGCGAAGAAATCTACCTCCGCGAAAACTTCAAGGACCTCATCGAGCAGCAGGCCGTCAACGTC
>JAKAJI010000265.1 GCA_021813825.1 Acidobacteriota bacterium | reverse complement strand
GCAACGCTCGGGAAAATCCGCGCCCGCATTCTCGCCGCCGCACCGCCCGAAGCTACCGAAGCCATCAGCTACGGCATCCCCACCGTCCGCTACAAGGGCGCCCTCGTCGCCTACGCCGCCTTCAAGCGTCACTGCAGCCTCTTCCCCATGAGCCTCGCCGTGATGCGCTCGCTCGCACCCGATCTGGCCCGCTATGAAACAGAGAAAGGCACCATTCGCTTCCCCCTCGACAAGCCGCTCTCCGCCGCGCTTATCAGAAAAATCGTAAAAGCGCGCCTCGTCGAGAAAGAACGCCGCGGCAAGTAAATGTTTCAGCCACCTCGCCGCTCCCGGCGGAACAGACTCCCCGCCGCGAATCGCCGATCATAGGGGTAGAGGAGGAAGGCGGACCGGCATGCCAGGCAGATTCTTCGAAAGCAACGCCGCCGGCTACCTCACCGCGCTGACCGGTGTCGCCCTCGTCACCTCCGCCTGCCTCGTTCTCCGCCACGACATCAACAGCATGACCGTCGCCCTGTTGATGCTACTCGTCGTCCTTCCGGTCGCGCTCCTCTGGGACATCGGCCCCGCGCTCGCCGCGGCCTTTCTCGGCGTCGCCAGCCTCGAACTCTTCTTCCTCCTTCCCGGCCGCCCGCTCGCCATCAGCGCGCCGAAGAACTGGATCGCCGTCACCGTCTTCCTCGCCACCGCCGTCGTTACCGCCCGCCTTTCGGCCTGGGCCAAACGCCATGCCGCCGAAGCCGAAGCCAGCCGCAACCAGGCCCGCCTGGCCAGCACGTATAACCGCAGCCTCCTCGAAGCCAGCCTCGACCCTCTCCTGACCGTCGGCCGCGACGGCCGCATCAATGACGCCAACGCCGCCGCCGAAGCTGTCACCGGCTACTCCCGCGCCGAACTCATCGGCACCGAGTTCTGCAGCCATTTCGCCGAGCAGGACAAAGCCCGCGCCGCCTGCGAACACGTCTTCCGCCACGAAGAAGTCCGTGGCTTCCCGCTCGATCTCCGCCACCGCGGCCAGCACTCCACCACCGTCTTGTTCGACGGCTCGCTCTACCGCGACGCCGACGGCAACGTCATCGGCGTCGTCGCCGCCGCCCGTCCCATCGGTGCTCACATCGGCAAACAGCTCGGCATGCGCCCCGAGCCACGCGTCCTCCGTCACCTCTACCTGTTTTCATTGTTCGCCAGCGCCTTCCCGGCGATCGTCGGCGTCCTCTCCATCCTCGGGCTCGTCCTCCACATCCCCGCCCTCGAAAGCGCGCTGCCCGGCCAGCCCGTCGTCGAGATGAACTCGGCCGTCTGCCTCATCCTGTTCAGCTTCGCCGTCATCTTCGCCCGCCTCTCCCGCG
The DNA here is from genome assembly GCA_021813825.1 of Acidobacteriota bacterium. GTDB lineage: Bacteria > Acidobacteriota > Terriglobia > Bryobacterales > Bryobacteraceae > JAJYKC01. The sequence goes on along the minus strand of JAKAJI010000265.1, from coordinate 5,709 downwards.
CCGGCGCCCACCTCCCGCGCAACGTCACCCTGAGCCGCATCCTGGCTGCGGCCGCCGGCCTCATCGGCCTGCTCAGCCTCCTCGAACACTTACTCTCCCGTGACTTCGGCATCGATCAACTCCTGTTTCAATATCCCGAAGCCCTCGCCGCTCTCTCCGCCCATCCCGGCCGCATCTCCCCCATCACCGCCCTCGACTTCGCCCTTCTCGGCCTCGCCTTCCTCGTCCTCGACCGCCCCATCCGCTGGCGCATCGAACGCCTCTGGCCCGAGCAGTACCTCGCCTCTTTCACCGCCATCCTGTCCATCATCAGCCTGCTCGACCTCATCCTCGGCTTCCGCATCTCCTTCACTCTCACCGCTCCGCAGACCGCCGTCGCCTCCATGGTCGTCAGCCTCGGCATCCTCTCCATCCGCCCCGAGCGCGGCCTCGCCGCTCTGCTCTCCAGCCCCACCGCGGGCGGCGCCCTCACCCGCCGCCTCCTTCCCGCCGCCATCTTCATCCCCATCGGAATCGGAACCCTCGCCTGGCTTGCTTTCGCCGCCAGTCCCTACTCCGAGTGGGACGTCATCAGCCTCATGATCGGCGCAATGATCATCCTCCTCGGCGCCTTCGCCGCCTGGAACGGCTCCATCGTCGACCGTACCGACATCGAGCGCGAAACCGCCGCCGCCATCCTCCACCAAAGCGAAGTCGAACTCCGCGAAGCCCAGCGCATGGCCCTCGTCGGAAGCTGGTGGTGGGACCCCTCTTCCCCCAGCGTCACCTGGTCCGAAGGCCTTTCCCACATCGCCGGCCGCGACCCCAAGCTCCCCCCTCCCACTTACCAGGAACACCTCGCCTTCCACACCCCTCCGAGCGCCGCCCTGCTCGATACCGCCATCCAGCGCGCCATCAAAACCGGCGCCCGCTACGAACTCGATCTCGCCCTCGTCCGCACCGGCGGCGAACTCCGCCACGTCACCGAACGCGGCGAAGTCGAACGCGACCGCGACGGCCGCGTCATCCTCGTACGCGGCTCCGTCCAGGACATCACCGAACGGAAAAAGGCCGAGGAAGCACTCAAGGAAAGCGAAGAGAGCCTCAATCGCGCTCAGGCCATCGCTCACGTCGGAAGCTGGCGCCTCGATATCAACACCGGCCACCTCTCCTGGTCCGATGAGGTCTACCGCATCTTCGGCATCCCCCACGGCACCCCCCTCAGCTATGGCGCCTTCTTCCAGATGGTCCATCCCGACGACCGCGGCCCCGTCGAAACCGCCTGGAAAGCCTCCCTCAACGGCGCCCCGTACGACCTCGAGCACCGCATCCTCGTCCACGGCGAAACCAAGTGGGTCCGCGAGCGCGCCCAGGTCGAGTTCGACTCCGACGGCCGCCCAATCCGCGGCATCGGCACCGTCCAGGACATCACCGAACGCAAACTCGCCGAGCACGAAATCCGCATGCTCGCCCACCGCCAGGCCGTCGTCGCCGAACTCGGCCAGGAGGCCCTCCGCAGCGACCCCTTCGGCAAAGTCCTCGAAGAAGCCGTCACCCGCGTCGCCTCCGTCCTCGATGTCGACTACGCCCGCGTCCTCGAACTCCTCCCCGACGGCCAGCACTTCCTCCTCCGCGCAGGCTTCGGCTGGAAGCCCGGCCTCGTCGGACGCGCCACCATCGAGGGCGGCGCCGACACCGAGGCCGGCTTCACCCTCATGTCCAAGGAACCCGTCGTCGTCGAGGACTGGAAAGACGAAACCTGGTTCCGCCGCGTCCCCATGTTCGGCGAACCCGACGTCGCCAGCGGCCTCTCCGCCGTCATCCCCACCAGTTCCGGCCCCTACGGCGTCTTCGCCATTCACACCCTCCGCCGCCGCGTCTTCTCGAACGACGAAATCAGCTTCTTTCAATCTGTCGCCAACGTGCTGGGCACCATCGTCGAGCGCCGCCGCGCCGACGAGGCCGTCCTCCGCAGTAACCGCGCCCACCGCGCCTTGAGCCGTTGCAACCAGACCCTCGTCCGCGCCACCAACGAGTCCTCCCTCCTCAACCAGATCTGTAGCATTATCGTCGAACAGGCCGGATACCGCTTCTGCTGGGTCGGCCGCGCCGAACACGACGAACAACGCAACGTCATCCCCATCGCCAAGGCCGGCCACGAGGACGGCTACCTCAAAATCGCTAACGTCTCCTGGGCCGACGTCGAGCGCGGCCGCGGCCCCACCGGCACCTGCATCCGCACCGGCAAAATCCAGATCGTCAAAAATTTCGCCACAGACCGCCGCCTCGCCCCCTGGCGCTCGGAAGCCCTCAAGCGCGGCTATCTCTCCGCCCTCGCCATCCCGCTCATCGTCGAATCGAAAACCTTCGGCTCCCTCACCATCTATTCCGGCGAACCAAACGCCTTCTCCCCCGAGGAAATCGAACTCCTCACCGAACTCGCCGAAGACCTCGGCTTCGGCATCACCACCCTCCGCACCCGCGCCCAACGCCAGCGCGCCGAAGAAGAGGTCCGCACCCTCAACGCCGAACTCGAAGAACGCGTCGCTCGCCGCACCGCCCAACTGGAAGCCGCCAACAAGGAGATCGAACAGGCCCACGACCGCGAAATCGAAATCGGATTCCGCATCCAGCACACCCTTCTGCTCGACCACCCCCCGCAGGACGCCCCGGGCCTGGAAATCGCCGCCATGACCATCCCCAGCCAGCGCATCGACGGCGATTTCTACGTCTTCCTCCCTCAACCCAACGGCCGGCTCGACTCCATCGTCGGCGACGTCATGGGCAAAGGCATCCCCGCCGCCCTCCTCGGCGCCGCCACCAAAAGCCACTTCCTCCGCGCCTTCTCCGATCTCGTTCTCTCATCCCCCGACGGCAAACTGCCCGAACCCAGCGAGATCGTCATGACCGCCCACGCCGAACTCGCCCGCCACCTCATCGAACTCGACAGCTTCGTCACCCTCGTCTACGCCCGCTTCGACGTCTACACCCGCTGCATGACGCTGGTCGACTGCGGCCACACCGGCATCGTCCACTGGCACGCCTCCTCCCGCTCCTCTTCGATGATCCACGGCGACAACCTCCCCCTCGGCGTCCGCGAACGCGAGCTCTACGAACAGTTCTCCGTCCCCTTCGCCCCCGGCGATATGCTCCTGTTCTTCTCCGACGGCATCACCGAAACCCGCAACTCCGCCGGCGACCTCTTCGGCCCGGATCGCCTCGAAGAGTTCGTCCGCACCCACCCCGATCTCACCCCCGACGAACTCGTCGAAGCCGTCCACGAAGCCGTCTTCGATTTTTCTGGTAACGAACGCCTCACCGACGACCTCACAACGGTAGCCGTCCGCATCCGCGAAATGCCTCCCCCGCTCTCCCACGCCGAACTCGAGCTTGACAGCAACCTCTGCCGCCTCACCCAAGCGCGGGAATTCATCCGCCGTTTCTGCGCCTCCGTCCCCGGCTCCCAGCTCGACGCCCCCGGCGTCGCTTCCCTCGAACTCGCCGTCAACGAGGCCGCAAGCAATATCATTAAACATGCCTACCACGGCCGCTCCGGAAAGCCCATCCGCATGGAGGCCGACGCCTTCCCCGGCCACCTCACCATCCGCCTCCACCACTCCGGGGACGCTTTCCGGCCCATGGGCACACCCCACCTCCCCGCCGGCCCGCCGCGCGAATCCGGCTTCGGAACATATATCATCAGCAGAAGCGTCGATGACGTGCGCTACTATCGCGATGAGAGCGGTGGAAACTGCATCTCGTTGACCAAGTCCTGGAAACAGGGAGAAGATTCAGACGAGGAGTAGGAAGGAAGTCGAGCCGGCATGGATATTTCGGTCGATCACATCGACGGCGTCGCCGTCGCCACAGTCCCGGTGGATGAATTGGACGCAAGCAACTCCAACGAGTTCAAACGCGATATCGCGCCCGTCCTCCAAGCCAACTCAAAACTCATCCTGGACCTCAGCCGCCTCCGCTTCGTCGACAGCTCCGGCCTCGGCGCCATGCTCTCCTGCCTCCGCCAGTTGACCGCCAAAGGCGGCGATCTCAAACTCTGCTCCATGTCCCAGCAGGTCCGCTCCCTGTTCGAACTCGTCCGCATGCACCGTATCTTCGACATCCACCCGACCCGCGAAGACGCCATGGCCGCCTTCCAGGCCGGCCGCTGAGATGTCCCACATGAGCGAACACGAAACCCGCGAAACCACCGCCACCCGCTTGCAGGATTCCATCCAGCAGCACGCCCGCTACTCCCTCGGCCGCACCTGGGACGAACTCTCCCCCCGCGACCGCTTCAACGCCGTCGCCCTCGCCGTCCGCGACGAAATGGTCGACCGCATGCTCGAAACCGAACGGCGTTATTCGACCGCCCACGCCAAGCGCCTCTACTACGTCTCCATCGAGTTCCTCATCGGCCAGTCTCTCGGCAATAACCTCCACAACCTCCTGCTCCGCGACGCCTGCGGCCAGGCCCTCCAAAACCTCGGCTCCAGCCTCGAGGAAATCGAGGAAATTGAACCCGACGCCGCCCTCGGCAACGGCGGCCTCGGCCGCCTCGCCGCCTGCTTCCTCGACTCCCTCGCCGCTCTCGGCCTCCCCGGCTTCGGCTACGGCATCAACTACGAATACGGCCTTTTCAAACAGGAAATCGACGACGGATACCAGCGCGAAAAGCCCGACAACTGGCTCGCCCAGCCCAGCCCTTGGGAAATCACCCGCCCCGAGGAAGCCTGCGTCGTCCCCGTCTACGGCCACATCGAGCATAGCGTCGACCGCTTCGGCGGCTACAACCCCATGTGGATGGATTGGCGCGTCCTCATCGGCGTCCCCCACGACATGCTCATCCCCGGCTACGGCGGCCGCACCGTCAACGTCCTTCGCCTCTACTCCGCCCGCTCCTCCCATGACTTCGACATGGGCATCTTCAACGATGGTGACTACTTCAAGGCCGTCCAGCAGAAAATCGCCTCCGAAACCATCTCCAAGGTCCTCTATCCCTCCGACGCCATCGTCGCTGGCCAGGAACTACGCCTCGTCCAGGAATACTTCCTCGTCGCCTGCACCCTCCGCGACGTCATCCGCCGCTTCGAAGCCAACCACCCCGACTACTCCACCTTTGCTTCCTCCGTCGCCATCCACCTCAACGACACCCACCCCGCCCTCATGGTCGCTGAGTTGATGCGCATCCTCGTCGACGAGAAGAACCTGGAGTGGGACGAAGCCTGGCGGATCACCCAATCCACCCTCGCCTACACCAACCACACCCTGCTGCCCGAGGCGCTCGAAAAATGGCCCGTCCCCATGTTCGAGCACGTTCTGCCCCGCCACCTCCAGATCATCTACGAAATCAACCGCCGCTTCCTCGAACAGGTCTCCGCCGTGGACCCCGGCAACGTCAACCTCCTCCGTAGCGTCTCCCTCATCGACGAGTCCTCCCCCAAGCAGGTCCGCATGGCCAACCTCGCCATGGTCGGCAGCCACTCCATCAACGGCGTCGCCGAAATCCACTCCAACCTCGTCAAAACCGCGCTCGCCCCGGATTTCTACCGCCTCTTCCCCGAGCGCTTCAACAACAAAACCAACGGCATCACCCAGCGCCGCTGGCTGCTCAGCGCCAACCCCGGCCTCGCCGGCCTCATCCGTGGCGCCATCGGCGACGCCTGGATCACCGACCTGGACCGTCTTCGCGACCTCGAACCCTTCGCCGATGATCCCGCTTTCCGCGCCGCC
>JAKAJI010000264.1 GCA_021813825.1 Acidobacteriota bacterium | reverse complement strand
TGAAGCCGCGGTCGAGTTTCACCTTGGTTCCTTCGAGGCCGATGTTGTCGGTGTTCGGTTTGCGGCCAACGGCGACGAGCAGTTTCTCGGCGGTGATCTCTTCCTTCTTGCCGTTGGCGAGGGTCGCTTCAAACATCACGCCGCCGACGACTTTGCGGATGTTTTCGGCCTTGGCGCCGGTTTCGCAGCGGATGCCGGTTTTCCGGAAGTGCTTTTCGAGTTCCTTGGAAACTTCCTCATCCTCGACGGGCACCAGGCGGGGCAGCATTTCGAGGATAGTGACCTTTGTGCCGAAACGATTGAAGATGGAGGCGAACTCGACGCCGACGGCGCCCGCTCCGATGATGGCCATCGTGGCGGGGATTTTGGGCATGCTGAGGATCTCGATGTTGGTGAGAATGTCCGAGTCCGGGGTGAGGCCCGGCAGCATCCTCGCTTCGCTGCCGGTGGCGATTAAAACATTTTTGGTTTCGAGCGTTTTGACGCCCGAGTCCGTTTTTACGCTGACTTTGCCGGGGCCGGCGAGGGAGCCGAGGCCTCGAATCACCTCGACTTTGTTCTTCCGCATGAGGAACTCGATTCCCTTGGAGTGCTTGGAAACGATCTTGTCCTTGCGGTCCTGCACTTTGGGATAGTCGAGGGCGGCGCCCTTACACTGGATGCCCTGCTCTTCGGAGTGCTTGAAGTACTCCCAGACATCCGCGGTATGCAGCAGCGCCTTTGTTGGAACGCAGCCAACGAGAAGGCAAGTGCCACCGAGTCTCGTGTCGCGTTCCACCAGTGCGGTTTTGAGCCCGTATTGGCCGGCGCGCACCGCCGCCGAGTAGCCCCCTGGGCCACTGCCGATGACAACCAAGTCGTATGACATGAAGTTTCAGTCTAACATCGCGGGAGGGGCCGAGTCGGTCCACCGCCGCGGCTGCCGGGGTGTGGCGCCCCGAAACAAGTCCTTTCTCAACAGACGTTTGCCACTTACCTTCTCGCTGGGCGGGCCGGTTAGGCGAGGGCGGCTACGCTATTGCAACACGTGCAACTGTTCGGTAACCGGAGGCGAGGGTTTGGTGCCGCTATTTCTGCTGCGCCACTGGCCGAGCTTGATGGAGGCGCGGAAGATGGCGCCGATGGGGATGACGCCCGCAAGCCGATGCTCGGCGATGGCGGCCAGGCCCATAGATGCCGCGCAGCCGCAGGCGCTGCAATCGGGGTTACCTCCGAACTGGCAGGGCGTGATGCGGGTTTTCAGATCGGCCGAGATGGTTTCCGTGGTCAGGGCGAAAGCGCACTCGCCGGGGCTGGCCGGAGGCCTTCGGAATTGCGCGATCATCTCCTCGGGCATTTCGAGCTTTGGAAATTCCCGGCGCAGTTTCAGCATTTCGTCGACGGCTCTTTCCCGTTCCACGGCGGTCAGGATCTCCGGTAGGGAATCCCCGACCTGGGGTGTAAACAAGCTGAACCAGACGCGGGCGATTTCCGGGCGGGGCGTCCAAAAGGCGAGAAAGTCGCGCAAGTAGCCAGGGCGCTTCATCATCTGGCCGGTGATGGTGCAGTGGATCGTTACGTGTTGTCCACTGATATTTTTGAGAATTCGCGAGTAAGTGGCGGGCGTGCGTCGTGCGTCGTGCTCGGGTTGGAGACCATCGATGGAGACGGCGACGTTGAGGTGGTCCAGATGGGCCCACGCTTCGGGAATCGGACGGAATGCACTGGTCACGACTTGCACAAAGATGCCTCTTGCCATCAAGGCGGGCATGAGGACTTCGAGTTCGCGGTAGCGGACGAGCGGATCGCCGCCGACCAGAGAAAGATGAAGGGGACGATAGCGGTCGGCTATCTCGAGTACCCCGTCGATTAATTCCTGCCCGCGCCGATCGTGAAGTTCACGGAGGGTGATTTCGCCGCCAAGATGGCCAACGTCATATGCGTAACATCCCGGACAACGCAGCGGGCACTCGCGAGTAATCTCGATGGAGAGCGTGGGGCGTTCCCCCCGAAGAATCTTAGCCCAGGCTTGTAGTATGTCGGCTGTTCTCAAGAAGCGACTCCCTACGTGAGATCAGATGCGGAGGCAAAAGGTTTTGTTTCAGTGGACAATTCGTGCGGGGCTGTCTACTCACAGCCGCAGCCGAACCTGACGGGGCTGGGCGGGAGACCGGCGAGAAGACGCCAAGCTTCCTGCCAGGCGTCGAGGGCCTCGTCACCATTGGGATTTTGCTGGAGAAATCGCCGAAGATACCCGACGGCCTGGTCCCGCTCGGACTGTTGCTGCCCGGCCGTGAGTTTCAGACCGTTTTCCTCTGGATCGCCGCTCGGATAACTGATGGCGAGCTTACTCGAGTGGGTGCGGGCAAGAGCCAGCCAGACCCAGGGTGTCCATTCATCGGCATTGTGCGTTTCGAGCAAGTTCTCTTCGAGGCGGGCCAAACGGTCCTGCCACATTCCGCGTCCAGGGACCAAACAGGGATCGGCGAGGTACAGGATTCCGCCAAGTTCGCCCGCTTTCCCTTGCGGATCAAGCGCCAGAGCGCGGCGGCGCAGGTTATGGGAGTAGACGGGTCCGTCCTGTGGGCAGCGCGTTTCGTATCTCGCGCCAAGGGGTTCCCACAGCGGGCCGTTGACCGCGTTGCAGGCGACGAATGAATCGGCGACGAGCAGAGCCGCGGCTCGTCTCGGCGGATCGAGATCGCCGGTCCAGCGCATCCAACGACGGGCGCGAGCCAATGCCGCGGTTTCGGGTTCTTTCGGCCATTGGTGTTGGCATTGTGCGTCGCGCAGGATGGTGGCAGAGAACGGGGAAGGCTGCGGCGCGACCAGTCGCCATGCCGCTTCAAGCGCCCGCCGGGCTATGTGGTCCGGAATGAGCGAAAGAGCGAACGTGGTTTCATGGGCGGTGTCGGTCCGCGCGTAGACCACCAGACGTTTCACGGCGAGGCTGACGCCTGGTTCAAGCGGATCGAGCGCCACCCAGACACTGACTCCCGCTCGATGCCAGGCCGCAACGCTACGCCAAAATGCAGACCCGCGGACATTCGGTTTGACGGGCGCGCCGTTCGGCGGTCCCCAGACTTTACTCAAGGCCTGGACCAGAAGGGCGGTTGGTTGCGGAGGTGTCTGGTACCAGAAGGCTTCCATTGAGCAGGAGGCTGTCAGGCCAGGGCTGGGAGCATCGGGCAGAGGCGGAAGTGCCCCTTGCCGGACGGTTGGCACGTAGAACTGGGCGGCTCGGCTCAGGCCGGCGTGAAGGTGGCTCACCCACACGCCGCACCAAGCGTCGTCCAGGAGGAAGTCTGTTTCGTAGTCCGGGGAAGATTGTCCGAGCACGGCCGCTGCGAAGCGCTCGCCTTGATGTGTGGCGCGCCAGGCTGCCAGGGATGGATGTGTGGAAAGCGCAGCGACTCCTGCGTTGACTTCGCGGGCCAGGGCTTCCGCAGTATCCGCGCGAGCGCCGGCCGTTGCGCACAGAAGCGCGATCAGCAAGCGCCAAGCCATGATCCGAGTTTATCCGGCCCCGTGCGCCGCGACCCGCTATCCTGATGTCTATGCCGTTCCGCGTTGCCGTCGACTATCGCCCCCGGGGCGATCAAGTCACCGCCATCGACCAACTGGCGCGCGGGCTGGAGGACGGCGAGAAGCACCAGGTTCTGCTCGGCGTGACGGGGTCGGGCAAGACGTTCACGATGGCGAAGGTGATCGAGCGCGTGGGCCGGCCGGCGCTGATTCTGGCGCACAACAAAACGCTGGCGGCGCAGCTTTATCACGAGTTCCGGTCGTTCTTTCCGGAAAACGCGGTTGAGTATTTTGTCAGCTACTACGACTACTACCAGCCGGAAGCCTACATTCCTTCGAGCGATGTTTACATCGAGAAGGAAGCGACGATCAACGACGAACTGGACAAACTGCGGTTGTCGGCGACGCGGTCGCTGTTCGAGCGCCGGGACTGTGTGATTGTAGCGAGCGTGAGTTGCATTTACGGCCTCGGGTCGCCGGAAGCTTACTACGGGATGTTGCTCATGCTCGAGAAGGGCCAGAGGATCACGCGGGAGCAGATTACGCAGCGTCTGGTGGAGATTCTCTACGAGCGGAACGACCACGACTTCCGCCGCGGGACGTTTCGGGTGCGGGGCGACACGATCGAGTTGTATCCCACTTACGAGGACTACGCGTACCGGATCGAGCTGTGGGGCGACGAGGTGGAGAGCCTGAGCCAGATCGACCCGCTGCTGGGCCAGATCCGGCGGACTTACACGCGGCTGCCGATTTATCCGAAAACTCACTATGTGCTTACTCCGGATGCACGCGAGGCGGCGCTCGAAAGCATCATGGCGGAACTGGAAACCTGGAGCCGGGACCTGGAGCGCCGGGGAAAGCTGATTGAAGCCCAGCGGCTGCGGCAGAGGACACTGTTCGACCTGGAAATGATCCGGCAGATCGGTTACTGCCACGGGATTGAGAATTACTCCCGGCACTTCACGGGACGGATGCCGGGAGAGGCTCCGCCGACGCTGCTCGACTATCTCCCGCAGGACTCGATCCTGTTCATCGACGAGAGCCACCAGACGATTCCGCAGTTGCAGGGCATGTACCATGGCGACCGCTCGCGGAAGGATACGCTGGTGGAATTTGGGTTCCGGCTGCCGAGCGCGCGGGACAACCGGCCGTTGACGTTCGAGGAGTTCGAAAACCGCGTGAACCAGGCGATTTATGTTTCGGCGACGCCAGGTCCGTATGAACTTACGCGGTCGGCGGGAGTGGTGGTGGAGCAGATCATCCGGCCGACAGGGCTGATCGATCCGGAGATTGAGATCCGGCCGATACGCGGGCAGGTGGACAACTTACTCGACGAGATCCGCGCGCGGGCCGAGCGGAACGAGCGGACATTGGTTACGACGCTTACGAAGCGCATGGCGGAGGATCTGGCGGAGTACTACACGGAAGCCGGTGTGAAATGCGCGTATCTTCACTCGGAGGTTTCGACGCTGGACCGGGTGAGGATTCTGCGGGATCTTCGGCGGGGCGCTTACGATACGCTCATCGGCGTGAATCTGCTTCGGGAGGGGCTGGACCTGCCCGAGGTTTCGCTCGTCGCGATTCTCGATGCCGATAAAGAAGGTTTTTTGCGGTCGACGGGGTCGCTGATACAGACGATCGGGCGGGCGGCGCGGAATATCAACGGCCGGGCGATCCTTTATGCCGACAAGCTTACCGACAGCATGAAGCGGGCGATCGAAGAGACGAACCGGCGGCGGGCGATCCAGCGGCAGTATAACGAGGAGAACCACATTACCCCGCAGTCCATCATCAAGCCGGTGGACATGAGCCTGGTCGCGATTGCGGAAGGCGATTATGTTACTGTGAGCCTCGATGCGGAAGCTTCGGACGAAGGACTTAGTCCGGAGGCGCAGGCGAAACTAATAGATGAGCTGGAAACGAGCATGCGGGAGGCGGCGAAGCGGTTCGAGTTCGAGAAAGCGGCCCAGTTCCGCGACCGGATCCGCGCGTTGAAAGAGAGAATTCTCGATGAGCAAGTCGAAGCCGGTGGGGCTGATCGCCTCGGGTAGCGCACCGAGCTCCGCTTTTGCGCGTCTGCCGGGTCTGCTGGAGCAACTTGGGCCGGTGAAGTCCCATTCGCTCCGGGTGGCGAGCCGATTTGCCAACAGCATCGGCGCGGGCCGGGCGGTTAACGACTACTTTTCGCTCGAACACTGCCGCGTGATCTCAATTCTGGTTCCGGATGGGGAACTGGAAGGCATCGTTGCGGAGCTATGCGCTTCGGGGATGGCGTGGGAAGAACGGACGGTGCTTTTGTTGGACACCTGGCTCGACTCGTCCGACCTTGCGCCATTGGCGGCTTTGGGCGCGGAGACGGGTTCTCTCTGCCACGCCGAGTTCGACACGGAGGCGCGGGCGTTGGTGGAAGGCTCGCGCGTAGCGCTGATTGAAGCGAAGCGGCTGCTTCGGGGCAGCGGGTTTCGCGTGTTTCCGGTGGAGCCTTCGGCCAAGCCGCTGGTTCTCGCCGCGCTGACGCTTTCCGAGACGCTTCTGTTTCCGCTGCTCGCCGCGGCGGAAGAGTGTCTGAAGCGCGGCGGCATTCCTCCGAAGCAGGCTCTCGGTATTCTGGACCGCGCGACGATGCGGGCTTCCCGCGCATATGGGATTTCGCGGCGTAAAGCGTGGCCGGGGCCTCTGGCCGCTTCGAACCGGGACCTGATGCGCCGGCAGATGGCGGCACTGGCCGGGACCGACCCGATAACGGCGCGGTTCCTGGCCACGGCATCTCGAGAGGCGCTTAGTTACTTCGAGAAAGATGGCGCGTGGCTGGACGGACTGTTCCTCCACACGAATAACAACGGCGGCGGCTAAAACAGAAAACCGGTTTCGATGACGCCTCGCGTCTGTGAGCGGTCCAAGCCGAGATTTCCGAAGGCGTAGCCTGGGGTGGTGTTCATCGCCCCGACGAAGGAGAACTCGCCGCGGACGAAGAAAGCATGATCCTGGAAGGTGGGAGTGACGGTGGCCGACCAGGCCGCGCTTCCGGGGCCGTAGAGCAGGTTGACGGCGTCCCCGGCGGGCGTGCCGGTGGTCGCCAGATATTCGGCACGTCCGGCGAGCGAGAAGTGATGGGGGAAGTTGTAAGTGACTAACACGGCGCCGCCGGTTGCCGAGGCTCCCTTCGGGATGCCCGCAGGCTGGTTTGTCGGGACGGTGTTGATCTGGAAATACGGCTGCACGACCCAGTGGCTTTTACTGTACGTGTAAATGACATCGTAAATGCTGCCGTTGTTCTGGACGGGGGTTGCGAGGTTACGGAAGGCGGTGGCGCCGAGATTCCCGCCGGCGGTGATGGCGAGAGAATTCGCGGCGTTGAAGGCGTAGGTCAGGCTGCCGCTGAGCCAGGAGTAGCGGTTCGAGTAGAAGCCGTCGTTCCAGCTTAGAGACGCGCTCAGACGGCCGATGGCCTCGTTCACCTGCACCCCGCGATTCACGTTGTTCTCCTGGTTCCACAGCAGCCCGCGCTCGATGTTCATGTTCTGAAAGGTAAACGTGGACTCCGCCCCGATGAGGGAGGG
>JAKAJI010000263.1 GCA_021813825.1 Acidobacteriota bacterium | reverse complement strand
TGCAATAGCGGACCCACGGTGTTCGAGTAACGATAGTTCTCGCGGTGGTCTGCATCAAGGGTCCAGAACATCGCCCCGATCATTCCGGGGTAGCCCGCGCGCTCGACCAGTTTATACGTAGTGCCGACCGGCGCCTTGCCCGTGATGAGATACTCCATAGCCTTCGTTACCGTGTCCGGATTCTCGTACCCGGTGAGGAAGCCGACGGCCACCTTATTCGCCGGCATCGGCGGGAAGAAGTACTTCGGGTCGCCGCCTACGTTGAAACCATGGAGCAGGAGTTCGGTGACCGCAGCATGATAGTCGACCGTTTGGGACTGATAAATCTCCCCGTCGAGGCCTTGGAGCGGAGGCGTGTTGTAGTCCTGAACATCGACAAACGCGAGAATGTCGCGCAGCGCATAAGTGAGCGGTAAGTACGACCCGAACTGCCCCCCGTAACTCGGGTAGCCGCCCGGAATCTGCGTCCCCTCGGGAACCAGCGTAATCATGAACTGCGGTCCGATCTGCTCATGCAACTGCCGCAGCGCAGAGATCAGGTTGACGACTGATGGCGTGGTCGGATGCCGGAAATCCGTATCGCCCGGCGCAAGAGCAAGCGACGGCGACTCGAAGTCGATGTCGACCCCGTCGAAGCCGTATTCACGTACGATCTGCGCAACCGAGGAGACGAAGTTCGGCACTGCCTTCGCGTCATCGAACGTGAAGTACAGGCCGCCGCCGCCGAGCGAGAGCAGCACCTTTTTGCCTTGGGCCTTCAGGTAGGCCACGCCCTCTTTGAACTGTTCCGGCGTGACGCCGTTGCGAAGGCGGAACTCCATCGTTCCGTCCGGTGCGCTCTTGTCCGGTGTAGAGAACGCGACGATGATGACGTCCCACTGCGGCGAAATGCGATGAGCCGGAGGCGTGGGGCCGGGAATCCCGTAGCCGGTCCAATAGCCGATCAGTTGGTGGCCATTGGGCGGACGATTGTTTGGAATTGCGGAGACAGTCGTTTCCGGCGGGCCGTTGTGCCGTTCTCGGGGCGGGCACGGCTCGGCCGGTGAGGCGAGCACTCGCGCATTGGGGAAGCTATACGTCGTCCCGAGGGGTTCGGCCGGGCCCGTGTACCACCCCAGCAAAGCGACGTTCTGAAGATGATAGACGGTGCCGCCAAGGCGGGCCAAAAATGGCCTCGAGGCCGGGAAGTTGTTCTTCCGGTTTGTATCCGTCGGCTCCAGCAGGAAGTAATTCGACCCGATGAGGCTGCCGCCACAAACGCCCTCGTCACCCGGACGCATGGTGGCAGGCCGAAGCCAAGCCGGAAACTCGTTGCCCTGGATCTTCTCGCGATGCCGGTACTGCTGCGGATCGTACATCGGATCGAAAAAAAACTCCGCGAGCTGCTGGGTGAGCGGTTGCACGTCCAAGTCCTCGACAATGGACGGTGCATCGTAGAGAAACGAAGCCAGCACGAAGGAATTCTTCGTATCCGGGTCAACGCCGTGCGTTCCCCAGGTGCAGCACACCGTCGCGTCGGCGTCGGCGTAGTAAGTTGTGTTGTGAGCGAAAGCGATAACTAACTTGCCGGCTTGTTCCGGTATCTGGGCAAACACCTGTTTCTCAACAAACTCCGAATCGACTACGGAGACCGTCTTGCCTTCTTTCTTGGAACTGAGAACATAGCCGTAACCGGCGGGAACCGAAATCGTGACCGGCTTGATCTCCGGCTTGCCGAGGAGCGTGTGCCAGTTTGACGCCTTGGGGAAGGTCGTGCGGAGCATGGCGTCGACGTATTGCGTCACGTTACCCGAAGGAAACGCATAGTCCGTGAATATAGGCGAACGGAGCAACATCGCGACATCGGGTCCCGCGTCGAGAACGAACGGCTTCCCGTTTACCTGCTTCGACTCAAACGACAAAGTGATGGGCACGAGCACGGTGGGGATGGTCGTCGAAGCGTTAGAAGAGGGATCGCTGCCGGCAAGCGTGTAAGTGTGCCCGCCGGCGCTGATTTGGAAAGTCGGTACGGCGGCCCGGACGGCACAAAAGGGAAGGGAAGCAAGAACCAGGAAACCGATCGCTTTAATTCGCATAGTATTTTACGGGTATAGCGCCCCACTTCGCGCGCCTGCGACTCCAGCGTAGTTCACTACTCGCGGCAAGCGCAAACAAGCTGTCGGCTGATCGCTGACGGCTGATAGCTAGCCTTGCTATAGTGAACCCACAGGAGCGCGCAATGGTTCGTTTCATCCTTTGTCTTCTCGCCACCGTAGCTTTGCGTGCGGCGGCGCCGGTTTATGAGGCTTCATTCGATGCGCCCAACAATAGTTGGACGGTAGTTCGGGGAACCGCGGCGCCCGATGCCGCGGTGACCCACGACAACAAAGAGGCGCTACGGCTTGAGGCCGGCCCGGCCGGCGCCGATGCCTGCGTGCGCCTGTCTCCTGTTTCGCTCACCATCGGCAAACGCTACGAGCTCAGCGGCTGGGTCAAAACGGACCATCTGCAAGTGCAGGATCTGCCGAACGAGCCGATCGCCTCCGGCGCTGCTCTGACCATGGCGTCGATGCCCTTCGATGTGCATTCGGCGTCTGTGGGCGGCACGCAGGGATGGACACGCCTCACGCTGCGGTTTGTCGCCAGCCGTAGCCAGGACACGATCTTACTTACCGCTGGCAACGGCGGCACGCTCCACGGCAAGGCATGGTTCGCCGGCGTGAACATCGACGAGGCATCCTCGGAGCACGCCTGGCCTGCTAAAGAAGCGGTCGAGACGTTTGGTCCGGCATACCGCTATCCCAAGGGCGGCTGGATCTATCTTCACATCGAAGGCAAGCCCTACGATCGCGGCTATCAGCACGGGTATCTGATGGCCCGCGAAATCTCGGAGTATCTGACGCGTTGCTCCTACTTACTCGGTGGACGAACGGACGAGGACACTTGGGACACTTTCCGCACGTCGGCGAACGCCTTGTTCCTCCGTGGATTTGACAAAGAGATTCTCGAGGAGATGCGCGGCATCGTGGACGGCGCCAACGCCCACGGGGCGAAGTTTCTCAAGCGCAAACTGGACCTGATCGACCTCGTCGTGGCGAACACCGCCGTCGAGATGGGTGAGTTGCGCGCCGCGGTGCTGATGACGCCGACGGGCCTCGAGGGGCTCCATTTCTCTCCTCCCGCCTATAGCCGGCCGGACCACGATACCGTGACCGACCACTGCAGCGCGTTCGCGGCCACGGGTCCGGCGACACGTGACGGCAAGATGGTGATCGGCCACGTCACCTGGTGGTCGCAGACGCTGGGTGAAATGACCAACGTGATGCTCGACATCCAGCCCAACACCGGGCATCGTCTCCTGATGCAAAGCTATCCGGGCGGAATCGAAAGCGGGACGGACTGGTATCAAAACGACGCTGGCGTGGTCCTCACCGAAACGACCATCCGGCAGACGCCGTTCAATATCAACGGCACTCCGGTCGCCTTCCGCGCGCGCCGCGCCATCCAGTATGGCGGCAACATCGACGAAGTGATTCACGAGTTAGGCACGCGCAACAACGGCCTCTACACCAACGAGTGGATCATCGGTGACGCCAAGACGAACGAGATCGCCATGTACGAACTCGGCACGAATCACACGCACCTGTGGCGCAGTTCAAAGAACGAATGGTTCGGCGGCACAACCGGCTTCTACTGGGGCGATAACAACGCCAAGGACCTGACCATCAATCTCGAATACGAGCCCGATCCGCAAGGCCCGCCCGCCTACGTCCCCTACGTCCCGATGGTGCGTGACCTCGCCTGGCAAAAGCTCTATCAGGAGTACAAGGGCAAGATCGACGAGCAATTCGGGTTCCTGGCCTACCGCACCGCACCGCTGGTTGCCCACAGCACGATTGATGCGAAGATCGCCACCGCCGATATGGCGAACAACATGATGGTTTGGGCCGAGATGGGCCGCCCGAACCAAACCGTCGCCCCGGCGCCGGCCGCCCATCCAGGTCCGGTCCAAGGGCTGTATCCCGACGGCTACCACTTATTCACCGCGAAAGCTTCGGATGCGTTGTTGCGCGAAGTCGCCGGGAACGAAAAGGAACGCCTGGCGAAGAAACCGGAAGAAACGAAACCGGCGGAGAAGAAGAAAGTCAGCTACGAGGACCGTTTGTGGAAGGGCTGGGTACTGCCCGCATCTGAAGCCGACACCTGGTTCGTCGCCGGCTCGGCGGCCTACTACCGCCTGCTCGAAGCCAAGGATCCCGAAGCGGCGATCGCGGCGGAGACCATCCGGTATCGCGGCCTGAAGCTTGCTCCGGACACGCCGCGCAACCGCTTCCTTCTCGAACAGGCTCGCGGCGCGCTGTTCCTCGACGCCCTGCGCCACAAGATGGGCGACGAAGCGTTTCTAAAGCTCATGAAGGACTACTTCGCGGCGAACACCACCCGGACCGTCACGGCGCAGTCGTTCCTCGACAAGGCCGGCACGTCGTACGCGTTCCCCGAACCCGGCGACGGCCCGGCTTACCTGCCGGGAGATATCAACGAGCGCCTCGCCACCGCGGTGATTGTCTACGGGACCCTGGATAACATCGCCACGAACCGCTACACCGCCCAACAGTTGCAGAAGATGTATCGCGACCGCGGCCAGCAGGATGTCGAGATCCGCAAGGACTTCGAAGTCAGCGATGCGGACCTGAAAGATCACGACGTCGTCTTCGTCGGCCGTCCGTCGGCTAACTCCGCGCTCGCCAACTGGGCCGGAAGGCTTGGGCTCGACTATCACGCCGGCGTGCTGAAGCTCGACGGGAAGACCTTCGCCTCCGAACGCGACTCGCTGGTCTACGCGGCGTCGAACCCGTTGAACGCCTCGCACATGGTGCTCGTCTTTGCCGGAAACGATCCGCTGCACACGGTGAAGGCGTTGGACGATCGCGGCGCCCTGACGCCGTATCTGGTCACCGAAGACGCGAACTTGCTTGCCGGCAAGCGCGAAGAAGGCGGCTGGCGGAGATAGCGAGGACGCGATGAAGAAGGCTCTGCTGTCACTCCTGATCGCCGCTTGTGCCGGACCTGCGCTGCTCGCACAGGGCGCGCCGCCGCACGGCGGGCTGGATGCGCCCTACGCGGTCGAGTATTACTACAAGGTCCAGTGGGGTCATCAACAGGAGTTCCTCAACCTGTTTTTGAAGAATCACTACCCGCTGCTGAAGAAAATTCAGGAGACCGGACGGATCCTTTCCGTGAAGATCGAGACGCCGGCCAATCACATGACCGAGGAATCGCGATGGGACTACCGCGTCACCATCGTCTTCAAGAATGCCGCGGCCGGCGCCACCGCCAATCCGGACGAGGAGCGGCTCATCCACCAGCTTTGGCCGGACCAGAAGACCTACCAGCGCGAGGAGCAGAGGCGCTTCGAGATCCTGCTCGCACACTGGGATCTCCCGGTCACCGACATCACGCCCGCGGCCCACTGAGCACGCCGTCAGCGCGCGTTGTTGGCGCGCACGGTCACGCGCGTATCCTCTTTCAAATCGTTCGGCGGATGCACCACCACTACCGCGCCGCGCTCGAGCCCGTTGACAACCTCGGCTTCGGCCGCGTTCCGGTGACCCACTTCGACCGGTCGAAGTCGCGTGCGGCCCTCATCGACAGTGAAAACGCTCCACTGCCCTCCCACGCGAAACAGCGCGCTGGCCGGCGCCTTGAGAACGTCGGCGCTTTCCCAAAGCACCACGCGGACATCCACGCGGTATCCGTCGCCTAGCCCGTTCGGCGGATCGATGAAATCCGCGATGACGTTGGTTCGCTGTTCTTCGATCCCGAGCGCCGATACCTTCGTGAATCCATACGGTTCCACCAGCCGGACCTTGGCGCGCAACGGCGCCGGTCCGCCCCAGTTCTCCACGATCACTGGCGCGCCGGGGCGAACCTTGACCGCATCGGTCGACAGTAAGTCGGCAACGATCTCGATCTTATTGGGATCGCTCAGGACCGCGATCGGCGTGCCGTAGGGAATGACACGCTCGCTTTTCTCGAAAATGCGAAGGATGCGGCAGCGCGTGGGCGGATAGAGGGTGACAACGCGGCCGCCTTGCTTTTGCTGCGCTTCGACCGAGACGAGGCCGGCGCGTTCGCGTTCCACGTCGGCGGCGGCGGAGCTCAGGCGGAACTTCGCGGCCTCCACTTCCTTTGCTGCCGCCGCTTCCTTGGTCTGAGCCTGCTCGAACTCCTGCTGCGCGACGATTCCGTCGGCGGCCAGGCGGCGCGCACGGTTGAGGTCGCGAACCGCCTGCGCATGGTCGCTCTCCCAACGCGCCAACTGCTCGGCGGCTTCTCGCTGGCGTGCTTCGGCTGAGGCCACCCGGGCGCGAATCTCGGCCAGTTCGCGCACATCAAGCGGCAACGGGCTAATGGTGGCGACCGGCGTTCGCGGCGTGACTTCATCGCCTTCGCGAAGCTGGATCCGCGAGAGCCGGCCCGCGATCGGCGCCGCCAGCGTGAAACGGTCGTGTGCGCGCGTTTCGGCGTCTTCTTCGACGGTAACCTGCAACGGGCCGCGCGTTACTTGCGCCGCGTCCACCTCTACGGGCTTGGGGCGGAAGGCAACCGCAATGAGAACCGCCACCGCGATCAAGAGCAGAGCAACGAAAATGCGCTTGAAAATCCTTTTCATCGCGTCCTCATTCCATCGATTTGAGAACTTCGGCGAGTTCCATACGCCGTATGCGCTGGGCGACCATCAAGCCGGAGAAAACACCGGCCGAGGCGACGACCACGGCGGCATAGGCATAAGTGGCCGCGTTGACGACAAGCGGAAGCCGGAACAGGTCGCGCGAGAAAAAGTGCGCCAGCATCGCGGACAGTGCGTACCCCAACACGAAGCCAATGGGGATTGCGATGCCCATCAGTAGGGCCTGTTCGCCGAGTAAGATGGCGCCGGTTTCCGCCCGCGTGTAGCCCAACACGCGGAGCGTGGCGAGTTCCCGGCCGCGCTCCGACAGCGCGATGCGCGCTCCGTTGTACACGATGCCGAACGCAATCACGCAGGCGAACCCCACAACGAAGGCCGTAGAAACCCAGATCGATTC
>JAKAJI010000262.1 GCA_021813825.1 Acidobacteriota bacterium | reverse complement strand
CACGATGAGCCCTGACGCCATCATCAACCAACTGCAGTTCGTTGACTCGCAAGACCTCCCGCGGTCCTTCCTCACCGACTACGTGCCGCGTGTGATGGCGGTGACACCCGGCGAAGTACAGCGCATCGCCCAAAAATACATCGTGCCGGACAAGATGACGCTGGTCGTGGTGGGCGATAAATCGAAGATCGCGGATCAGATCAAGCCCTACGAAACCACCCCTTAGCGCTGCGCTCAGCCGGCCAGGTGGACCACGGTCTCGATGTGGAAGGTCTGAGGGAACAGATCGGCGAGGGTGATGGATTCGATCCGGAAGCCGCCTGCGGTGAGCAGCGCGAGGTCGCGGGCGAGCGTCGAGGGGTCGCAGGAAACCAGGCACAGATGCGGCGGGCGCAAGCGCAGGAGTTCTTTGGCCACGCGGGCGCCGAGCCCGGAGCGCGGCGGGTCGGCAAGAAGGAAGTCCGGCGGCTTGTCGAGCGAGGCAAGGAACTCGGCGGCGTCAGCACGCACCGCGTGCCAGGGGGAAGGACTGTTGCGGCCGTTGAATTCGAGATCCCGCGCGGCCGAGTTCGACATCTCGACGGCGGTGACCTGCGAGAAGCCCGCGGTGAGCGCGGAGGAGAACAGGCCAACGCCGGCATAAAGATCAACCGCGACTTCACCGGTGGCCCCGGCGGTGGCCGCGCGTACCAGATCGTCAATGAGGAAGCGGTTCACCTGGAAAAATGAACCGGCGCTGACCCGAAGGCCGTGGCACTCGATGGGCGCGGAGACGCCGAGGCTTGCAAATAACTCGCGCGCGGCCTTGGGTAGGTGGTCGCGGCTGGAGATCTGGACGGTGGCTTCGTTCGTGAACACTTCGACGGATGCACCGAAGCTGCCGATGCGCGGCAGGGCCTCGTGGATGGCGCGAACAACGGCGTCGATGCGCGGGCTGGCGATGGCGCAGGCGCCGATCTTTTCCACCGCATTCGTTCCGGAAGCAAAGTAGCCCATCGCACCGCCGGAAAAGTGCAGGCGCACCCGGTTGCGATATTGCCACGGCGAAGCGGAGAGCACTCCCGTCTCGCCTTCCCAGATCAGCTTGCCGATGCGGCGCAGCGCCTCTTCGAGGATGTCGCGTTTGTAGCGGAGTTGGTCCTCGTAGCCGATGTGCTGGTAGTGGCAGCCGCCACAATGCATGAAATAGGGGCACTGCGGGAATTGCCGCGTTGGGGCAGGCTCCACAATTTCGACCGCGGCGCCGCGCAAAACACCACCCTTGGAAGGCGTGAGTTCGGCGCGTACTTTTTCACCGGGCAGAACGAAGGGAATAAGCGCCACACGGTGATCCAGCCGCGCGAGCCCTTCCCCGCCGTAGACCAGCTTCTCGATCGTGACAGTCTGTAGTTCCAACATCTGATTGTGACGCCCTGCAGGGGACCGGCACAAGCAGAGCGGGGTGCGGAGGCGGGTGAGTCGGTTACCATGAAAGCGAACTTCCGCAACGGAATTCCCCGCATGAAAAAACGTGTTCTGTCCGGAGTGCAGCCCTCCGGCCATTTGCATATCGGCAACTATCTCGGCGCGCTGAAGAGCTGGGTGAAGGTCCAGCACGACTACGACAGCAACTTCTGCATCGTGGATCTGCACGCGATCACTGTGTACCAGGATCCGGCCGAGCTGCGTGCAAAAATCGAGGAAGTCGCAGCGTTGTTCCTGGCTTCTGGAATCGATCCAAACATCTCGAACATCTTCGTGCAGTCGTCGGTGGCTGAGCACGCCGAACTGGCCTGGATGCTGACGTGCGTGACTCCGGTGGGCTGGCTGCTGCGGATGACGCAATTCAAGGCGAAGTCGGAGGCGCAGGAGACGATCGGCGACGGACTGCTGCAGTATCCGGTGCTCATGGCGGCCGACATCCTCCTCTACCAGGCGGCCATCGTGCCGGTCGGCGAGGACCAGAGCCAGCACCTGGAACTCACGCGGGACATCGCGCAGCGGTTCAATTCGCTGTACGGTGACACGTTCACGGTGCCGGCGACACATCTGCCGTCGAGCGGCGCGCGCGTCATGGGACTGGACGATCCGGAAACAAAGATGAGCAAGTCCGCGCCGGGTGCCGGTCACGCGGTGGGGCTGCTCGATCCGCCGGAAGTGGCCCGGAAGAAGATCATGCGGGCGACGACGGATTCGCAGCCGGCGGTGAATTTCGAATCCTTGGGCGCGGGTGTGGCGAACCTGATCGAGATCGCTCGGGCTTTTGAGGAATGGACCGAAGAGCAGGCGCGAGCTGAGTTCGAGGGCAAGCGCTACGGGGAACTGAAAAAGCGCGTGGCCGATGTCGTGATTGCGCATCTGGAACCCTTGCAGCGGCGGTATCGCGAGATCGTCAGCGAGCCCGGCTATCTGACCGGCGTGCTCCGCGACGGTGCGGAGCGCGTGAGGCCCGTCGCCGCTTCGACGGTGCAATTGGCGAAGGCTCGCATGGGCCTGTACGTGTAGCGGCGGCAATGCATGCCGGGCTACCTTGCGCTGGTTCGCGGGAACCGCAATTTCCGGTTGTTGTGGTTCGCGCAGATCGTGAGCGAACTGGGCGATTGGTTCTACACGGTCGCCATCTACAGTCTGCTGCTCGAGTTCACGCACAAGGCCGCCTCCGTAGGGTTCGCGTTTCTGCTGCAGGTGCTGCCCCAGTTTTTCATCGCGCCGGTGGCGGGCGTGGTGAACGACCATCTGAGCCGGCGGCGCGTGATGATGTTCGCCGACTGGACACGCGCCGGCGTCGTGCTCTCGATGGTGCTGGTGACCGGCCCTGGACGCATCTGGCTGCTGTACACGCTGCTGTTTCTGGAAACCGTGCTGTGGGGCCTGTTCGAGCCCGGGCGTAACGCCGCCATTCCGAACATCGTGCCGGAGGGCGAGGTGATTCGCGCGAACACGCTCGCCTCGATCACGTGGTCGCTGAACTTCACCGCGGGGGCCGCCGTGGGCGGGCTCCTGGCGGCATATCTGGGGCGCGACACGGTGTTTGTGCTGAACTCGTTGTCGTTCGTGGGTTCCGCGCTGTTGATCCGGCGAATGCGCTTTACCGAGCCGCACGCGGAGGCGAAGACCGCCGTGCGGGCACGGGATCTGTTTGCGTTGACGCCGGTGATGGATGGCATCCGGTATGTACGTGGCAAGCGCCGCTTGCGGGCGACGATTTTCGTCAAATGCGGCATCGGGGTGCTGGGCGCGAACTGGGTGATTCTGCCGGTCCTGGGCGAGCGAGTGTTTGCGATTCATGCGCCGGGAATGGACATTCATCAGGCGGGGATGCTGGGAATGAGTGCCTTGATGGCTTCGCGGGGAGCGGGCGCCATTCTGGGTCCGACGGCGGCTACGGCGTGGGCGGGCGAGCGGGGATCTCGGCTCCGGCTGACGATCGGGCTTGGGTTTCTGGCGGCTTTTTTCGGCTACATCGGTCTGGGGTTTGCGCCGACGCTCATCCTGGCGTGTCTGGCGCTCGTGGTTGCACATTCCGGGTTGTCGTCGGTGTGGGTGATTTCGACAACGATGCTGCAGCTTCAGACCGACGACGCCTTTCGCGGACGCGTTTTCGCCGCGGAGTTCGGCTTCGCGGTGCTGACCATGTCGGCCTCAAGCCTGGTCGCCGGGTGGCTGGTGGATGGGGGGATGCCGGTGGAGCGGGTGGCAATCCTCGCCGGCCTGGCGATGCTCGCGCCCGTGGCGCTGTGGGTGTGGGCCCAGCGTTTCTGGCGCGAGAAAACGCCGGCGCCGGAGTTACAATAAAAAAGAGGCGGCACCTCGATGATTGTTCTTCGACCCTCCAACGCCAGGCCGTCGCTTTTCGGCTCCGATTAAGTTCTCCTTCGCGCGGCGAACGTTCGCGTCAGCGCGCAATTTCCCGGGATGAGATTCCGTCCGTTGCGCGCGGGAAGTGTCTGGTTCCGTTTCCAGTAGGGAGAACTCAAATGCCGATTAAAGAAGCAGTCCGCGCCGGGCTGCCGCAGCTTATTACCGCTCTGCCCGGCCCGAAAGCCAAGGAAGTGATCGCGCGGGACGCGGCCGTTGTGTCGCCGTCCTACACCCGCAGCTACCCGATGGTCGCCGCGCGGGGGGAAGGGGCGATTGTCGAGGATGTCGACGGCAACCGCTTTCTCGATTTCAACGCCGGAATCGCCGTTGTCGCCACAGGACACTGCCACCCCAAAGTCGTGCGCGCGATTCAGGATCAGGCGGCAAGGCTGATCCACATGTCGGGCACAGACTTTTATTACGAAAACATGGTGGAACTGGCCGAGAAGCTGGCCAGCCTTGCGCCGGCCGGCGGCGCGCACCGGGTGTCATTTGGCAACTCGGGCACGGAAGCCGTGGAAGGGGCGCTGAAGCTGGCGCGGTATCACACGGGACGCAACAACTTCATCGCGTTTCTGGGCGCGTTTCACGGGCGGAGCATGGGTTCGCTGTCGTTGACTGCGAGCAAGGTGGTCCAGCGGAAAGGCTTCGGTCCGCTCGTGCCGGGCGTGCAGCACGTCCCGTATCCGTACTGCTACCGCTGCCCGGTGAACCAGCGGGTGGAAAGCTGCCATGTGGAGTGTCTACAGCAGGCCGAGCGGTTGTTTGAGACGATCCTGCCGGCCGAGGACGTGGCGGCCATCATCGTGGAGCCGATTCAGGGCGAGGGCGGGTACGTCGTGCCGCCGCAGAAATTCTTCGATGAGCTGCAGGTGCTGGCAAAGCGACACAACCTGCTGCTGATCGCCGACGAAGTTCAGAGCGGCATGGGGCGGACCGGAAAGATGTGGGCGTCGCAGCACTTCGGCTTGAAGCCCGACATTCTGACGATCGCCAAGGGAATCGCGAGTGGAATGCCGCTGGGGGCGACCATGGCACGCGCCGACGTTATGCGTTGGACGCCCGGCGCGCACGCTTCGACGTTCGGCGGGAATCCGGTGGCCGTGGCGGCGGCGCTGCAGACAATCGAGTTGCTCGAAACGGAATTGGTGGAGAACGCCGCGCGCATCGGCGCCCACCTGCTGGGCCGGATGGCGAGTTGGCCGGCGCGATTTGCGAATGTCGGCGATGTGCGCGGGCGTGGCCTGATGATCGGCTTCGAACTCGTCAAGGATCAGCAGACGCGAGAGCGCGCGCCGGAGATTCGCGACCGGATCGTGCAGCTTGCCTTCGAGCGCGGGTTGCTCGTGCTCGGGGCGGGGAAGAATTCCGTGCGGTTGTGCCCGCCGCTGGTGATCACGCGGGATCAGGCCGATTTCGCCGTCGATACACTGGAGGAATGCCTGAGTCTCGCCCGGTAGGGCCGGAGGGGCCGCCGCGGCGAGTCCTTGACGTTGGTTGTGGCGTGAACAAATATCCGGGGGCGGTCGGGATCGACCGCATCCCCGGAACCCGCGCCGACGTGCTTTGCGACCTCGATCATTTTCCATACCCGTTTCGCGACGCATCGTTCGGCTGCGTCCGGGCGATTCACGTGATCGAGCACGTGAGCGATGTAATCCGCACCATGGAGGAGTTTCACCGGCTCACGGGTCCCGGCGGGCGCGTGATACTCGTGACGCCCCATTACACGGACTTCAGCTCCTTCTGCGATCCGACGCACCGGTGGCATCTCAATAGCTTTTCTTTCCGCTATTTCGGAGAAAACAATGCGGGGTTCGGCTACTACTCGAGGCGGCGGTTCCGCGAGATTTCGGTGCGAGTGCGGCTACTAGCTTTCTGGCGGTGGCTGGGATTCGAGTTTCTCGTGAATCGGTTCCCGCGGTTCCGGCGGTTTTGGGAATACTACTTGTGCTACGTCGTGCGCGGCAAAGTGATGGACTTTGAGTTCGAGGCGATCTGATGCTGGGCTGGCTCTACCGTTGGGCGGATGGCGTGCGGGACCGGGCGCGGCGCCAACGGGGCAACGAGGCGCATGCGCTGGGCGCGCGTGGCGAAGACCTGGCTCATCGGTATCTGCAGAAGGAAGGGCTGACGGTGGTGGCGCGGAACTGGCGCCGGGAAGAAGGCAGCGTCGAACTGGACCTGGTCGCTTGGGATGGGACGCCGGAAACGGGAGCGCTGGTGATCGTGGAGGTGAAGTCGCGCGCGACGGAGGAGTTCGGCGCGCCGGACCGGGCGATCGGGGAGGAGAAGATCGCGAGCCTGCGTCGCGCGGCCTATTCCTACGCCCGGCGCGCGGGCGTGCCGCGGGAGCGTCTGCGGTTCGATGTGGTGAACGTGGTGTTCGAGAGTCCCGTCCGGATCACGCATTTCCGGGATGTGTTTGCCGTCGAAGCATGAAGTTTTCGAACGCGGCGTCCCAATTGTCGCGGTAAGGGCGGAGAAGCTTGAATTCCTGTTCATACCGTTCTTGGACCTCCGCATCTGCCCCTTTCGGAATGTAATCAATCGCGACCCATACCTTACCGGGCTTGTGCGGCTCGCCATTCTTCTTCGGCGTACGGAAGTACCGGGTGAGATTGAGCTGCGCGGCTTGTTCGGCAATTGTTACGGGCAGTACAAGGCAAGAGTATTCCTTCGGGGACTTCACGCAAACCAGCGCGACGACCTCCGCCTTGTAGAAGCCGTTGTCCTTCTTATTGAAGAACGGTTCCCGGCGAGCTATGACCTCCTCGTTGCAGTACCCGTAACCGAACCAAAAGCCGTCGTCCGCGGTGGCGCCCTTTACCTGCACCTGCCAGGTTTTGCCATCCTTAGCGGCCAGCAGGTCGGCGTTTGCGGATATCCCTTCCTTATTCAGGTCACTCACACGGAATCCGCGATATTCCAATTCGTTTGCCACGATGCGTTCGGCGATCCGGCCTACGTTGCGCTGGTTGACCGCGGCGTCCCGTGCATGTTCCCGCCCCATGAAATGTTAGTTTAGACTCGTTCCTGCGGATGAACAAGAAAGCGACTCACCGCCGGAAAGCCACTTCGCCGCCCGCCAGCACAACCCACGCGTGTTCGACCCCGAAGAAATACGGGATCTCGCGGTAGTCGCCGCAGTCCACCAGGAGAAGGTCGGCGCGCTTGCCGGGTTCGAGCGAACCGGTTTCGTGGCCGAGGCCAACGGACCAGGCTGCGTTAATCGTGGCGGCGGTGATGGCTTCGGCGGGGGTG
>JAKAJI010000261.1 GCA_021813825.1 Acidobacteriota bacterium | reverse complement strand
CGCCGTCTCGTACTCCACGTGCGCCACCGCAATCGTGATCCCGCGCGCCTTCTCTTCCGGCGCGTTGTCGATCGAATCGAAGCTCCGGAACTTCACCTTCGGGTTGTGCTTGGCCAACACCCGCGTAATCGCCGCCGTCAACGTCGTCTTGCCGTGATCAATGTGACCAATCGTCCCAATGTTGACGTGCGGCTTGCTGCGATCGAATTTTTCCTTTGCCATCTCTTACGCCCTCGCCTCCCCGGCTGCTTTGTTGTCGTCCGGCGCCGTTGTCCGGCGTCCGCGATTGCTCGTTAGAATTTCTGGAGCCGATGACCAGGATTGAACTGGTGACCTCGTCCTTACCAAGGACGCGCTCTACCAACTGAGCTACATCGGCCCATGCCGCGCGCCTTACCGAAGGCGCACGAAAAACTGGTGGACAGGGGAGGATTCGAACCTCCGTAGCTCGCAAGGAGCGGCAGATTTACAGTCTGCTGCCATTAACCACTCGGCCACCTGTCCACGTTCCCCGACTCGCACTCCCACCCGAAATTTACGGTTTCCTCGAAACATACTCTTTCGTGGGATCCCTTTCCGGGGCAGGACACGCCTGGGGATGGTTTCGTCCAAACTTCCGAACTATACCAGTTTAAGCAATTCGGCCGGTTCGGTGCAATCGCGACTGGGGGGGGCGAGTGCCGGCTGGCCTTGTGTTTCGCTCCATCCCCGTGATAAGGAACAACTACAGGGGAGCGAGGCTGGCTGAGACCGGCCCTGGGACGACGATGCGCTGGCTTTGCGTGTTACTCACTGTCGCGGTCGTTTCCCCGACGAGCGCCTCGCCCGGGGATGCGTCCGTCGCGGGGGTTGTTCTTGGCGTAGAGGAGAACCTGACGCGTTTGCGCGAGCAACTTCCCGACTTCATCTGCCGGGAGCGGATCACGTCCGAGTCGTTCCTTGGGAACGAGGTGGTGCGGGAGTCGGTGATCGAGTCGAATTTCACGGGGCTTCAATCGCCGGACAAGAAACGTGGGCTGGCGTTCACGGAAATCCGGGAGGTGCAGACGGTGAACGGGAAGCACGTCGGGAAGCACTGGAAGCTGAAGGCGCCGTATCTGTTTACGGGGGGATTCAGTTCGTCGCTGTGGTCGGTATTCGGCCCGCTCGGGCCGAAATATCACGTGTATGGTTTCTTCGCGCCGGACGGAATGGGGAACGACAATCGGTTCGAGGTTGTTGGATTCCGGTCGAAGCCGGGCGCGCCGCCGTTGCTGATGCAAGACCATGGTCATGTGACACCGTACACGGACAGCGGGATCGCGTACGTGGATCCTTCCACCCACGAAGTCAAGCTGCTTGAACTGATGATCAACTTTTCCAAGAACGGGGAGCGGCCGCTCGCGGTGTCGATCCAGTATCGCGAGGTCGCCATTGGCGGGCAGTCGTTTTCGCTGCCGACGACGGTGCGGGTGCGCGAGGGGGATCCGGAGTCGAAGAACACACCGGGCGGACTGTTCGTAGCCGAATACAGCGGCTACCGGAAATTCACGGCATCGAGTGAGATCAAATTTGGGCCCTGACCGGCGCCATGGCGCTTGTGAGGTGTCCGGTTTTTCGTGGTTCCGGGGGCGGCGGCGGGGGGCGGTGTTCGTAAACGGCGACCACCTGCTTTCCAGCTTATTGTGCCGTCCATTCCCTTATGCGGTAATGCGATGCCGGAGGAGGCCGGGAGTGAGAACCGCGACGGCCAGACCGAATAAGTGGAGAGACCAGTAGGCGAGGCCGACGGCGATTCCGAGTGGCACCTCATAGAGCGGGACGCCGAGCCGCGCCGAGCGCCGCAGGGGCCGGACGAATGTCTGGCAGATTCCGAGCAGGAAACGGGCGAAGGTCCGAGTGGCGCCATAGGCGAGATAGTTATCCCGGCCGTGGGATATGCCGCGCATAAGGAAGCCACGCCCGCATTCGGGAGCGGGGTGGGCGGCGCGGGCGGACTCATTTCTCCAAACTGGAATTCCCTCGCGCTCGAGTTGCCGGCCGAGCAAGGCGCAGGCGCCGCGATTGGAACCCACGAGCGTCGGAAAGGGATGAGTCTCGAATACCCTCCGCCGAAACGCCACGCTATTGGCGAAGAAATGGCTCGTGCGCCGCAGGCCGCCGCCGGTGGAGCGGGGTTCGAAAAACCAGAACATCGCCACGGCGTCTTCATACCAGGTTCCGCACTTCGGGTACACGGCACCCGCGGCGACCTGAACCTCGGGGTTGGCGAAGGTGTCTACCATGGCCCGGAGCCAGCCGTTTTCGACCTGCAGGTCGCTGTCGGCGAACACGATGAGTTCGCCCTGGGCGGCCGCGGCGCCGTAGTTTTTCAAAGCGAAGTAAAACGACGCTGACGTGGCCACGACTTCGGCGGAAACCGGGAGGATCTTCAGCGCGAAGCCGTCGTCGTCTTCTCCGGCCGCGTTTCGGATGGCGGCGCTTTGCGGGAAGCCAAGCGCTTCGGGGGCCCCGCAGACAATCAGTTCCCACTTCCCCGGCAGTTGCCGGGCCTCGGAAGCCAGCGTCTCGATCATGCGCAGCCCGCGCTGCTGATCCGCGCCTCCGGCCTGGCTCCATTCGAGGACGACTGAGCCATCCATGGGGTGCGCTCCTAGCTGGCGCCCCGCAGCAACCATCGCAAACAGCCGATGCCCAGGCCCGCCGCGCAACAAGCGTGATAAAGCATGACGAGCGGCACGCTGCGCAGGGCAAATGTCGCGCCGCGCAGGCGCCCAAAATAACGCAGCAATTTCGCATTCAAGCCGAGATACAGCGTTCCGAGTGCGGTGGCCACCCAACCCGCCTCCGGACGCACCGGGGCCAGAGCAGCCGCCCCCGCAGCGGCGAACAGCGCCGCCACCGCCCAGCGCTCGGAGCGCCGCACGTTCAAGTCGTCGGGGAAGCGGCGCTCCCGCAGCATCAACTCCGTCCAATTTGCCGCACGGTCGAACACATCGGTCCGAATCATCGTTCCGAGCCGCCAGCGCTTCAAATGACGGACTCGCGCACGAGGATCGAGGCGAAGCTTGTGACCAGCGCGCACCATGCGGAGACCGAGTTCGACGTCGCGCAGTTTATTCCGGTCGAGCGCGAAGCCGCCAAGTTCAGCGAACACATTGCGACGCACGGCACCGCAGCCGGTCCAGAACGAAGAGGCGCTTTCATGCCCCAGTTCATGGGTGTATGCGTGCAGGAGATTGCGGAACTGCGAAATGAGATCCTGGCTTCCAGGCGCGTCGTCGTAGGAACCGAAGACCGCGGCTAATTCCGGGTCGTGATCGAGGGCCGCGACCATGCGTTCTATGGCGTCGGGATGCGCGACGCAGTCCGAGTCCACAAAGACGATGACGTCGCCGCTGGTGGCTTCGACACCGGCGTTGCGCGCCGCGAACGAACCCTCGTGATCGCGCCGAAGCAGGCGGCAACCTTGCGGCAGCGACGTGGCGTCGACGGGCGGTTCAGAACCATCGTCGACGACGACAATCCCGGCGGGACGCACGGAGGCGGCGAGCAGCGCCGCCAGGCACTGGCGCAGATGGCCGCAGTCATTGTGAACCGGGATCACGACCGATATGGTCAGTGCCCCAAACTTAGCAGCGCGCCGGACTTCCCTCGCGGGTCCCGCAGCCGCACGAATTTCCTCCAACACCAAATCCACTTTCCCCCCTGGCCGTCCTTGTCTTTCGTCGGAGCGTCCGTCCCCTGTCAGACGTTCAGCGACCTCCAATCAGGATACAGCGGAATTTTGCGGAGAACAGGATCACGGGGGAAGAAGCCAGGAACAGGAAGCAAGGAGGCAGTTGAAAGTGGGCTCCGGTTGTGATGTGATGCCTGCGAACGAACGGAATACAGACGAGGAGTGACTATGGCTTCGAATCGCGGCGTGGCTTACATGGGAACGGGCAAGGTGGAAGTCCAGTCCATGGACTTCCCGAAACTGGCGCTCGGCTCGCGGAAGTGCGAGCACGGCGTGATTCTGAAAGTCGTAACCACGAACATCTGCGGGAGCGACCAGCACATGGTCCGGGGCCGCACGACCGCTCCGGTGGGTCTCATTTTGGGCCACGAGATCACGGGCGAGGTTATTGAAGTGGGCCGCGACGTGGAGTTCCTCAAGGTGGGCGACCTCGTGTCGGTGCCCTTCAACATCGCGTGCGGGCGGTGCCGGAACTGCAAGGAGCGAAACACGGGCGTGTGTCTGAACGTGAATCCGGCGCGGCCGGGCGCGGCGTACGGTTATGTCGACATGGGCGGTTGGGTCGGCGGCCAGGCCGAATACGTGATGTGCCCTTACGCGGACTTCAACTTACTCAAGTTTCCGGACAAGGAACGGGCGATGGCCCGCATCCGCGACTTGACGCTGCTTTCCGACATCTTTCCGACGGGTTATCACGGGGCCGTGACGGCGGGCGTGGGCCCCGGCTCGATTGTTTATGTAGCGGGAGCGGGGCCCGTCGGACTTGCGAGCGCCGAAGCCTGCCGGCTGCTGGGCGCGGCGGTAGTAATCGTAGGCGACATGATACCCGAGCGGCTGGCGCAGGCGCGGAGCTTCGGGTGCGAGACGGTGGACCTTCGGCAGAAAGCGTCTTTGGGGGAACAGATCGCGCAGATTGTGGGTGTACCGGAAGTCGACTCGGCGGTGGACTGCGTCGGGTTTGAGGCGCGCGGCCACGGCGCGGCCAGTGCGACCGAACAACCGGCGACGGTTCTCAACTCCCTGATGGAAGTGACGCGGGCGGGCGGCGGCATCGGCATCCCGGGTCTTTACGTCACCGACGATCCCGGCGCTGTTGACGCCGGCGCGAAATCGGGCATCCTCGGGATTCGCATTGGGCTGGGCTGGGCGCGCTCTCATTCGTTTTTTACCGGCCAGTGCCCGGTGATGAAATACCACCGGCAACTGATGCAAGCGATTCTTCACGGACGCACCGAAATCGCCAAGGCGGTGAATGTGCAAGTGATTTCGCTTGACGAGGCGCCGGCAGGCTACCGCGACTTCGACAAGGGCGCGGCGAAGAAGTTCGTGATCGATCCGCACGGATTGGTTGCGGCGTGAGGTAGCGACCGGCGGTACGTGCGTCCGCGCCGCAGCCGTCGAGGCACTACCCTGGAAGAGTGCCGCAGTTCCTCCAAGTTCGTAATTCGCTTTTCCTGTTCTTGATCGCGTCGCTGTCCGTCTTCGCCCAATCGCTGTCCGTGGTGCTGGCGCCCTCGGTTCCAGCGCCTGCACCGGTTGGCACTCTCGTCGGATTCACGGCCATCGTTTCTGGGGGAACGGGGTCGTTATCGTACCGCTTCCGCATCGCGCGGCCTGATCTCCCCTTTCGCGTGATCCGCGACTTCAGCCCGTCGAACCAACTCAACTGGACGGCCTCACTGGCGGAGGGAACTTACCAGATCGAAGTGACGGTCCGGGACAACAACACGCAGTCGACAGCCGTCTCCGTACTGTCCTATCCTTTTGTCCCCGCGGTGACGGGTTCGGATCCGGTGATCTCGCCGACGGCCAATCCGCTGGTTTTTCTTTACAGCGCGCCGGTGTGCGCGGCGGGCGCGAAGATGCGCGTGGAGTTTCAGGCGCCGGGAGATGCGGCTCACTTCACGCCATACCGGAACTGCAGCCCGCCCTGCCCGGAGAGAAGGCCACTCATTGCCACATCCTCGCACCATGGAGCGCACCAGGGCGTTCCCTTTGGATCGTGCCCCGCGCAGACGTCGATGAATTTCTATCTGGCGGGACTCCGCCCCAACACCACTTACATCGTGAACCATGTAATCGAGTCTCCCAACGGAGAACAGACGGGGCCGCAATTATCTCTGACTACACCGTCCTCACAGTTCACTCCTCCGGCGCTCACTATTTCTCAACCCGCTCCCTCCACTTCCACCGGTCTCCTCCTTCATAGCAACTTGTACGGTCCATCCTTCGCAACCGACCTTGCCGGCAACCTGGTCTGGTATTACGTGACACCTGTTACGTTCCTTACCCAGCCGGAACCGGGCGGGCGATTTCTCAGCCTTACGTGGAACCCAAGCGGCGCGCCGGTTGACCAGATTTTCCGCGAGTTCGACGTGGCTGGCACGACGCTCCGGGAAACCAACGCGGAGCGGATCAACGAGCAACTCACGGCGCTTGGAGTCCGCAACATCACGGGCTTCCACCACGACGCCCGGTCGCTGCCGGGCGGCGGCATCGTGTTACTCGGAAGCACTGAGCAGATACTGACCGACGTGCAGGGTCCGGGTGCGGTTGACGTGATCGGCGACTTAATCGTCGCACTCGACCAGGACTTACAGGTGGTATGGACGTGGGATGCCTTCGAACACCTGGACACGCACCGCATGGCGACGCTTGGCGAAACCTGCCCGGGGTCGGGCTGCCCGCCTTATCATCTTGCCGCCAAAGCGAACGACTGGGTCCACGGAAACGCGCTTCAATATCTCGATGACGGGAACTTACTCTACTCCAGCCGCCACCAGGACTGGGTGATGAAGCTGGACTACGAAGACGGCAAGGGAAACGGCGATGTGCTCTGGCGCCTCGGCCCCGACGGCGATTTTCAAATCATCTCCTCGGATCCGTCTCCGTGGTTCTCGCACCAACACGACCCGGACTTCGTGCCGGGCGACGAACGAGTCCTCACGGTATACGACGACGGGAACCTGCGCCAGGCGGTGGATCCCAACGCCCACAGCCGCGGCCAGGTGCTGCTGATCGACGAGAAGGCGATGACGGCGACGCTCAACGTGAACGTCGATTTAGGCGCCTTTTCCTTCGCGTTGGGGTCGGCGCAGCTTCTTCCCGACGGCAACTACCAGTTCGGCGGCGGGTGGATTGTGCCTTCCAACACGTCGAACGTGTTTGAAGTGGATCCTTCGGGTAATTTTCAGTTTTCTCTGCACGCGGCGATCCCGGAATACCGGACGTACCGCATCGCCGATCTATACAACCCGTAAGGAAAGACTTGCCTCGCTGTGGTGACCGGCGATCGGCGGGAACCTTGGAAACGGCGTGGACGTCCTACCGACGGGGCGCAGGGAAGGTGTCAGACGCGCCGGACGCCGGGGCGCCGGCCGGAGGACAGCAT
>JAKAJI010000260.1 GCA_021813825.1 Acidobacteriota bacterium | reverse complement strand
GTGGATGGGAGGGGCGTTGTGAGGGAAGGCGGCGCGGGGGCGGAGAGGCGTTTTGCGATGAGTGGCGCTGCCTTCTTCTATCTCGTACTCATAGCCGGATTCGAGCGGGCCGAAGGTTTGTTCGAGGCCGGAGGGCCAAGTGATCTTGCCGGTTTCGGCGGAGCGGCGATCGGCTAAGCCGAAGTGGAGTTTCTTGGTGTGCTGGGAGAGGTAACCTGAGCCGGCGGTGAGCCACTTAACCTGGCCGGCGAGAGTGACGCAGGCTCCGATGGCGTCACGATTCGACTTGGTTCCGTGGAGTCGCAGCACGATGCGATCGCGAGAAAGAGCGGACTGGTTAGCGAATACTCGGACTTGGGGGCCGAGGCGGCTTTTGAGGACGAGGTCGAGCGAGCCGTCGCCGGTCAAGTCAGTTACAGCGAAGGCGCGGCTGTCTTCGGCGACGTCGAGGCCACTTACTCCGGAGAAGTCACGGTATTTGCCTTCGCGTTGGACGAAGAAGACGTTGGGTTCGTTGCCGTTCCAACTGTGGCCTTCGCGGATGAACTGGTTGAGGGCGTTCCAGCCGCTTTCGTAGGCCGCGGCGGGACGGGCAACGGTAGGGGATTTGGCGACGACCTGGCGCCAGAAGAAGCTCATCAGGTCCGGCTGTTTGTCGTTGGTGAGCATGCCGCAGGTGACGAAGATTTCCGGGCGGCCGTCGCAGTCGAAATCGTGGGCGTCGGAGGACCAAGCCCAGCGGGCGGCTTCGATGCCCTCGGCGGCACTTACATTGTCGAATTTCCCGTCGCCGCGGTTGCGGTAGAGGGAGTTGCCCTTGGTGTGGCGGCGCCAGGCATCGGCGAGAGAAGGGTCTTTGGCGGGGGAGAAAGCCGGGGAGTGGACGATGCGCTGGCCGGCGGCGGTCCACATGTTGGAGACGTAGAGGTCGGGGAGGCCGTCGTTGTCATAGTCGAACCAGGAGGCGCTCATGCCGGGGCCGAGATCTTCGACGCCGGCTTGAGCGGCGATGTCTTCGAAATGGCCGGCGTGGTTCTTATATAGGTTCTTGCGGCCGAAGTCGTTGGCGACGTAGAGGTCGGGCCAGCCGTCGTCGTCGAAGTCGCACCAGGCGGGGGCGAAGCTGAAGTGGTTATTGTTCTGGTTGAGTCCGGTGGAGGCGGTGACGTCTTCGAAGGTGCCAGCGCCGTCGGGAGTGAGGCGGTTGCGGAAGAGGTAATTTGGCGGGCCGTTCTGGGCGTCGTGGTAGGGGGTTGGATAGCGGTATTGGGCTTCGGTCTGGAAGAAGAGGTAGGTGCAGAGGTAGAGGTCGAGTTTGCCGTCGCGGTCATAGTCGGCGGCGGCCATGCCGGTGAAGGTCCCCTGCGGGGGAGTGGCGAACTGGAAGGCATCTTCGCGGAGGCGGAAAACGCCGTTGCCATTATTCAAAAAGAGCGCGGGGCCGGCGCTGCGGAGGAGAACGAGGTCCTGGTGGCCGGAGTTGCGGAGGTCTAGGAAGAGGGCGCAGGAGGAATCGTCGAGGATGCCGAGGCCGGAGGGTTCGGTGATGTCGACGAAACGGCCGCGCACGTTTTTATAGAGGCGGTTGGGCAGGCCGCCGGGTTGGCAGACGTAGATTTCGTCGACGCCGTCGTTGTCGATGTCGGCGGCGGCGATGCCCTGGTTACCGTAGATGCCGATGCCGAGGGCGGGATCGAGGGCGGCGACCCAGTAGGGGATGCCTCGGGAGAGTTGTTCGTGGAAGGAGGCGACGCCATGGAAAGCGGATGCGGTGACATCGCGGAACAGGGGCGCGGGGGAGTGGGCGGTGTATTCGTCCACCGGGGAGAGGCCGGTGATGCGATCGCCTTCGAGGGTGACGGTGGCGAGGCCGGTGCGGTAGGCGCCGGGGGATTTGATTTCGAAACGGACCTGATTATCCGGGAGGACGTAGAAGCGGGCGTGGCCGGGGTTGGCGGAGCGGGACCACCATTCGTGGAGCCGGGCGGTGAGCGAGGCGGCGGCTTTTTCTTCGGGGAACTCGTCGTGGCCGGGTTGGATGAAGGGGATGTAGGCGTCGAAGGGAGGAGGTTGACGGTAGTGGGGGGTGACGCGTTCGGCGCGGGCGCGGGAGGCGAGGGAGGCGGCGCAGGCGGCGAGGAAGTCGCGGCGGTTCACGCGGCGGCACTCCGGCGGCTATCTCGATTTCGACTTGAGAGCCTCAAAGGCATCGAATTCTTTTTTGGCGAGGGCTGGTTGGCCGGTTCGTTGATAGAGGCGGCCGAGGCGGTAGTGGGCGCGCTCGAGGTCCGGGCCTTTGAGACGGATGACGGTGGTGTATTCGGCAATCGCGTTGCGGTCTTTCTTTTCGTCATCGTAGAGCAGAGCCAGAGCGTAGTGGGCTTCGGCGTAATCGGGTTGAAGGCGGACGGCGCGGAGCAGGAGGCGTTCGGCTTCGTCCCAGGATGCGCCGGGTTGGACGGCGAGGGTGCGTTTGCGGAGGCTCAGGGCGTAGTAGTAATTGGCCGCGGGATTGGACGGGTAGACTTGGGCGAAGTGCGCGAGGCGCTTGGTGACTTCGTCGGCGTAGCGCGGGCTGACGTCGTACATTTTGCCGAGGAAGCCGAGGGCGCGGGTGTCGTTTGGGGCGAGATCGACGGCCTGGCAGAGGGTTTCGACGGCGTTGTCGTAGGCGCCGGTCGAGTAGTAGGCGGTGCCGAGGCCGACGCGGAGGCTGACGGAGTTGGGATAACGCTCGACGCCGTAAGTGAAGACTTTCAGGGCGGGTTCGAAGCCGCGGTGGGAAAGCAGGTCGCTGCCTAAGTCGAATAAGTTCTTTTCGGAGGGGTCCATGCGGGCAGCCTTTTCGTACTCTTCGGCGGCCTGCTGGATGTTACCGGAGGCTTCTTCGACGGAGGCGAGTAAGTTGTGGAGTTCGGCGCGGTCCTGGTGGGAGATCATATCGAGGACGAGGGCGCGGGCGCCGACGAGGTCGTGGGTTTCGAGGCTGGCGAGGGCGAGGTCGTAGGAGTTGTCGTAGTTAGCGGGGTCGAGTTGGTGGGCTTTTTCGAGAAAGGGGATGGCGGCGGGGATTTGGTGATGCTGGAGGTAATAGACGGCGCGTTGGCGATTGGTGGCGAAGGAGGTGGAATCTTGGGCGGTGATGAGAGGGATGGCGAGAAGGAAGGCCAGGACGCGTCGAGGCGAAAAAACGGGGAGTCCCGCGATAGAGCGGGGCTCCCCGAGAGTGGCTTCGTTGGGTAGACAGTTCAGAAGTAGAATTTCAACGCCAGTTGGAGTTCGCGTGGGTCGTTCGGGTTGTCCACGGTCGAGGTAATTCTACCGAAGTCGGCGGTGTCGAGGAAGTTGAGGATGCTCGGCAGGGCGAAGTTCGGGGTGTTGGTCAGGTTGAAGACCTCGACGCGGAATTCGAAGCTCTTCTTTTCCGAGACGGGGAAGGTCTTGAAGAGCGAGAGGTCGATACGGTGGAAGGCGGGACCGGTGACTTGGGTGTTGCCGCCGCCGAGCGGGGCGTAGTTGGTTTGGCCGACCTGGGTGACGACACCCGGGTTGGTGAAGGCGGCGGCGTTGTAAAAGTGGGCGACGCTTTGGCCGGTGTAGAGGCCGGCGCCGGTATAGAGGGCGAAGCAGCCGGTGTCGGCGCCGGTTGCGTAAGTGCAGCCGATGGTTTGGGGGTTGCCGCTATGGAGCGTGAGGATCCAGTTGGTGCTCCAGCCGCCGATGAAGGCGTCGGCGAGTTTGTTGATGTTGCTCAGGTAGGAGCGGCCGTGGCCGATGGGGAGATCGTATGTGCCGCTGGCAACGAAGGAGTGGCGGACGTCGAAGGGGGCAAGGCCCCAATCCCCGTGGATGCCGAAGTTGGGCAGGTCCGGTGCGCGGAAGCCGCCGACGCCGCCGCCGCTTAAGAGGTCGCCGGCGTCAGTAAGGGTTTTGGCGTAGGTATAGGCGACTAACATATCGAGGCCGTTGGCGAAGTGGTGCTCGAGCTTTGTTTGGAGCGAGTGATAGTCGGCGTTGCCGATGGTGTTGTCGTAGGGCGAGCCGGGGGCGAAGTTGGGGAACGGGATGTAGGGGGTGATGTTGGTGCCGGGCGGGAGGAGGACGCTGGCGTTGTTGGCGCTGACGAAGGTTTCCAGATGGCGGCTGAGGGAGCCGACATAGCCGGCCTCGAAGGAGGTGGACTGAGTAAGTTGGTACTGCAGGGTGAGGTTATCGCTCTGGACGTAAGGGGTTTTGTAATTGAGCTGGATACCGCGCAGAGTAAGTCCGGAGCCCTGGACGAGAGCGGGGTTGAGCGGGATGCCGGCGACGGAGTTTTCGAGCGTGCCGTACTGGCCGTTGGGCAGGACCATGGGGGATTGGGAGCTGGGAGCGTAGTAATAGAAGCTGTACTGGAAGGGGTAGTTGTAGCCGAGGCTGGGGTATCCGCCGCGGTTTTCGAAAGCGCCGTAGTAGATGCCGTAGCCGCCGCGGATGACCAAGCGGGAAGTGGCCTGATAGGCGAAGCCGAAGCGGGGCGAGAAGTTGGTCTGCTGAATGTTGGCGAGGCCGCTTCCGTGGTAGGCGTTGCTGTAAACGAGCTTGATGCCGTCCTGCTGGAGGGTCTGCATGAAGCTCTGGGAGAGGGCGGGATTGTTCTGGCGGTTGGCGGGGATGATGTACTGTGCGCCGGAGAAGGGGGTGCCGGGGACGAAGTTAGCCTGTGCGCCGTAGGTTTCGCCGGTGGGGGAGAAGTAGTCCCAGCGGACGCCGAGGTTGAGGGTGAGTTTCTGGGTTACTTTCCAGTCGTCCTGGAAGAAAGCGCCGCCGTAGGCGCGGGTGGCGGCGACGTCGCCGAAGTTAGAGAGGGAGATGCTATTGGGACCGCCGAGGCCGTTGGTGGGCGGGGTGAGGAGGAACTGGGCGCGGCCGGTGCTGGAGTCGGTGACGTTGGGGATGGAGGTGAAGGCGCCGCTGAAGCTGTAGCCGCCGCGAGAGTAAGGCGGGGCGATCCAGGGGAAGGTGATCTGCTGGAACTCCATGCCGGCCTTGAAGGTGTGTTTGCCGTAGATTTTGGTTAGGTTTTCGGTGAACTGGATGGTGTTGCTGTAGCGGTCGCTGACGAGCCACTCGGAGGAGCCCAGTTGGCTGAGGCCGCCGATCCCGAGATAGGGGAGGCCGCCGTTGCCGGGGGTTTGGAGGACACCTTCGATGCCGAAGAGGGCGGGGATGTTGGTGGTGGAGTTGCCGTAGGGCTGGACGCGGGAGGTGTACTCGCGGTTGAAGCCGAGGCGGGCTTCGTTGATGAGGGTGGGGCTGAAAGAGTGGGTGTAGCTGAGGGCGGCACCCATGGTGTTGAAGTTCTGGTCGCCGTCGCCGAAGCCGCCGCCGTCGGCGTAGCCGGTGAAGGGTCCGGGGATGAACTCGGGGTTGTGGGACCAGCTAAAGCGGCCAAACATCTGGTCGTGTTCGGAGAAGTACTGGTCGATGCGGGAGTCGATTTGGTTGACGTCGTTGGAAGAGCTGCGGTTGACGTTGAAGTTGTTGTAGAGGCCGGGCTGGGTGGGCGCGGGCATAAGTTGGAGGAGTTTGACGGCGTTGGGGTCGAGGCGGCTGGCGGGGATGGTGTTGCCGGGGAAGGGTTGACGGATGTAGGCGCCGCTGGAGTTAGTGGCCGTCGTGGCGGGATCGAAGATCGTTCCGATGGGGTACTGATTGCCGTTGGCGTCGGTGAGGTGGCCGGTTTGGAGGGCCATGAGGTCGGAGAAGTTGGTGTAGCCGCTGGCGGCTTCGGCCTGGGTGGGGACGGTGGCGGTTTGGGGGACGGCCTGGCGGATGCGGGTCCCTTCGTAGTCGGCGAAGAAGAAGGTTTTGTTTTTGATGACGGGGCCGCCGATGGTGGCGCCGAACTGGTTTTGTCGGAAGGCGCCTTTTTTGGAGCCGGTGGCGTTTTGGAAGAAGTCGGCGGCGTCGAGGGCGTCGTTACGGAGGAACTCCCAGAGGCTGCCGTGAAACTCGTTGGTGCCGGATTTGAGGCTGGCGTTGAGGACTGCGCCGCCGGCGCGGCCGAACTCGGCGCTGAAGGAGTTGGTTTGGAGTTTGAACTCGGCGATGGCGTCGATGGGGGGTTTGAGGACGTAGGCGGCGCCGCTTAGGAAGTCGACGGAGTTGCTGTTGTTGTCGATGCCGTCGAGGAGGTAGTTGTTCTGGTCGGCGCGGGTGCCATTGGCTTCGAACCAGCCGTTGGCGTTGAGGCCGCGGCCTTCGGGCTGGCCGGCGTTGACGCCTGCGGTGAGGCGGGCGAGGAAGGTGTAGTTGCGACCGTTGAGGGGAAGGTCGTTGACGGACTGGGTACCGATGACCTGGCCGACGGAGCCGGATTCGGTTTGCAGGACCGGGGCCTGGGCGCTGACGTCGACGGTAGTGGAGACTTCGCCGGGGGAGAGGATGAAGTCGACGACGAGTTGCTGCTGGATGTTGAGCTGCTGGCCGGTTTTGCGTTGTTTTTTGAAGCCGGGCTGTTCGACCTCGACGGTGTAGGAGCCGATGCGGAGGGGCGTGAAGACGTAGTTGCCGGAGCTGGACGTGGTGGTGGATTGGGTGAAGGAAGTTCCTTCGTTGGAGATGGTGACTTTGGCGCCGGGGACGATGGCGCCGGTGGAGTCTCGGACGGTGCCGAGGATGGTGCCGGTATCGACTTGCGCCTGGAGGGACGAAGCCGCAAGAATCAGAGCAAGTGTTGCCAGAGGAGCGCTAGAGCGAGCACGAAGCATGGTGCAACCGACCTTCCTTTCCCCGAAGCCTGATCAAGGTGATTTGCGAAGGGGAAGATGTTTGAGGAAGGCTATCATGGAAAAATAGTATTGTCAACGTACACGGTGATTGGAATCGTCGCTAATCGTAGAATCAGTATCTTACACGGGATTTCTGCGATGCGTTGCCGATAAACGTACACGAAACGGGGAGAAGTGTGTGGGTGATTCAAATAAGCCATCCGGAATCAAAGATATAGCTAAGGCATTGGGAGTTTCTATCGGGACCGTGGACCGTGCGCTGCATGGGCGGCCTGGGGTGAATCCGATCACGCGGACGCGGGTTTTGCGGATGGCCAAGGAGCTGGACTATCGGCCGAACGTCGCAGCGCGGAACCTGAAGTTGCG
>JAKAJI010000259.1 GCA_021813825.1 Acidobacteriota bacterium | reverse complement strand
GGCCTCGCCTTCCTCAAATACGCGGGCGAAGTCTTCCGGGCTGCCCGCGCCGCCGGAAGCGATGACAGGCACGGACACCGCGCGGCTTACGGCGCGAGTGAGTTCGCAGTCAAAGCCGGTGCGGACACCGTCGGTGTCCATGGAGGTGAGCAGGATTTCCCCGGCGCCGAGCGAGACGCCGCGGCGCGCCCACTCGACGGCGTCGATGCCTTCATCGTCGCGGCCGCCGCGGGTGAATACGTTCCAGCTTCCTTTCGCGTTGCGGCGGGCGTCTATGGCGAGCACGACGGCCTGCGCGCCGAACTCTTCACTTAGCTCGGTGATGAGTTCGGGGCGGCGCACGGCGGCGGTGTTGACACTGACTTTGTCGGCGCCGGAGAAGAGAATGCGGCGCGCGTCGTCCACCGAGCGGATGCCTCCGCCGACGGTGAGCGGGATGAAGACTTCGCGGGCGGTGCGTTCGACGAGATCGGCGAGGATTTCGCGGGCGTCGCTCGAAGCGGTGATGTCGAGGAAGACTAACTCGTCGGCGCCCTGGTCGTTATAGCGGCGGGCTAACTCGACCGGGTCTCCGGCGTCGCGGAGACCGACGAAGTTGACGCCTTTCACGACGCGGCCGGCGGTGACGTCGAGACAAGGAATGATGCGGCGGGCTAACACGAAGCCTCCACGAAGTTGCGAAGGATGCGCAGGCCAAGCTGTCCGGACTTTTCCGGATGGAACTGCACGCCGAAGAGGTTGCCGCGCTCGATGGCGGCGGTGTAAGGCACGGTGTAGTCGCAGACGGCGGCGGTGGCATCCACGAGCGGCGCGTAGAAGCTGTGGGCGAAGTAAAGATACGGTTCGCTGCCGGCGCCGCGAAACATCGTCGCGCCTTCGCGCGGGCTAACCGGGCTCCAGCCCATGTGCGGAACGCGCGCGCCCTCGCCGAACTTCCGAACCACGCCGGGGAGCAGGGCGAGGCCGACGAGATCCGGCGCTTCTTCGCTGCGCTCGAACAGGGATTGCAGGCCGAGGCAGATGCCGAGGAACGGCGTGCCGGCTTCGATGCGCTCTTTCAGCGGAGCGCGGAGGCCGAGCGAGTCGATGGAGCGGATCATCTGGCCGAAGTGGCCGACGCCGGGTAGGATGATGCGGGAGGCGGCGCGGAGAGCCTCGGGCGAGCGGACGCGTTCGTGTTGCGCGCCGAGCGCGTCGAGGGCGTTCTCGACACTGTGGAGGTTTCCGGCGCCGTAGTCGAGGATGGCGATCATCAGAACAGCCCCTTGGTGGAGGGAAGCTGTCCGCGCAACTGAGGGTCCTTCGAGCAGGCGAAGCGGAGGGCGCGGGCGAAGCACTTGAAGATCGCTTCGATTTTATGGTGGTTCGAGCGGCCGTAGAGGACCTTGATGTGGAGGTTGGCTTGGGCGTTGTTGACGAAGCCCTGGAAGAAGTCCTCGACGAGTTCACTTTGCAGATCGCCGACGAGGCGGGTGCGGACGAGGTCCTTATAGACGAGCGCCGGGCGTCCGCCCAAGTCGAGCGCGGCGACAGCGAGCGTTTCATCCATCGGCATGACGAAGTAACCGGCGCGGTGGATGCCCTTGCGGTCGCCGAGAGCTTGCGAGACGAGTTGGCCGAGGACGATGCCGGTATCTTCGACGGTGTGGTGCTGATCGACGTCGAGGTCGCCTTCGGCGTGGAGTTTCAAGTCGAAGGCGCCGTGTTTGGCGAACAATTCGAGCATGTGATCGAGGAAGCGGACGCCGGTGGAGACGTCGCAGGCGCCACGGCCGTCGAGGCGGAGCGTGCCGCGGATCCGGGTTTCGCGGGTGTTTCGGACGATTGAGGCTTTCCTCAAAGAAGGGTCTCCAGTTGGTTGATGTCGTCGAGGACGGCGATGGCGCCTTCCTGGGCCAGGCAGCGGGCGAGTTCGTCGCGCCAGGGACTTGCCGGGCTGGCGATGCCGGCAAAGGGAACGCCCGCCGCGCGGCCGGCACGGGCGTCGTCGACGGTGTCGCCGATGTAGAGCATGGGGCCGGAGCCGAAGACTTCGCGGATGCGATGGAGGCCGTCGGGAGCGGGCTTTTCGTTTGCGATGTCGTCGGAGGTGACGAGGAAGAACTTATCCTGCCAGCCTTCGCGGTTGAGCGTGATGGCGGCTTCGTGGCGGGAGCGGCCGGTAAAGATGGCGAGGCGATGGTTCTCGCCCAGGCGTTCGAGGAGGCCGGGCGAGGCGATCCAGCGCTCGCGGTGGATGAGGCCTTCGTCGAGGAAGACGCGGTTGAAGTAGTCGACGATTTCCGCGTAAGGCACGTCGACGCCGAAGTCCGCGGCGAGGCGGCGGCTGAGGAGCCAGTCGTTATTCCAGCCGCCCGAGTTTTTATATTCCTGGATGCGGGTGGGGGCGACGGTTTTGCCGGTGAAGTGTTCCACGGTGCGGACGACGGTTTCGCGGTAGGAGGCGGTGACATCGACGAGCACGCCATCCATGTCGAAAACAATGGTTTCGTATTTGTTTCGGGCGGTCACGAATTCCAGATCCTTTCCAGTTCTTCGAGGAAGCGGCGGGCCTGCTCACGGGTACCGGTGGTGACGCGGACGCAGCCGGGGAGTTCGTAGCTGCGGTCGCGGACGAGGACGCCGCGGCGGCGGAGTTCGTCGCGGATGGGGATGGCGCGATCGCCCGCCTG
Source organism: Acidobacteriota bacterium (assembly GCA_021813825.1). GTDB lineage: Bacteria > Acidobacteriota > Terriglobia > Bryobacterales > Bryobacteraceae > JAJYKC01. The sequence goes on along the minus strand of JAKAJI010000259.1, from coordinate 4,480 downwards.
AAAAAGGACGAAGTTGGCCTGGCTCTTGAAGTACGGGATGCCGAGGCGCTCCAAGCCGACGTAGAGCAACTCGCGGGCGGCGAGGGATTCGGCGACGTAGCGCTCGACGAAGGCGGTGTCTTCGACCGCGGCAGCGGCGGCGACGGCGGCGAGGGTGTTCACGCTATAGGGCGATTGGGCCTTGTGGAGAAACTCGACGTTTTCGCTCTGGCTGAACAGGCAGCCGACGCGCATGGCGGCGAGACCGTAGACTTTGGAGAACGTGCGGCTGACGAATAAGTTGGGATAGTCCTCGAGTAGCGGGAGCATGGTGACGCCGAAGAACTCGAAGTAAGCTTCGTCGATGAGGACGGCGGCGCGGGAGGCGCGGGTGAGGATCTTCTCGAGATTGGCGCGTGTGGTTCCCGTGCCGGTGGGGTTGTTGGGGTTGGCGATGAGAACGGCGCGGGTGGAGTCCGTAATGCGTTCGAGCAGTTCTTCGAGCGGGAAGGCGAGGTTGCCGGCGCGGTAGGGGACTTCTTCGACGCGGGCCCCGGCGAGTTCGGCGTAGAAGCGGTACATCGCGTAGGAGGGCGAGAGGGTGAGGACAACGTCGTCGTCGTCGATGTAAGTGTTGATGAGAACCTGTATGGCTTCGTCGGTTCCGTTGGTGAGCAGGAAGCTGTCGGAAGTTACTTTGAAGTGGCGGGCGAGGGCTTCTCGCGGGTCGCCGTATTCGGGATAAACGGGAAGGAGTCCCTGATCGAGCGCTTCGCGGAGGCGGCGGATGACGTGACCGGAAGCGCCGACGGTGTTTTCGTTGAAGTCGAGGCGTAGCTTGCCCAAGCGTCCAGCGGTGGGCGGCGAGTAAGGGCGCATGCGGAGGACGGCTTCGCGGGGAGCGAGCGCGCCGGGCGGCAGATCTGGACGTTTAGCGGCCAAGGCGCACCTCGACGGAGCGGGCGTGGGCTTCGAGACCTTCGGCGCGGGCGAGCGTGGTGATGGAAGGGGCGAGGGCGGCGAGGCCCTCGGGGGTGAGTTCCTGGACGGAGACGACCTTGACGAAATCGGCGGCCGAGAGTCCACCGCGAAGACGGGCGGCGCCGGCGGTGGGCAGGACGTGGTTGGGTCCGGAGGCGTAATCGCCGGCGGCTTCGGGGCTGAAGGGGCCGAGGAAAACGCTGCCCGCGTTCTGAATGTGCGGGAGTAACTCGGGGTGGTGGAGGCTGAGGTGCTCGGGTGCGAGGCGATTGGAGATGTCGACGGCTTCTTCGAGCGAGTTGGTGACGAGGCAGGCGCCATGGTCGCGAATGGAGGCACGGGCGACTTCGGCGGTGGGAAGCGTTTCTAGTTGACGCTCGACTTCGCGGGCGGTGGCTTCGGCGAGGGAGCGGGAAGTAGTGAGTAAGATGGACGAGGCTTCGACGTCGTGCTCGGCCTGGGCGAGTAAGTCGGCGGCGAGGTGGCGCGGGTCGGCGCCGGCGGCGATGATGACGACTTCGGTGGGGCCGGCGACGAAGTCGATGCCGGTTTCGCCCGCGACTAACTTCTTGGCGGCGGCGACGTAGATGTTCCCGGGACCAACGATGCGGTCGACTTTCGGAACGGTTGCGGTGCCGAAGGCGAGAGCGCCGATGGCTTGGGCTCCGCCGATGCGGAAAACGTGAGTTACACCGAGTAAGTGCGCCGCGCCGAGGATTTCGGCGCTTGGTTTCGGGCAGCAGACGCAGATGGTGGGAACGCCGGCGGTTTGCGCGGGGATGACGGTCATCAACAGCGTGGAGGGGAGAGGATAGCGGCCGGCCGGGATATATGCGCCCATGGAGGAAAGCGGGCGGACGATCTGGCCGAGGCGGCGGCCGCCGGGAAACTCGCGCATCGAGGGCCGGGGAAGTTGTTCGGTGGCATATTCGCGGATGTTGCGGGCGGCGGCTTCGACCGCGTCGCGGAAGGCGGGGCTGAGTTGCGAGGCGGCGTGTTCGAGTTCAGCGGCGGGGACGAGGAAGGAGTGGGAGTCGAAGGCATCGAAGCGGCGGGCGTATTCCTGGACGGCTTCGTCGCCGCGGCGGCGGATGTCTTCGAGCATGGGCGCGACGCTCTGTTCGATCTCGGCCATGCGGAGGGCCTTTCGCTCGATGAGAAAGGCGGCGGCGTGGGGATCGAGGATGCGGAGAAGGGTGGTGGAGGTTTCCATGGCGCCAGTTACATGACGATCTTGTTGAGAGGATATTCGACGATGCCCTGCGCTCCGGCGTCTTTGAGGCGCGGGATGATGGAGCGGACGGTGGATTCGTCGAGGATGGTGTTGACGGCGAGCCAGTCTTCGTCGCTCAAGTGAGAGATGGTGGGTTTCTTGAGGGCCGGGAGGGCGGCGATGACGGCGGGCAGGTCGTCCTTGCGGACGTTGAGCATGAGGCCGACTTTGCCGAGGGCGTTGATGGCGCCTTCGAGTAACATGCGGATGTCGTCGAGCTTGCGGCGTTTCCAGGGGTCTTGCCAGGAGGCGCGGTTGGCGATTAGCTGGGTGTTGGACTCGAGGACGGTTTCGATGATGCGGAGTTTGTTGGCGCGGAGGGAGGAGCCGGTTTCGGTGACTTCGACGATGGCGTCGGCGAGCACCGGAGGTTTGACCTCGGTGGCGCCCCAACTGAACTCGACTTTCGCGGTAACGCCATGTTTGGCGAGGTAGCGTTTCGTGGCGCCGACGAGTTCGGTGGCGATGATTTTGCCTTGGAGATCCTTGACGGTTTGGAAGGAGGAGGACTCGGGGACGGCGAGCACCCAGCGGACTTTGCCGAAGCTTTGCTTGGCGTAGATGAGATCGGCGATGGTGGCGACTTGGGCTTCGTTTTCCTCGACCCAGTCGCGGCCGGTGAGGCCGGCGTCGAGCACGCCGTCTTCGACGTAGCGGGCCATTTCCTGGGCGCGGATGAGCATGCACTCGATTTCGGGGTCGTCGATGGCGGGGAAATAGGAGCGCGTGCTGGTGGTGATGTTGAAGCCGGCGCGGCGGAAGAGGTCGACTGTGGCGTGCTCGAGGCTGCCTTTGGGGATGCCGAGCTTGAGTTTCATTGTTTGGCTCCGTAGACGGCGGAGGGGTTGTAGGTTTGGGGCTCGTGGATTTGCCAGTCGTCTTCGTTCAGGCGGCGGAAGAAGCAGCTTTCGTAGCCTTCGTGACAGACGCCGGGGCCGGCGGCGTCGACGTGGAGGAGGACGCAGTCGCGGTCGCAGTCGGTTTCGATGGATTTGACGGCGAGGCGGTGGCCGGAGCTTTCGCCTTTCATCCAGATCTTGTTGCGGGAGCGGCTATAGAAGGTTGCGTAGCCGGTGGAGACGGTGAGGCGGAAGGCTTCTTCATTCATGAAGCCGACCATGAGGACGCGCCCGGAGGTAGCGTCCTGGATGACGGCGGGGAGGAGGCCGTCGAGTTTGGTGAAGTCGAGTTTTAGCGATTCGATGTCCATTATTTATGCCCCAGATAGAAAAGGCCCGCCGGGGAAACCAGCGGGCCTGATGAAATCACTTCGAAGTTGCTCGTTAGTGACACGCCCGCGGTGGGTCGCAATGGTGGTGATGGTGGCGGCCGTGGCGGAGTTCGGGCACGAGCATGAAGTAAGAGTATAGCAAAGCCGGGGAGCGCGGACGGGGTGAAAAAACGAAGCCAGGTTTGGAGGTGCGGTGGGCCCTGGCGGGGGGTGGTGAGCGGGGTGGGCGGGAAGCAAGGCAAGGTGTAAACGGGCTTTGGAATGAGGGAGATGCAGAGCGGGGTGAGGGGCAGAGGGATTTGGGAAAACGAAGCCAGGTTTAGATTTGGAGTGAGCCGTTGCGAGGGGTGGTGAGAGGGGTGGGCGGGAAGCAAGGCAAGGTGTAAACGGGCTTTGGAATGAAGGGGATGCGGCGAGAGGTGAGGGGCAGGGGCATTTGGGAAAACGAAGCCAGGTTTGGATTTGGGGTGAGCCGTTGCGGGGTGGTGACAGGGGTGGGCGGGAAGCAGGGGAAGGTGTAAACGGAGCTTGACGCGGAGATGGGGAATTCGAAAAAACGAAGCCAAGCGGGGCGGTCCCGAGGCGGGACTGGCGCTTCGAGTTGGAGCGAGTGGTCACAGAATTCTCCCGCGACGAGTAGAGCATGGACCCGCGCCATGGTGGCGGCGTTCAGGCTGGATTGCGTTGAGGGTTCAGAAGATAGAATTGCGGGAGTTGTGTGAACATTTTGTGCGTGGGTTTGGATGGCAGCGAGGGGGTATCGATTTATAGGGCCGGCGGGAACGCAAGCAAGGGCTGATGGCGGGTGCGCCGGCGCCGGGAACTCGCGGCATTTGAATTAATGAGGGAGTGGAGCGCGGGCCGGACTGGAGCGGCGCGCGCAATGGGAGTGGATCGGCCAGAACGCGATCCAGATCAGGCGAGAGCGCCGAGCCAGCGGATGGGGAAATGGGCGGCGACGGCGTTTACGAGGCGGAGGTCAGCCGTGATGAGAGGTCTTGCTGATTGGAGGGCAA
>JAKAJI010000258.1 GCA_021813825.1 Acidobacteriota bacterium | reverse complement strand
GCCTATCGCGCCCGCCGTGCCGCCGCTGCATTGGAATTCTTGTTATCTGACTCAGCCTGTCTTGCCAAAGCCAGAGAAGTAGGTCAAACCGTGCGGAAAGAAGAAGGAGCGGAGGCGGCGGCCCGCGTCATCGACGCCGAGCTCACCGCCTGAATTCCGAAGTTAGTTACAGACCCTTTTTGCCGACGTACTCGACCAGGTCCACCACGCGCAACGAGTAACCCCACTCGTTGTCGTACCAGGAGACCACTTTCAGCAGGTTACCGCCCAGCACCTTCGTCAACAGCGAATCCACAATCGAGCTATTCGAGTTATGCATCAGGTCCGTCGATACAACCGGATCTGCTGTGTAACCCAGAATGCCCTTCATCGGCCCTTCGCTCGCCGCCTTCAACGCGGCATTCACCTCTTCCGCCGTCGCGTCTTTGGAAAGCACCGCAACCAGGTCCACAACGGAAACGTTCGGCGTGGGTACGCGCATCGCGTAACCGTCCAACTTACCCTTCAACGCCGGCAGCACCAGGCTCACCGCCTTCGCCGCGCCCGTCGTCGTCGGAATCATGTTAATCGCCGCCGCGCGCGCCCGGCGCAGGTCTTTGTGCGGAAAATCCAGCACGTTCTGGTCGTTGGTGTAGCTGTGAATCGTCGTCATCGAGCCCTTCTCGATGCCGAACGTCTCGTGAATCACCTTCGCCACCGGCGCCAGACAGTTCGTCGTGCAGGATGCGTTCGAGATGATGTTGTGCTTGGCCGGATCGTAGGCTCCCTCATTCACGCCCAGAACGATCGTGATGTCTTCGTTCTTCGCCGGCGCCGAAATGATGACCTTCTTCACCGTGCCGCGAAGGTGCTTGGATGCGTCCTTGGCTTCGGTGAACTTACCGGTCGATTCGACAACAACCTGGGCGCCCAGAGAGCTCCAGTCGATCTCGGCCGGGTCCTTCGTCGCGAATATCTTGATCCGCTTCCCGCTCACCGTGATCGCGTCGGCCTCCGCCTTCACGTCCACGTCCAACGGACCAAGAATCGAGTCGTACTTAAGCAAGTGCGCGAGCGTCTTCGTGTCGGTCAAATCATTCGCCGCCACAATCTCGACGTTCGGATTTTTCAAAGCGGCGCGGACTACATTGCGCCCGATACGGCCGAAGCCGTTAATGCCAACCTTTATTGCCATATGCTCTCATTCTACCGGCACAGGCCGGTCCGGCGCTTACTGCGCGGGTAGGTTTGGAACCGTGCTCCCGCCCACCGCGGCGTACTCTTCTTTCACGCTCACCACTTTCGAACCCGCGAAACGGACGAAGGTAATCTTGCCCGGAGGCTCACCGTAAATCCAGTCTTCGTAGTCCACGCCGTCGATCGTCTGCCGGTCCTTCGTCCGCGGCCTGCCCAGCGCGAGTAACACCTGGTCGCGGTCCATGCCGCTAATCGCCTTCTTCTGTTGAATCGCGGTCTTCACCGGCGCGGGTAGTGTCGACACGTAGTCCTTGGTCGCACTGTGCATGTCGAAGTCGAGGATCGTCGAAAGCGTCTTCTTCAACTCTTCGCTCGTGACCGGCGGCAGCTTTTCGTGGAACAGAATCGCGATCGTCGTCCCGCCGGGCGCGGCGCCGCCCCCGCTCACGGGCGTTCCAGGCGCCGGCATCGGCATCCCCATCGGATCTCCCATGCCCACCTGCACGTTGTCGTACCAGTGACGCCCGCCCCGGAAGCCGTGATTCAACTGCAGCACGATGCGGTCCGCCTCGAAGGTGATCTTCGTTACCTGGACGAGATCTCCGGTCCGCGCCGCCGGACCGTACTCCTGCGCCACCTTCATCCACATCTGCGGATCGAACGATCCGTTGCTGTTGTAGGGCAGCGGCTTCTTCGAACGCGGAATCGGAACTTTCGCCTTGGCATACTCGGCTTCAATCCCGCGCAAAATGTCGATTTTGTCGTCGTCGCTGATCCGTTGCGACGAACCGCCAAACGCGGGCGTACCCAGCAGGAGAAGAGCAACCAGCGCCGCCGTCTTACTCATCGGTCTCTCCATCCAGCAGGAACGACTTCTGGCGGGCAATGGGAACCCGAAACAGCGCCGCAAACAACGCCACCACCACCATCGTGGTGAAAAGTCCGCCCTCCGGTCCATACGCGCCACCTGTCCACAGCGGGCTGTCGTCGGGGTGCAAAACCCGCCCCGTCACCTCCATTGTAAACCCGCTCAAGTTCACCCCCAGCAGCGGCAACACCCAGTTCCAGCCAAAGTGCAGCCCGATCGGCAGCCACAGGTCCCGGCTGCGAAGATAGGCCGCTCCCAGCAGCACACCCCACAGGACCGTGTTCAGGATCGCCAACCCCGTGATGTGCAGGTTGTTCATGTGCGCCAGGCCAAACAGAACCCCCATCGGCAGCACCGTCGCGTATTCGCCGATCGCCAGCGCCAGGATCTGGAACGCATAGCCGCGGAACAGCATCTCCTCGCCGACGGCTCCGAACAACAGCACAATCGAAACAAAAAGCATCCCGGGCCAGTGCGCATGTCCATCGCCGGAGGTCTCATAATGCGCCAGCCCTGCTGCCAGCGGCGCCATCGTCGCCACAATCCCGCCGGCCAACCCTCCCAACAGGCCCAGCGCCAGGTTCCGCCTGCTTGCCGGCGCCCAACCCAGCCCGATGTCCGCCAACCGCCCCCGTTCGTAAATCCGCAATACCAGCGCATTCGCCAACGCCGCCGCCGCAAAGGTCCCCAGCGCCGCCGCCACCACGTACCCGGCTACCGGCATCATCAGCGGCGGAAACAGCGTCAACCCCAGGATCCCGATCAGCGCGAACACGCCCGCCCGGGCGATCAGTCCGAATTTCGTTGGTTTGGCCGGGTTGCGCATCGGTCTCTCGAAGAGAAGTATCCTCCATGGTAGCGGTCACGCCGAAGAAATCGCGCACCCGCCTCGCGCCTTCGGTTAGAATGCGGATGATGGTTGCAAACGTCCGCAGTTTCGATGCCGGCCCGGATCCTTTCGGGCGCGTATGGCACGTCGAGTTCCAGTGGTTGCAGAACGCGATCTCGATCCGTCACGCCGACACCGTGGACGTCAAGTTCACCCTCGTCACCGACGGCGAGCAAAAACAGGAGAAAGTGATCGCACTTCCTCACGCCCATCTGCGGGAACTCGCGAAACAATCCGGCAGGCCGCTTTCCGATCCCTGGTGCATGCGCCTGGCCGCGCAGCACATCCGGCGTATGATCTCCTCCTTCGAGGACATGGAGAAAACTCTTATCACTCTCCCCAAGACGGCCTTGCAGGAATACGCGCATGAGTTAGAATCCTCCTTGACGGCCCCTGGCGGCCGTTGAGGGTGGAACCTGGAATCGATCGAGAAGCAGAACTTTCGAGCCTGGAGATATAGATCATGGTGAATTGTCCCGTTTGCGACGCGGTCCTCGAACTCGACGAGGATGAACTCGACGAAGGCGATCCGGTCGACTGCAGCGAATGTGGCGCGGAATTGCTGGTGACCGGTAAGGACCCGCTGGAACTCCAACCGGCCGACGACGTCGAAGACGAGGACGAAGAGGACTTCGACTTCGACGAGGAAGACGACGAGGAGTCGCTCGATGAAGAAGAAGACGACGACGAGGAAGAGGAGGATTGGAAGTAGCGCCGCGCTCCTGCTCGCGCTCGTCCTTCCTCTCTTCGCCGCCCACAAAAATAAAACCGTCGGCCCGCAGGCCGAAATCGCCGGAACTGTGTTTCGCGATCCCGGCTTCGCCTTTCCCGGCGTCGAAGTCACGCTCGTCTCCGTTCCCGGCCCTGGCTCCAATGCCAAGCCGGCGAAGCAGAAGGCCGTCACAAGTCCGCGCGGCGAGTTCCTGTTCCGCGTGCCGGCCGAGGAAAGCCACTTCCGCGTCTCGGTCGCCGCCAAGGGCTACGCGCCGCAGCAGAAAGACGTCGAAATCCGCGGCGAAGAACGTGTCGATCTATCTTTTCTGCTCGAACCCAAGTCCAAGTAAATGGAGGCCCTCATGATTCCGCGCGCGCTCACCACAATCTCTCTCGCTTTCGCGCTGCTCCTTGGCGCCTCCGTTTCCAGCCTCCTCGGGCAAGCCACCGACGGCAACACCCGTTCCGTCTCCGGCACCGTCACCAATGCCTCGGGCGATCCCGTCCCCGGCGCCGTCGTTCAACTGAAGGACACGAAAACGCTGCAAATCCGGTCCTTCGTCTGCCAGGCCGGCGGCAAATATCACTTCGCCGGCCTCAGTACCGACGTCACCTACGAACTCCGCGCCACCTTCCAGGGCGCCACCAGCAAAACCAGGCGCCTGAGCGTCTTTGACAGCGCCAAAGAGCCCGTCATCGACTTGAAGCTGGAAAAGTAGCCCTGCTACCTTTCGCCTCCCCGCGTGTCAACCCTGTGACAAATCCATGACGCGCCGCTGACACCCGCCCGCGGCATCTGATTCCAACAAATTCCTTCACAATTGTTTTTTCTCTCCGCCACGCCGTTGTAACATCACTCGCGTTTCATGAAGGTATGCGGTGCGATCTTCATGTCCACACCACGGGAAGCGGCATGTGCACGATTCCCTTCCTGCGCGGCATCTGCCGCGAATGCTACAACTCCCCCGAAGCCGTCTACGAAACGCTCAAGCGCCGCGGCATGGATCTGGTCACCGTCACTGACCACGATTCCATCGACGCCGTCGAAGTTCTCCGCCATCGCCCCGACTTCTTCTTGAGCGAAGAAGTCACCTGCCGGACCCCGTCCGGAACCGAATTTCACATGGGAGTCTATGGCATCGAAGAGCGCGACCACGTCGAACTCCAGCGCCGCCGCCACGACCTCGAGTCCCTCATCGCCTTTCTCAACCAGCGCCGCCTGCTCTTCAGCCTCAACCACGTCTTCTCTTCCCTCACCGGATCGCGCGCCGAGGCCGATTTCGAAGCTTTCGAGCGATCGTTCCCGGCGCTCGAAACCGCAAACGGGCAGATCCTCGAAGCCGCCAATCGTTCCGCCGCCGCGCTCGCCGCGCGTTGGGCCACGGCTCACATCGGTGGCAGCGACGCGCATACCATGGCCTCTCTCGGCCGGACTTACACCGAAGTCGCCGGCGCCCGCACCGCCAAAGAGTTCCTGGCCGGTATCCGCGCTCGGCGTTCCAAGGCGCTCGGCCAAAGCGGCGACTTCTTCAAGCTGACCTTCGCCGTATGGGCCATCGGCGCCTCCATGATCGGCGAGCGCCCTTGGACGCTGCTGCTCTCTCCGTTGATGGCCGCCGCGCCGCTGGTCACCCTCGGCAACTTCCTCCGCGAAGTCTCGTTCGAACGAAAGTGGTCCCGCACCCTCGGCCTCCACACCGCCCGCCCCGCCATGGAGCCGCTCTCCGAACCCGCAGCCTAACCACTTCCCGCTAAACTGGCAGGATGATCGCGACGCTGCGCAAGGCGACGTCCGCCGACATCCCCGCCCTCGCCGATCTCATCGCCGCCAGCGTCCGCCTCCTGCAGCCCGAATATTCTCCGCGACAGCGCGAGGCCGCGCTCCTCGCCATCTTCACCCCCGACCGCCAACTCATCGCCGACCGGACCTACTTCATCGCGGAGGTCGACGGAATCTTCGCCGGCTGCGGAGGCTGGAGCAAGCGCAAGACGCTGTACGGAGGAGACAACGCGCCGGTCCGCGATGCCGCCCTCCTCGACCCCTCCACTGATCCCGCCAAAATCCGCGCCTTCTTCATCCATCCGGATTTCGCCCGCCGCGGCATCGGCTCCCAAATTCTCGCCGCCTGCGAAGCCGAGGCGCGCGAGGCCCGCTTCCGCGCCGCCGAAATGGCCGCCACCCTCGCCGGAGTCCCGTTCTACCGCGCGCGCGGCTATGCCGAAATCGAAACCCTCACCGCCCCGCTCCCCGACGGCTCCGGCCTTCCAATCGTCCGCATGAGGAAGCAACTCAGTCCGAAGGAAACCTGACGTGTGCTTGCCTCGCCTGCGTTTTTGGCTCGCCCCGTTGTTGCTGATCGCCGCTGCGGCTTACTTTCTCATCTATTGGCCGATGCGCGATCCTCACCCGGCCCCGCTTCGCTCGACAGGCGTACTCGCGCTGCAAGACATGAAAATCTATCCGTCGCCGGACGCTCCGCCCATCGAGCACGGCAGCGTAATCGTCGCGAGAGGCATCATCACCGCCGTCGGCCCAAACCTGCCCATCCCGGCACACTCGACCGTTCTCTCGTGCCCGCATTGCGTGGTCATGGCCGGCTTCTGGAACGCCCATGTCCACTTCACCGAGCCCAAGTGGGATTTCGCGGCCTTCAAGAGCGCAGCTACCCTCAACGCCCAACTCGCGGACATGATCACCAGCCGCGGCTTCACCACCGTCGTTGACGCAGGCTCCGCCCCTCGCCTCACGCTGTCATTGCGCCGCCGGATCGAGCACAGCGAACTATCCGGCCCGAAAATCTACACCGCCGGCACGGCGCTCTATCCGCCCCACGGCGTGCCTTACTATGTCAAGAACTCGCTGCCGTTCTATCTGCTCTGGTTCATTCCGCAGCCGTCCACACCCACCGAGGCCGCCGGGATCGAAGCCCACAACATCGACCGCGGCGCGGACCTTCTGAAACTTTTTACCGGCTCCTACGTTGCACGCGGCAAGGTGGAACCCATGCCTCTCGCCATCGCCGCGGCCGCCGTCCACGTCGCCCACCAGCACGGCCAACTCACCTACAGCCATCCTTCCAATCTCGCGGGCACACGCGTGGCGATCGACTCCGGGGTCGACGTTCTCGCACACGCCCCCGACAGCACCCGCGGCGTCGACTCCTCCATCCTCGACGCGCTCGTCGCCCACCACATGGCGATGGTCCCCACGCTGAAGATGTTCGCCACTACCGTCACCACGGACCCCGCCTATCTCGATCCCATCTACGCGGAAGTCCGGGGCTTCCACGCCCGCGCCGGCCAACTGTTATTCGGCACCGACGTGGGGTACATGACCGACTACACGACGGAAGGGGAATTCCAAGGCCTCGCGAAGTCCGGCCTCAGCGCCCGCGATATGCTGCGCATGCTCACCACCGCCCCCGCGCAGCGCTTCGGCGTGGCCAATCGCAAAGGCGTCATCGCCCCGAATTATCTCGGCGACCTGGTCGTGCTCGACGGCGACCCATTCAACGACATCGCCGCGTTTTCAAGAGTTCG
>JAKAJI010000011.1 GCA_021813825.1 Acidobacteriota bacterium | reverse complement strand
CGAGTGCGGCGCCCAGTCCACCGGTGGCAACTGCATCGCGGACTGGCAGACGATTCCGGATTTCGCCAACATCGGCTATCCGATTGTCGAGGCCGAGCCGGACGGAACGTTCGTGGTGACCAAGCATCACGGCACGGGAGGGCGGGTGTCGCTTGAAACGGTGAAGGAGCAGCTTCTCTACGAACTCGGCGATCCGAAGAATTACATCACGCCGGACTGCGTGGCGGATTTCACCTCGATCCGGCTGTCAGGAGACGGGGAAAATCGCGTGCGCGTGACGGGCATCCAGGGGCGTCCGCGGACGCCGATGCTAAAGGTTTCGATCGCATACCTGCATGGGTGGAAGGCGGTAGGGACGCTGGTCTACAGCGCGCCGCAGGCCGTGGAGAAGGCGGAGGCGGCGGGACGGATTGTGCGGGAGCGGCTGGAGCAGTTGGGGCTGAAGTTCGAGGAATTGCACACGGAGCTGTTCGGCTATAACGCCTGTCATGGACCGGCGGCGCCGGCGAATCCGAATCCGCCTGAAGTGATGCTGCGGATCGGCGTGCGCGGGCAGGACCGCGCCGCGGTGGACCGGTTCACGCGTGAGTTGATTCCGCTGGTGCTGAGCGGTCCGCCGACGGCGACGGGGTTTGGCGACGGGAAACCGAGTGTGCGGGAGGTGGTCGCCTACTGGCCGGCGCTGATTCCGAGAGAAGTGATCCGCACAAACGTCGAGGTGATCGAATGAAGATCCCGCTTTCGCGCATCGCGCACGCCCGTTCGGGCGACAAGGGCGACACGTCAAACGTGGGCGTGATCGCGTATGAGGAACGGCACTACCGGATTCTGGTCCGCGAGGTGACGCCGGATCGGGTGAAGGCGCACTTCGGCGGCCTGGTGAAGGGCGAGGTGGAGCGGTTCGAGTTGCCGAACCTCGGCGCGCTGAACTTCCTGCTGCATGAAGCGCTGGGCGGCGGAGGAACGCTGAGCCTGCGCATCGACGCGCAAGGCAAGACGCTCGGCGCGGGTTTGTTGTCGCTCGAGATCGAAGCCTCCGAGCAGGAGTTGGCCTGACCGCTTGTGGCGTTGAACCGCGGCGTAACGAATCGCGTGAACTGGGTGCTGGACAACTGCCTGCCGCCGATGGTGCGGGATGCACCGGTGTTGATGCGTCCTCTGATGCGGTTGGTGCTTGGGCCGCTGTATGGGGACTATGTGCGGTTCAAGGAGCAGGCGGCGGGGATGAGCGCGGCCGAGTACCGAGCGGTGTACGGGCGGCTGCACGAGACGTTTCTGGCGCGCGAGACGGATTTAAGCGCGGGGTGCGTGGCGGCGATCCGGCGGGAGGCGATCGGCCCGGCGGTGCTGGATGCCGGCTGCGGGCGGGGATACCTGAGCCGGTTGCTGGCCTCGGACGGGCTCACGGTGACGGCGGCCGACATCGCGCCGGGCGCGGGGGAGTATTTCGCGGTGGCCGCCGATATTGAGAACTTGCCGTTTGCGGCGCGGTCTTTCGATACCGTGATTTCGACGCACACGCTCGAGCACGTGCTGAACGCCGAAGCGGCGCTGGCCGAGTTGCGGCGCGTGGCGCGGAAGCGGTTGATTCTCGTAGTGCCGCGGCAGAGGCCCTACCGGTTCACGTTCGACCTGCATCTGAACTATTTCCCGTACGCCTGGAGCCTCCGAAATTTCTTGCGGAACCCAAAGGCGCGGATCGAAGTGATTGATAATGACCTGTTCGCGGTGGAGGATTTGGGCTAGAAGCCCTTCAAATTCCCGGAGACAGCCGCCCCCGAATAGTGGACGTGGACGATCCGCCACTGGCCGTTTTGCTTGCGATAGACCTGTGTTTCGCGGCCCTGGGAGTGGAACGGGCTGCCGTCTTTCGTCGTGGTGGCGACGAAGTCCCAGTTGAACTCCGCCCAGGCGGCCTCGCCGTAAACGTGGATGGAGATGTTATGGGGCGTGAGATTTCGTTTGGAGAAGGTGGCGCCCATAAGATTCCGGTAGAAATCGGTTTCGATCTGCGCGAGCCCGTGCTCTTCGCCGCGGGGGTGAATCAAGCTCACTTCCGGCGCCGAGGACCAGATCTGTTCCGCCAGGGTTGTGTCGGCGAGATCGATCGACTTGGCGTAGCTGGCGATCAGCAGCCGGATGTCCTCCCGGTCGAAGTCGGCGGCATGGCCAAGAAGGGCGAGGCACAGCGAGAGAGCGGCGATCGCGCCACAGCGGTTCAGGGCGGAGTTCCCATTTCGTTTCCTGCGCATCGATCCTACTTTACCCGCCAGGGGCTGACATTGCGCCAGGAGGCTAGCTGGGTTTCCGCCCAGGCCAGCGTTTTGGTGTTGTGGCAATCGAGGCAGGGGTTCGGGATGCCGTAGTCGCGGCTCATCGACGGCGTCACGAAGCGGAACGCATGGCTGCGGATGTTGACCTGCGCGATCTCGGGCGCGATGCGCGGCATGTGGCAGTTGACGCAAAGGCTGCCCGACGAGCCGGCGCGGTGGTGGGTGTGGGCTTCCAGCGTCCCGTGAGGGCCATTCGGAGACTGCGGGCCGTGGCATTCCAGGCAGAGCGCGTTGCCGGGCTTGAGCGTGTCGGCGGGATTGGCCGTGCCGTGGACATCGTGGCAGGAAAAGCAAGTCACGCCGCGGCGATACATGAGGCTTTGCACAAAGTCGTTGCCCTGCATGCGGTTCTTGGCGGCCTCGCCGTCGGGGTAATGGGTAAACGTCTTCTGGCCGAGTTTGTGATCTTCGAGGTCCCAGACATCGGCCAGGCGGTGGCCCGGCGTGAAGCCCACGGCCCAGTCGTAATAGAGATTTTTGATGGGATTGGCTTTCGGGCGGCCTTGCGAGTGGCACTGGATGCAGACGTCGTTGGCGGCGACGAAGTCGAGGCGGGAGGGGTTGACGATGTTGGTGGCGGAGGGTTGGTGGACGTGGTCGCTGCCGGGGCCGTGGCAGCGTTCGCAGCCGACGTTCCATTCGGTGACCTCGCCGGTGGCGATGTTGTAATTCACGGAATGACAGCCGTCGCAGAGCGGGCCGGTAGGGCGGTCCTTGTTGTCCTCGGGGTAAAAAGCGTACCACCAGTCGTTGTTCTTGCCGACGTGGTAGGGCCGCCAGACGCGGTTCTGGATGTCCCACTGGGCCGGAAGGACGTAGTAGGTGTTGCCGCTGCGGGCGAAGTAGCGTTGTTTCCACTTACTGCCGTAGACGAAGGCGACGTCGGAAAGACGGAAGGTGACGAGCGGGTTGGGTTTCGAGAAGTCGCCCAAGACGGCTTCCGGATGAAGGCGCGGGTCGACGACGACGTTGGCCATGCGCGTGTGGCGCCAGCGCTCGCAGATGGCGGCGTGACAGGGTTTGCAGGCCTGGGAGCCGGTGAAAGTGGCGGCGCCGGCGAGCGCGCTACCGATGGCCGCGGCGAGAAGGAGCCGCGTGCCTGTCATGGGAGAGCCTCGAGTAGCCGGTCGACACCCGATTCGGGGATGTAGAAGTGCGGGGACACGCGGAGCCAGCCGCGCCGGTTGGCGGCGGCGATGCCCTGTTTATGGAGGCGCGCGACGAGCATCCCGGTGTCGACGCCGGGTTTGCGGAAGCTTACGATGCCGGAGCCGGTTTCGGGGGTTCGCGGAGCCATGAGTTCGTAGCCGCGTTCGGTGGCGCCGGCGGCGAGGCGCGAGGCAAGGGCTTCGATGCGCGGGGTGATGTTTTCTACGCCGATGTCCAGCAAGAAGCCGAAGGCGGCGTCGAGGCCGTAGCAGCCGATGGTGTTGAGCGTGCCGCATTCGTAGCGGCCGGCGTCGGGGCGGAGGACGATTTCGCCCGGGTTGTAGGCGTTGTAGTCGGCCACGTTGGTCCAGCCGAACTCGACGGGTTCGATTTCATCGAGCCGGGAGCGGCGGACGTACAGGATGCCGCAGCCTTCGGGGCCGAGGAGCCACTTGTGGCCGTCGGCGGCGAGGGCGTCGATGCCGGCCGCCTCCACGTCGAGCGGGAAGGCGCCGAGTCCCTGGATGGCGTCGACAAAGAAAAAGACGCCGCGGCGGCGGCAGATTTCTCCGATGGCGTTGAGGTTGGCGCGAAAGCCGCTGATGTATTGCACGAAACTGATGGCGAGGAGGCGGGCGCCGCGACAGGCTTCGTCGATCGCTTCGAGCGGGGAGTCCGGGGCGAGCCAGGTGAGGGAGACGCCGCGCGCGGCCAGGCGCTTCCAGGGGTAGGAATTTGCCGGGAACTCGTCGAGGAAGCCGACGATCCGGTCGCCGGGGCGCCAGCCGATGCCGAGAGCCACCGTGGCGACGCCCTCGCTCGTGTTCTTGACGATGGCGATCTCGTCGCGGTGGGCCTGAATCAGCCGGGCGGCGCGCACGCGAAGGCTTTCATAGGTTTTGAGCCAGGCCGAATAGTTTTGCGATCCATTTTCCAGGCAGTCCTGCGCCAGGGCCTGCATCGCCTGCGCGGCGGGAGGACATAGGGGAGCGACCGAAGCGTGATTCAGATAAACCAGCCGGTCATTGACCGGGAAGTGGGGAAGCGGCGTGTCGTTGAAACCCATTCTCTCGACTATACGTAACACGGATGAGGGACTATACTGAAAGTGGCGGAACCTGCGGTAAGGAGTTTTTCGATGCGGCGAGCACTCAACGCGGCGATGAGCATTACATTGTCGACGCTGCTCGTGTTGCCGGGTTGGGCGGGCAGCAAGTCCGAACAGAACCCCGACGACATCGGCAACCGGGACGTCGGCAAGGGCGTTAATTTCTATTCTCTCGACAAGGAGATCGCGTTGGGCAAGAGCCTGGCGCAGGATGTCGAGAAACAGGCCAAAATTATCAACGACCCGATCATTGCCGAGTACGTGAACCGGGTCGGGCAGAACCTCGTCCGGAACTCCGACGCCAAGGTGCCGTTCACGATCAAGGTGATCGACAGCGAGGAAGTCAATGCGTTCGCCCTACCGGGCGGATTCTTCTTTGTCAACTCGGGCCTCATCCTGGCCGCGGACAATGAAGCGGAACTGGCCGGGGTGATGGCGCATGAGATCGCCCACGTGGCGGCGCGGCACGGCACGCGGCAGGCCACGCGCGGCGAAATTGCGCAGTTGGGCATGATCCCGCTGATGCTGTTCAGCTACGGCTGGACCGGGTACGGGCTGTATGAAGCGGCCAGCGTGCTGGTTCCGGTGGCTTTTTTGAAATTTTCTCGCGGTTTTGAAAGCGAAGCCGATATGCTCGGCTTACAGTATATGTATAAGACCGGCTACGACCCGACGGCGTTCGTGGATTTCTTTGAGAAGATCGAGACGCTTGAAAAGAAGAAACCGGGAACGGTTTCGAAAGTGTTCTCGACGCACCCTCCGACCGACGATCGCATCAAGGCGGCTCAGTTGAACATCCAAAAGATGCTGAAGGAGAAGCCGGAGTACATCCTGACCACGTCGGAGTTTGTTGACGTGAAGGCGCGGTTGGCGATGTTGCACAACCGCCGGAGGGTAGACCAGATGGCCGATCCCAACAAGCCGACACTACGGCGCGCACCTGGCGCTGGAACGGTGGATGCAGGGGATGGGACGACGAACGGTAATAATGGCGATGATGAGCGGCCGACGCTGAAGCGGCGGCCGGACGCTGCCCCGAATAATTAGGTCTGCTCCTGGCTGAGAGCACGATCGGCCCCGCCCGGTTCGATGAATCGGAGCGGGGCCGAAGTGTTTTAGGGCGAATTGCGTGGCCGGCGGGCCGGCGTGTCCGGGTTCGGCCGGTTTCTAGCGTGCGGCGAGTAAGGCGCGGAGATGGCGGGCCCGCTCGGGCGAACGAAGCTGGCGGAGAGCCTTGGCCTCGATCTGCCGGATGCGTTCGCGCGTGACGTCGAACTCCTGGCCGATTTCCTCGAGCGTGTGCTCGCGCTCGCAGCCGATGCCGAAGCGAAGGCGGATGACTTTCTCTTCCTTGGGGGAGAGCGTCTTGAGGATGTTGGCGGTTTCGTCGCGGACGTTGGTGTCGATGACGGCGTCCACCGGCGAGCCGACCCAGCGATCCTCGATCAGGTCGCCCAGCGCCGATTCGCCGTCACGGCCGACCGGGGTTTCCAGCGACACCGGATCGCGCGATATGGTCTTCAGTTTCTGGACTTTCTCGACCGGGATGTCCATGCGGCGGCCGATCTCGTCGTTCGTCGGAGCGCGGCCCAGTTCCTTTTCCAGTTCGCGGGTGGCGCGAAGGAACTTGTTCATGCTCTCGTTCATGTGCACCGGGATGCGGATGGTGCGGGACTGGTCCGCGATGGCGCGGGTGATCGCCTGCCGGATCCACCAGGTGGCGTAGGTAGAAAACTTGTAGCCGCGCCGGTATTCGAACTTGTCGGCGGCGCGCATCAGGCCGATGTTGCCCTCCTGGATGAGGTCCAGCAGGTGGAGGCCACGGTTGACGTATTTCTTGGCCACGGACACGACCAGGCGGAGGTTGGCCTCGACCAGGTCCTTCTTCGCCCTCTCGGCTTCGATTTCTCCGTGGCGGATGACGGCAAGACTGTGCTTCAAGTCGGCCAGCGGCGCGCCCGCGATGTTCTCGCGTTTCTTAATTTCGCGGCGCAGTTCGCGGATGCGCGCAGCGCCGGCGCTACCGCCCCGTTCTTCCAGCTTCCGGACTTCCTGATCGAGGTGGTTGATCTCCTCGACGGCGCGTTCAATCTCCTTGGAGAATAGCTTCCACTGGTTGGCCAGGAAGGGCACCTTGCGGATCGCGCGCGAAACCTCGACCTTGGCCCGCATCAGCTTGCCGTTCAGCTTCTTCCGGAGCTTTTTGTTGGCGAGCGCGGTGGCCACAAATTTCTCTTGCAACTGCTGGAGTTTCTTGTGCTGGACCGCGACTTCGGCGAAGTCCTGCCGGACCTCGGCCTGGCGCTTGGTGTCGGCCGGGCTGCCTTCTTCGACATCTCCGAGATCGGCGTACTGATCGAGTTCCACCGAGCCGCGCTTGAGGCTTTCGGCGATTTCGACGACCAGGTTCTGGACCAGGGCGGAGCGGCTGATGGCCTTTTGCATCCGCAACTTGCCGCGTTCCATGCGGCGCGCGAGATCGACTTCGCCCTCCCGGGTCAGGAGCGGTACGGCGCCCATTTCCCGCAGATACACGCGTACCGGGTCATCGGTGTAGATCGACTCCTCGGCGGGCGTTTGCCCGGGGAGTTCCTCGCCCTCGCCGATTTCCTCAGCCTGGAAAAACCCCGTCTCCTCATCGAACGGAATACCGAGCGAGTTGGGATTCTCCGTCAAAAATTGATCTTCGAAATGGTCCACTGAATGATCACCTTCCCCTGCAATTGCAGGGGCAAAGCCCGATTCCATCCACGCAAAGAGTCACGCCGCGACACACCCCAAGCACACGCCTGGAAAAGGTTAACGGTATGATGTCTGTCGCGGAACGCTGCCTGCAGTATAACATCTAACTTACGCCAAGGTAAGCCCCTATTTACAAGATGTCGCGGCCCGGCTTTGGTTACAGGATTCCCCCATGGGGCCAGCCGGGGAGAGCATCGCCGCGATAGTCTCACCCTCGTTTCTGTTGAACAAGATGCTTCAGTTCATCAAAAAGCGCCTCCACGTCCTGAAAGTCGCGGTAGACCGAGGCGAAGCGCACATACGCGATCTTGTCGAGGCCGCGCAGCCGCTCCATAAGGATTTCTCCGATCTCGGTGGTCGGCATCTCCCGATCCGCGGTGTCAGCGAGCCTGCTTTCTACTTCATCGACCAGTTCGGCGAGTTTCGCCATACTGACAGGGCGCTTTTCGCAGGCCTTCAGGAGACCGTTCAGGATCTTTTGCCGGTCAAATTTCTCGCGTCTCCCATCTTTTTTGACGACCATGTAGGGGATTTCGTCGGATCGTTCGTAGGTGGTGAAGCGGCGCTCGCAACTCAAGCACTGGCGGCGGCGGCGGATGAGGTCGCCTTCTTTGCTTTCGCGGGAATCGATCACGCGGTCGGTCTTTTGTCCGCAGAACGGGCACATCATGCGACTACATCTTCCTCAATCTGACGGGTGATCCTCCAGCCAATGCCTTCCTTGGCGGCCAGGAGCAGTCCGGCGGGCACCACTGGCAAATAGGCTACCACCCACAGCAGGATCGCCACGGCCGAGGCGGTTTCCAGGCGGAATCCGAAGATCTCGGTGAGCACGAGGACGCTGGCGACCTGGAACCCGCCGCCGATGCCGGGGATCTGGACGGCGGCGCCGAAGGAGACCAGGCCGAGAAACACCGCGGTCTGGAGGAGCGACAGGCCGGAGGTTGCCGGTAAGGCGCGAAAAATGGAGTACATAGCCGCGAGGATGACGCTCCAGACCAGGACGCTGTAGGCGGCGATGGCGCCGAGCAGGCCGGTGCTGAGGGTGGCGCCCATGCCTTCGGCGAAGGACTTTGTCACGGAGTGAAGCTTCGATTGGATGGCGGGAGGCAGGAAGCCGAGCGCCTCTTCCAGGCGCCCTGCGGTGGCGCCGGAGAACCGCCGGAGGCCGAACAGCAGACTCAGGCAGAGCAGACCGATGCCGGCGCTGAGATAGCCTCCGGCGCGAAAGACGAATCGCAGTCCCGCGCCGAGATGAAGTTTCGAAGCGGGAACCACGGCGAGGGCAAAGCCGAAGATGGCAAGCACCATGAGGAGGTCGAAGATCCGTTCGAGGAGCCAGGCGGCCATCTGGGAGGAGAAGCTTACTTTTTCTTTATTAGCAATGATATAGGGACGAACCAGTTCGCCGGGGCGGCCGAGGAGGACCACGGCCGTGAAGCCGATGATTGTGGCTTCGGTCAGAGAACGGGTAGAGGCGCTGGCGCGCAGCGGGGCGAGCATGGCGCGCCAGCGCAGTGCTCGGGCCCAATAGGAGACGTAGAGAAATCCGACGGCTACGGCGAGCCAGATCCAGCTTACCCCGGCCATGGCGTGCCAGAACACGTCCCAGGCGAATTGAGAGCCGCGATACCGGATGGCGCCAAAGGCGATCAGCGCGGCCAGGACGGCCACGGCGATGAGGATCCGCTTTTTCGACGATCCGGCGATATTCCGCCCTCCAGCCCCATTATGCGGGTATAGTTGGCGCACCCAGCGCTCCGGGCTCCCAACTCGGCCGCGCGGTTACGCACAGTTCCTTGTACACTAACAAAAAACGCGGCCCGGAACGAACTTCCCATGATAAATCTGCGTTTTCTCGATTGGAAGCACAAAGCGGAGGTTAACTCCGGCGGACGCGACGGGTTGCCTGGGGGTTCCGGGCGCTGGTGGTGTCTTCGGTCGATGGGAAGTGGTTCGAAGGCGGATCCGGATGGGAACGGCAACAGCAATCACGGCGGAGCGGGCGACCTGGACCTGGGCCCCGGCCGCGCACGGCCGCCCGAACACGGGGATGGGGGAGCGCTTGGATGCTGATGCCCAACTTGTAGCGCGGTGCCTCGATGGGGAAGACGCCGCGTGGGAGAGCCTGGTCGGAACTCATGCGCGGCGAGTGTATTCGATCTGCTACCGATTCACGGGGAAAGACGCCGAAGCGCAGGACCTGACGCAGGAAGTGTTCTTGCGGGTGTTTCGGAACCTGTCGAGTTTTCGCGCCGGCGAGGGGTCGTTCGCGGTGTGGTTGGGACGGCTCACCAGGAATCTTCTGATTGATCACTACCGGCGCACGCGGAATGAACGGATGACGGACTCGATCGAAGATCAGATACCGCATCTCGAAGAAAAAGGCGCCGCGATCAGCCGGACCGAGGGGCTGCTGGCGGGGCGCGAGGCGAGTGAAGTGTTGGGCGCGGCGTTAGCGAAGCTCTCGCCGGAGTTGCGCGAGACCGTGATCCTGCGCGACATCGAGGAATTGGATTACCGGGAGATTGCGCAGGTTTTGCAGGTGCCGGAAGGCACGGTGAAATCGCGCCTGAACCGGGGACGGACGGAACTGGCCCGGATTTTGAAGCGGCAGGGGGTGCGGCTATGACCTGCGCTGAAGTAGAAATCCTGCTCTGCGATTATCTGGACGGCACGCTGGAAGCGGCTGAGCGCGGGACGCTTGAGGCGCATCTGGCCGGCTGCGAAACCTGCCAGGCGATGTACGACGACATCCGCGGGGCGGTGGCGCTGATCGGCCGGGCCGAGCAAGCCACGCCGCCTCCGGAGCTTCTGACGCGGATTCTGCACGAGATGCCCGGCCGGGACCTGGCGCGGCGAACCGGCATCTGGCGGCGGCTGCGCTCGGGTTGGATGGCGCCGGTGCTGAATCCTCGCTATGCGATGGGCATGGCGATGACGATTTTGTCGTTCTCGATGATTTTCAAATTCGCGGGGATCGAGCCGCGGCAGTTGAAGCCGGCGGACCTGGATCCGGTGAAGATCTGGGCGTCGCTCGATACGCGGGCGCACCGCACGTGGGACCGGGCCCGGAAATACTACGAAAATTTGCGGGTGGTTCTCGAGATTCAATCACGGCTCGGCGAGTGGGCCGAACAAAGCGACGCGGCGGCTCGGGCGCCGGCCCGGAAGCCTGACGCCGCGCCCAAGGGGAGGGATGGAAAATGAACTGTGCCATTCATACGGATACCGTTGCCGTGGCTTACTGCCGCACGTGCGGCGCCGCGGTCTGCGAGCAATGCAAGCGAGTGGAGGGCGGGGCGGTCTTCTGCCCGGCTCACGCCTCCTCGACGGCGGCCTCCTCGGCGGAATCGCCGTACACGTCGCCCTACACCACTCCCGATGCCGGGCCCCGGCATGTGGCGCCCGATGGGAGCGCCTCGCCCGGCCTGGCGTTCCTGCTCGGATTGATTCCGGGCGTGGGCGCGATTTACAACGGGCAGTACGTCAAGGGGCTCGTGCATGTCATCGTGCTCGGGGTGCTTATCAGTATCGTGAGCTCGGACAGCGCGGGCGGCTTCGAGCCGGTGTTCGGCATGTTGATCGGCGTGTGGGTGTTCTACATGGCGTTTGAGGCCTACCACACGGCGCGGCGGCGGCAGGCGGGGTTGGCGCTTGATGAGTTTTCCTCCCTTGTTCCGCTGCATCCGCAACGCCGCGGCCTCCCGATGGGGCCTATCGTGCTGATCGCCCTCGGTGGCCTGTTCCTGCTCAACAACCTGGACATCATCCATTTCAGCCAGATCGTCCGGTACTGGCCGATTGGCTTGATCGGCCTCGGCGCCTACATGCTCTATGAGCGGGTAAGCGGCCCGCCGCCGGTCCAGCCGCCGTCCTCTTCGGAGTTGTCCCGTGAACACTAGAATCTCGGACCTGGCTCGCGCGCTGCGAGGTCCCATCCTGCTCATCACCGTCGGGGCGCTGGCCGCGCTCGACCACTTCGGCCGGTTCAGCTTTGCGCAGACCTGGCCGGTGCTGATCATCGTATACGGCGTAATGAAACTGTTTGAAATCGGCACGCGCCGCACGGCCGCGCCGCCCCCGGTTCCTGGAGGTCCCTTATGAGACGCGGTTCGCTGGTTGCTCCGCTGCTGCTGATCGCGTTAGGTGCGGCGTTTCTGCTGCACAATGTATGGCCGTACCTGCCCGTGTTCGACACGCTGGTGACGTACTGGCCGTTCCTGCTGATCGCCTGGGGCGGGTTGCGGGTGGTCGAGATCGGGTATCTGTTTGCGCGGTCGCGCCCGATGCCGCGCAGCGGCGTGAGCGGCGGCGAGTGGGCGCTGGTGACGGTGCTGTTCATCGTCGGCGCGAGCATGTGGACGTTCCGCCAGCACCGGATGTGGTTCGCCAACGGCGGGGCGCTGCACGGCATCATGATGGATTTCGGCGAGCCCTTCGATTACCCGCTGGCGCCGGTTGAAAAGCAGTGCGCCAAGACGCCGCACATCGTGATCGAAAATTTCACCGGTAACGCCCGGATTACCGGCGCCGACAACGTGGACCGGATTCAGGTGGCGGGCCGCAAGACCGTGCGCGCCATGCAGCGCCATGACGCCGACGCGGCGGACAAGGCGACCCCGGTCGAGATCGTTCCGGGCGGCGACAACGAACTGATCGTCCGCCTCAACCAGGACAAGGCGCCGGACCGCACCCGCGTCACCAGCGACCTCGACATTACCGTGCCGCGCGGGGCGAGCGTTTCCTGCCACGGCCGTTTCGGCGACTTCGACGTTCGCGCCATCGACGGCGCCGTGGATGTGGACAGCGACAACGCCGGCGTGCGGTTGCAGGATATCGGCGGCAACGTGCATGTCGACCTGCGCCGCAGCGACATTGTGCGGGCCGTGAACGTGAAAGGCTCGGTGGACCTGCGCGGGCGGGGCCAGGACGTGGAGTTGGAGAACATCTCGGGCCCGGTGACGCTCGAAGGATCCTACACCGGCCAGTTGCAATTCCGCCGCCTGGCGCAGGCCCTCCGGTTTGACGGCATGCGTACGGAACTCAAGCTCGCGGCCGTGCCGGGCGAAGTGCAGATTTCGCCGGGAGACCTGAGCCTGACACAGGTGAAGGGACCGATCGTCGTTAGCGCTCATTCGAGCGACGTGCAGATCAGCCGGTTCAGCGATTCGCTCGATCTCTCGCTCGACACCGGAGACATCGACCTGCGTCCGTCGGTGAGCGGCACGCTGCCGCGGATGGACGTCCGGTCGCGAAGCGGCGATATCGAACTGAGCCTGCCCTCGCCGGGTAAGTTCGACCTGAAGGCGCAGACCGACCACGGCGAAGTGCACGACGAGTACGGGCCGCCGCTGAAGACGAGCGAATTGGGTGACGGCGCGACGATTCAAGGCTTGGCCGGCGCGGGACCGTCGATGCGGCTGGCCACCAACCGCGGAGCGATCACGATTCGTAAGGCCAGCCCGGAAGAGGCCGCCGCCGAACCGCCGATACAACCGCATCCGCCGCGCCCGCTGAAGCCCGGCCCGCCGCCGAGTCCGCCGCAGACCGAGTAAACGGTTAGGGACCGCTGCGAACAGCCAGCAGGTCCGAGCGGACCGGTACGCCGCGCGTGATGGTCACGTGCAGCAGCGCCTCGAACAGGGCGCCGGGCTGCCAGTGAGCGATCCGGGATTCGAGCGTCTCGATGCTGCGCTCATGAGTCACGTATTCCACGGCCGCCTGCGTGCCAAGAGTTGTCGTCCCGGCCAGGATCAATTCCCAGCGGGAAGCGTTGAGCCCGTTACGGAGCGCGATGACCGCGTAGTCGTCCGTGATCGGCGGTTCGGCGGGCGCGAAATAAGACTCCTGTTCCCCCGGTTGCGGCCGGGTATTGAAAATCGCCAAGTCGCCCTTGCGCGGCCCGGATGGCGCGCGGCCGAAGACGAAATCCGTAGTGCTGGGAATCTCGGTCAATACCAGGTTCTCCGAGGGCGAGCCGACGAAGATCACATCATTATTCTTTAGGTCGTCGAGCGAAAGCAGTTGGCCGCGTTTCACCTGCAGCGGCCGCGCCAAGGTGAAGAACACGCGATCGAGTTCATGTATCGCCAGAACCTCGCCGACGCCGGTGTAGTGGTCCTGGGCCTTGACCAGCGAATCGGTCGCCGGGTTCAAATACCGCAGGCCGGTTTCAGGCCGTCCGACGAAGGCCGCGTTGCTGAACACGACCAGAGGGTCCTCGGAATGTTGCAAATACGGCGACCAGAAGGCGCGCAGCGGCGCCGGTAAACTGCCAACCCCCGGTCGTGGGGCGGCTGATTCGCTGCGGAGAACCACATAAGCGAGCGCGCCGAGAGTCAGGCTCAACACGCCAACCAGCACGAACGCGACGTTCCGCCACCATGCCTCCGACGAGGCCGGCCGTACCGCCGCGGCGGTCGCGGTGACCACTTCGGGCTTTGCCGCGGGTTCCTCCTGCCGCTCCGGCGCCTCCCGGTAGGTCACTGTGACGAGATAAGAACCCTTCGGGATCTCAATGATGACTTCGTCGCCCGCGCCCTCGGCGGCATAAAACTCTGCCAGCTTCGATCGAAGACGCCCGGTCTGCACGCGAACCGTCGAGTCCAGCCGCGGATCAAAACTCTCCGAGCGGCCGAAGACCTCCGTGGCGATCTGATACTCCTTGAGCGCGACGCCGGGTTGTTCCAGGGTTTTCTGTACCAGGTAACGCAGTAGCTTGCAGAGTGACTCCGAACTATGCAGGACGGGACTGTGCACAATGCGTTCTACTTGGTTTAACGCAGCATCGCGCGGATCCCGGGCTGCCCCAGTAACAGCCATCGGACAGAGAGTAACAGGCTTGGTAAGCTTTTGCAATAGCAATAGTTTGGTATTGTAACCGGACCGTTTCTGTCCGCGATCCCACAGTTTTGAGGCAACCGGGTTCCCCGTGGCATTGCGTCACGCGGTGGGTGACAATGGCAGAAAGGAGCTTGAAGTGTCGAAGTTGCTGATCGCCCGGCTGGCTCACGGCATCGCCACGGTGCTGCTGGCAGCGGGTCCGGCCAGTCCGGCGTTCGCTCAACAGGCGCAGACTCCGACGCTCGACGCGCTCGTGGCCGATGCCCAGGCGAAGATGGGGAAAGGCGATGCGGCCGGAGCGCTGGCCGATATCCAACAAGCCGAAACCTTGGTCCCCCAGTCTGCGGAACTGCATGACCAGGCAGGATTTCTTCTGGCCGTCCTGCAGCGAAATAACGAAGCCATCGAAGAATTCCGCAAGGCCATCACGCTCAACCCAAACTACGCGCTGGCCCATTATCACCTGGGTGTTGCCTACTGCCTGGCGCAGCACAACGCCGAGTGTGTGGATGAAATGAAGCAGGCCGCCGCCATCGAGCCGAAGTCCTATTTATATCGGTACTTCCTCGGTAACGCCTACTACGCCGCGGGACAGTTCCCGGATGCCGCCAAGGAACTAAAGGCCGCCGCCGAACTCCAGCCGCAGAACCCCGACGTCTGGAACCGCCTGGCCGCCGCCTACCAGGGCGCCAATGACTACGCCTCCGCCGTCGAAGCCTACGGACGCGCTGCCCAACTCGACCCCGGCAACCTCACCACGCGCAACAGCTACGGTCTTCTGCTCGTCCAAACGCGCGCCGCCGACAAGGCCATCCAGGAACTCGAGCGGGTGCTCCAGAAAGACCCGAACAACCTCGACGCGGCGCTCAACATCGGCTCCGCATACATGCTAAAAGGCGACATGAAGGACGCCGAGGCGCAATTCCGGCTTGTCATCAAGCGCCACCCGGATCAGGCCGTGGCCCACTACAATCTCGGCCTGGCGCTGAAAAATCAGGACGAACTCGACGATGCCCGGATTGAGTTTGACCGCGCCATCCAGCTTGACCCCTCGATGGCCGAGGCCCACTACACCCTGGGAATCCTATGGTGGCAGTCCGGCGACTTCGACCAGGCGATCTCCGAGATGCGTTCGGCCGTGGCCCTGCGGCCCGACTATGGCGAGGCGTGGTTTATCCTCGGAACCGCTTTGAAACAAAGAGGTTCGCTGAAGGACGCGATCCAACCGCTCCAGGAAGCCATCCGCCTCCGCCCGGATGACGTCGGCCCTTACAACACGCTCGGCCAAACCCTGCTAATGCTGGGCGATACAGCCGGAAGCCGCGCCGCCTTCGCCGAAGGCTCCCGTGCCAAGGCAGCGCTCGATGCCCGCCAGGCAGCACTGCTGGCGAGTGGATCCCAAAAACCATAGAGACGATCCGCTTGTAACGGCACCATCCCCCCGCCGTAACAGCTAATCGAAATCCACTAGTATCAGTAGTATAAATCTGTTAACTGTAACAGACCTACTTAAACTTGTCCGCGACTAGAAGTAGGTTCATGATCTACAAGGTCAAGGGGTTTCGAGTTTTTTGGCCGAAACAGCGGTTTGGTGAAACGCTCCCGGTGGTTCGGGAGATAGGCCGTTTAAATTCTGGTCCATTCAGATAGAGGTTAGGAGAATAACTTGTTCCCAGTTGGAACAAAGGAGAAGAGCCAAATGTATTGGGGACGCAAAGCGGCATTGTTCGCCTTATGCGTAGGTTTAGGGTTTTTGGGCCTGCGGGAGACGGCCCAAGCTCAGCAAGTTTTCGGCACCATCACCGGCAACGTCACCGACTCGACGGGTGCGGCCGTGAGCGGAGCCAAGGTCACCATTTCGGATCCGGCCAAGGGCGTGAAGTTTGTGGTCACCACGGACACGTCGGGCAACTACCTCAAAGGCCAGTTGATTCCCGACCGGTACGTGGTCACCATCGAGGCCGCCGGGTTCCAGACGGTTGTATCGAGCCCGATTCCGGTCCGCGTCGACGAAGAAGCGCGGTATGACGCGACGCTGACGGTAGGCGCCGTCACGACCCAGGTGGAAGTCACCGCCGCGGCGCCTCTGTTGCAAGCCGACCGCGCCGACGTCCAGCAGGTTTTCACGGGCAAGGAAGTGAACGATCTGCCGAACATCGGCCGCAACCTCCAGTCGGACCTGCTGCTGAATCCCGGCACGGCGAAACTCGGCTGGCAGCACGCCTCCGACGAGAACCCGCAGGGCAGCGTGCAGATGGTGGTGAACGGCATGCTGTTCTCCTCCACCGGTTACGAACTTGACGGTACGACGAACCAGGACCCGATCCTCGGCATCATCGTCATCAATCCGAACATGGATGCGGTGTCGGAAGTCAAGCAGGCCAACCAGGACTTCAGCGCTGAGTACGAATACATCGGCGGCGGCCTGGCGGCTTATTCGACCAAGTCCGGCTCGAACGACTTCCATGGGGACGCGTTCGAATATCTTCAATTGAACACCCCCGGCTTTGCCACCTTCGGCCGCGACCCGTTCAGCCAGCCCAACGGCGCCCCGACGTACCGCCAGAATCAGTTCGGCGGAGCCATCGGTGGCCGCGTGATCAAGGATAAACTCTTCTTCTTCGCCGACACGCAGTTGAACCGCCAGGCGCAGGGCGGCTCGGTGCTGACCACCGTGCCGACCGCGGCCGAACGCGCCGGCAACCTGAGCGACTGGCTCGCCGCCAGCCCGAACTACCAGATCTTCGATCCGGCGACCGGCGACCCAACCACCGGCGCAGGCCGCCAGCCTTTCCCGGGCAACGTCATCCCGACCAGCCGGCTGAGCCCGCAGGCACAGGCGATCCTGCAGTATCTTCCGCTACCGAACACGACCGCGTTCGGGACGGATTACAAGAACAACTACGTGAACTCCGGCGCGACGGCGATCACCGGCAATGCCTGGGATACGCGGTGGGATTATTACATCAATCCCAACAACGCGGTCTTCGGCCGTTACAGCTATGCCGGATTCACCGAGCAGGCGCCTGGCGCCTTCGGCCTCGAGGCCGGCGGCCCGGCGTTCGTCAACTACGCCGGTAATTCGGAAGCGCTGAACCAGAGCCTGGCGCTCGGCTGGACCGACACGATCAGCCCGACGCTGGTGAACGAGTTCCGTTATGGCTGGATGCGCTATCACGTGTTCGACGTGCCGAACGGCTATGGCACGCAGCCTGCCGAACAGGCCGGCATCCCGGGCCTGAACCTGGACAAGACGTACACGTCGGGCATGCCCGCCTTCTTCATCAACAACCCGACCGCCTCCACCAACCTCGGTTACGCGCTTGGCGTCAACCAGTGCAACTGCCCGCTGACGCAAACCGAATATCAGAGCCAGTTCGTGGACAACCTGAGCATCGTCCGCGGCAATCACAACTTCAAGGTCGGCGCAGACATCCGCTTTGCGAACAACCTGCGCGTGCCCAGCGACTCGCACCGCGCTGGTGAGCTGACCTTCAACGGCGGCCCAACGGGTCTGGCTTCGGCGGCTGGCGCTGAGATCAACCCCGGCCTTGGCCTGGCCTCCTTCCTGCTCGGCGACGTCACCAACTTCAACCGTTTCGTCAGCACGTCCACCAACGCGCAGGAAAACCAGAAGCGCATGTTCTTCTACGCGCAGGATGAATGGCACCCGACGCCGAAGCTCACGCTGAACTACGGCCTGCGCTGGGACATCGTGTTGCCGGAAACGGTCAACGCGGCCGGCAACGGCGCCACGCTTAACTTGAGCAACGGCCTGATGTACGTGTTCGGCGTCGGCGGCGTTCCCAACTATGGCATCCAGAACGCCATGTGGCACGACTTCGCGCCTCGCGTGGGCTTAGCCTATCAGCTTGACAAGAAGACCGTCGTCCGCGCCGGTTACGGCTGGGCCTATGACCTGGGCACGTTCGGTTCGACCTTCGGCCACAACGTTACGCAGAACCCGCCCGTGTTGGCGAACCAGAACATGAACCCGTCTAACCCGTTCGCGTCCGTGTTCTCGCTGGCGCAGGGGCCGACCACACTGCCACCGATCACCGTCAGTGCCAACGGCACGTTCCCGTTGCCCAACGGCATCAACCCGAAGTTCCGGCCCGAGGTCATGACGTTGCCGCAGACGTACCTCTACAACGCCTCACTCCAGCGCCAGTTGACCAACAAGATTGCCGTGACCGTATCGTATGTCGGCAACTCCTCGCGGCACAACTTCCTCGGAACCGGCCAGAGCATTAACCCGAACGAGCCGATCTACGTTCCCGGCGAGACGAACACCAACCTCAGCCGGCCTTACTACGCACAATACGGCTGGACCCAGGACCTGTCGTATTACTGCAACTGCTCCAACGACTCGTACAATTCGCTGCAGATGATGTTCAAGGTCGACGCCCTGCAGGGCTGGACGCTGAACGGCAGCTACACTTACCAGCGTCAGTGGGGCGCCGGCTGGGGGCCGTATGACCCCAACTACTACTTCATGTACGACCGCTCCGCCGGCTACGGCTACGGCGACCTGCTGCCGAGGAACCAGTTGACCCTGGCGCAGACCTACAATGTCCCGGTCGGCAAGGGCCAGCGGTTTCTCGCCAACATCAATCGGTGGGAGGATTACGCGATTGGCGGATGGACCGTCAGCAGTATCACCACATACTACAGTGGTCAGCCCTTCTCGCCAACGCTCGAATCCTATCCCGGCCAGCCGAACGCCGGGCCGAATAACCGGCCTGACTTAGGAAGCGGCAATCCGTTCGCCGGCGCCCAGGGCAACCGCAACCAGTGGTTCGTCGGCGGTGTCGGGAGCGCCTTCCTGTTACCGGCGGCGAATACCTTCGGGAACTACCCGATCAACACCCTGTTTGGACCGCACTTCATCCAGGAGGACATGTCGCTGTTTAAGACGTTCCCGATCACCGAGAAGATCAACTTCGTGTTGCGCGCGGATGCGACCAATATCTTCAACCACACGAACCTCGGTGGGCCGAACACGGACATTCAAAGTCCCACGGCCGGCCAGATCACCGGCCTGGCGTTCGCTGGCAACAACATGCGGCGCCTGCAGCTTTCCGGCACGGTTAACTTCTAGCCGGGCGGCCTGTACCCAAGTTGTTCTCTTCGCTCCCGCCGGTTGCGGTCCGGTACCCACTCCGGACCGCGGCCGCGCCGGGAGCGGTTTGTTTTTCAGGCCTTGTCATAATGGACTGCATGATGCCTGTCTGGATCATGGGCCTTCTGCTGGCCGCGCCTCCGGCAACCGCCGCGGCGCCCACGCCGCATCAGCAGGGTGTCGAGTTGTACCACCAGCAGAAATACTCCGACGCCATCACCGCGCTTCAGATCGCGGCGGCCAGCGAAAAGCCCGGGTCGCCGGAATACCGCGAATCGACACTGCTCATCGGACAAAGCTATTTCATGCTGGCCAAAGCCCCCGAGGCGATTCCGTGGCTTGAAAAGGCCGGGGCGAGCAACGAGGCGTACTACATGCTCGGATACGCCTACCTGCAAGCCCACCGGCAGCAGGATTCGCAGGCCGCCTTCGCGCGCCTGTTCAACTTGCAGCCCGGCACGGCTCCGGCGCACCTGCTGGCTGCGCAAATGATGCTCAAGAAGGATTACTACGACGAGGCCTTGGCGGAATTGAAGCAGGCCATCGCGCTTGATCCAAAACTCCCGCAAGCCCACTTCGTCAACGCTGAGATTCTGATCGGCCACGGCCAGATCGACTTGGGCATTGCCGAACTGAACAAAGAACTCGCCATCTCACCCGACTCCGCCATGGCCTGGTACCGCCTCGGCGACGCTTACTCGCGCCAGCATAACTGGGAGCAGGCGATTCCGAATCTCCAGCGGGCCATCTGGCTGAATCCGGACTACAGCGGCCCCTACATTCTCTTGGGAAAGTGTTACTTCAACACTCACAACTATTCGAACGCCGAGGGCATTCTGCGCCGCGCCCTGACGCTCGATCCTCGAAATTACGCGGCCACCTATCTGCTCGGCCGGACGCTGGCCGGCGAAGGCAAGCAGGACGAAGCCAAAACCGTGCTCGACCGGCTGAAGACGCTGCCGCAATGAGGTCCGCGTGAGGAGACAGTCCCGCCGCGGCTTCATCCGCTCTCTCTGCGCCTCCGTGCCGGTGTTCTCCTTCGATCAGTTGATCGCCGGCCAAGGCCTTGGCGTGCAATTCGTCAACGTCGCCCGCGAAGCCGGCCTCCGCGCCAAGACCATCTTCGGCAGCGAGAACCGCAACAAGTTTCTGCTTGAAACCACCGGCTGCGGCGCCGCTTTCTTCGACTACGACAACGACGGCTGGCTCGACATCTTCCTGGTCAACGGCACGCGCTTCGAAACCAACTGGCCGCCGGGCCAGGCCCCGGTGAGCCGCCTGTACAAGAACAACCGCGACGGCACGTTCACCGACATCACCGTGAAGGCCGGCATCGGGCGCACCGGCTGGGGCCAGGGTGTCTGCGCCGGGGACTTCGACAATGACGGACTGGAGGAGCTTTTCTGCACCTACTGGGGCGACTGCTCCCTCTGGCACAACGACGGCAAGGGCCACTTTACCGACATCGCCGCGCGGGCCGGCGTCACCACGAACCCCGGCAACGGCCAGGCGCGATATAACACCGGCTGCGCCTTCCTCGATTACGACCGCGACGGCAACCTCGACCTGTTTGTCGCCAACTACATTGAGTTCGATCCGAAAACGGCGCCGCTGCCGGAGTCCGGCCCCTGTCTCTATAAAGGGTTGCTCGTGGCCTGCGGCCCGCCGGGTCTGAAGGGCGGGCGGAACATCCTGTTCCACAACAATGGCGACGGCACCTTCACCGACGTGAGCGGGAAGGCCGGCATCACGAACACGCAGGGCACCTACGGCCTTGGCGTCTTGGTATCGGATTTCGATAATGACGGCTGGCCCGACATCTACGTGGCCGACGATTCGACGTCT
This sequence comes from Acidobacteriota bacterium, assembly GCA_021813825.1. Classification (GTDB taxonomy): domain Bacteria; phylum Acidobacteriota; class Terriglobia; order Bryobacterales; family Bryobacteraceae; genus JAJYKC01. The sequence continues at coordinate 11,234 of JAKAJI010000011.1, read as the reverse complement.
TCCGTCCTCTATCGCAACAACCACGACGGCACGTTCACCGACGTCGGCATCGAGAGCGGTGTCGCGTATTCCCCCGACGGCAAGCCGCAGGCGGGCATGGGTGTCTCGGCCGCCGACTACGACTGCGACGGCCGGATCGATATCGTCAAAACCAACTTCGCCGGCGACACGTCGAGCCTCTATCACAACCAGGGCAAGCTGTTCTTCGAGGACCGCACGTTTCAGGCGGGCCTGGGACGCAACACGCGCTTTCTCGGCTGGGGCGTCAGCTTCCTCGACTTCGACAACGACGGCTGGCCGGACATTCTGGTCAACAACGGCCATGTTTATCCCGAAGTCGCCGACACCAGCATCGAAAGCGGCTACCGTGAGCGCAAGGTCCTCTACCACAACCTCGGCAACGGCCGCTTCGCCGACGTCTCGCTCGACGGCGGTCCCGGCATCCTCGAGCGCGTGCCCGGCCGCGGCTGCGCCATCGGCGACTTCAACAACGACGGTTCGCTCGACGTGCTGGTCAACTGCGTCAACGACGTGCCACAACTGCTGCGGTGCGACTCGAAGCTGAACAACCACTGGATCCGGGTGAAGACCATCGGCGTGAAGTCGAACCGCTCCGGCATCGGGGCAAAGATCTATTGCACCTCGGCGGGCGCGGACGGCGCGCCGCACCGGCAGTTGGACGAAGTGCGCAGCGGCTCAAGCTACGTCTCGCAAAGCGACCTGCGCGTGCATTTCGGGCTCGGCAAGGCGACGGCGGCCGACATCGAAGTGCACTGGCCCAGCGGCGCCGTCGACCGCCTCAGCAGCGTGAAGGCGGACCAGGTGGTAGTGATCAAGGAAGGCACAGCGCCGGTTTGATGCAGCCGTGTTTGCCGCCTCCCGATACAATAAACGAAGCCTGAAGGGGGCTCGTCCCATGCGGTTCCGTTTCGCCTTGCCGCTGTGCCTCGCCGCGCTTTGTTCCGCCGCCTCGCCAAATGGGGCGAAATACGTGGGCGCGCAGGTCTGCGCGGGCTGCCACAAGGACATCGCCGCGACGCAGACTTCAACGGCGATGGCCCTCACCTGGCAGGGCGCGGTGACCTCGCTGCTCCCCGCCAACGATGACGAGAAAGCGTCGGACTCCGGACTCACTTGGGAGATTCGCCGCCAGGGAAAGCAATTTGTCTATAGCGCCCCAGTGCCGGGCGGTGGCCAGATCGAGGCGCCCGTGGAAGGAATCACGGGAGGAAAGCGGCATGGGCTGAGCTTCTTCGCCCGCCTGAGCCAGGTACACGAGATCCCGCTGGTTCGGCCCACGCTCATCGAGACGCGGTACATGCACTCGTCCCTCGCGCACGGCCTCGCCGTCTCGCCCGGGTTTCCGGCCGGCGCCCCGAAATCGCTTGAAACCGCTCTGGGCCGCGTGTTGAGCCCGACGTTTGAAACGAAATGCCTGACCTGCCACGGCTTGCCGAACACGCTCGGCGCCGGGGCCGAAGGCGGAGTCCACTGCGAAAGCTGCCACGGGCCGGGATCCGCCCACCTGCAGGCGGTCGCGAAGGGCCGCCCTGGAGAAGGGATGGTGAACCTGAAACGCCTCTCGCCGGAACGCAGCCTCGCCGTATGCGCGCCTTGCCACAGCGGGTTCTCCGATCAATACGACCCCGTGCCGGACGATCTGTTGATTTCCAACCAGGTGAACGCGCTGCGCCACGCCGACTGCTTCATTCAGAGCGGCGAGGGGATCACCTGCGTGAGTTGTCACGATCCGCACAAGAGCGTGACCAGCGACCCGCGCCCGTACGTGAACGCGTGCCTGAACTGCCATTCCGAGCAGGCGAAGCCTCATGCCGCGATCTGTCCGGTGAACGCGAAACAGGGCTGCATCGGATGCCACATGCCGAAGGTTGTCATGGGGCCGTACCACGTGACGGACCATTGGATTCGCGTGCACACCGAGCAGAGCGCGGCCGCGGCCAAGTCCGCCAAGGCCTCCGGCTCGCAGATTCGCCCGCGCCGCCTGTTCCTGCGCATCATCGTGACAAACGATCGGGCGAAAGCGGACGAAGCGGCCAGCCGCCTTGCTTCCGGCGACGCGTTTTTCGATGTGGCCCGGCAGTATTCCGTGGACCAGACAGCGCCCGGCGGCGGATTTCTCGGTGAAACGCGGCTGGACCAGATGGACCCGGCACTGGCTCAGGCCGCTGCCGCGCTTGGCTACGGTGAGGTAAGCCCGGTGGTTTCCACGCGTCCGGACCGTTTCATCATCCTGCAACGTCTTCCGCGGGACTTCCGCGAACAGGCCACGCGGCTGACGTTTGCCGGCGACGACTACCACACGCGCGGCGACCTGAAGGAAGCGGCCCAGCGCTACGAAGCCGCCCTGCGCGTTTATCCACAGTCGCGGCGGGCCCTTATCGCATTTGGGAGCATCAACGGAGAAATGGGCGACGTCGCCCGCGCGGTGGGCATTCTCCGCCTCGCCGCGCAACTGTATCCGCAGGACGCGGCCGCCGAATACAACCTGGGCATTGCGTTGGGCGCGGCCGGGCTTGGCAAGGAGGAACTCGCGGCCTACCGGAAAGCCATCGATCTGGACCCCGACCTCACGGTGGCGTACGAAAACCTTGGCGGTTCCCTGTTTACTGCGGGGCAGGCGGCGGAAGCGATCGAAGTGTATCGCCAGGGGCTGAATGTGGATCCGCTCGCAGCCGTGCTCGCCTATAACCTGAGCATCGCTCTCGAACATACCGGCGACGCCGCCGGCGCGCAGCATTTTCTGGATCTGGCGAATGCGCTGGATCCGGAGTTCGTACACAAGCAGACGAAATAAGCGAGCGCCCGCCGCTCACTTCGCGCCGATTTTGCGCAGGTAATCGTCGAGCGTCTTGCCCGGCTCGTCCCGGAAGGTGTCGCCGGTGACTGCGTAGGTGCCGATGCGGTCCAGGCGGAACGAGCGGAAGTCCCGTCGCAGTTCGCACCAGGCGGCTAGCGTCCAGGCCGAGCCCCAGAAGTGCAGGCCCAGCGGGCGCACCCGGCGCTGGGTCGATGCGCCCCCGCCGTCGCTGTAGCTCATCTCGACGACCGCGTGGTTTTCAATCGCCGCGCGCATCGTCTCGATCACGCCTTCCACGGCGCGTTGGGCATTTCGCGTTGGCGCGTACATCCGCGGCCGTTCCACTTCCTCGCGGCGGTCTTTGGGCAGCGCGAGGACGATCTTGTCGACCGCCGGCGCGGCCGCGGCCGCTAGCTTCGGTCCGCCGTAGGCCCGCACGAGGCGCAAGCCGACCACCACCGCTTCGACTTCCTCGGGCGTAAACATCAAAGCGGTCAGGTCAAACGAACGGTCGAGCGAGTAGCCGACACCGGCTTCGCCGCGCACCGGCACGCCGGACAGCGACAGATCGCGGACATCGCGGTAGATGGTGCGCTCGGAGACGCCGAGAGAGGTGGCAAGCTGCGCGGCGGTGGTGAGCCGCCGCGCGCGGAGTCGCTGCACGATCTGAAACAGACGGTCCGCCCGGCGCATTCCAGTTCATTATGCGCCGGTGGAGTGCAAGCCGATCCGGTTGCCCTCGGTGTCGGCGATGTGCGCGATGTAGCCGATGTTTTCCGGCAGCGCCGTTTTGGGCAGGACGATCTCGCCGCCGGCCGCGGCCACGCGATCGAGCACGGCATCAAGCGAAGCGCCGGCGTTTAAGTAAACCACGGCGCCGTTGCGCGAGGGTTGGAACCCATCGCCCTGGATCAACGATCCTCCGGTCGCCGTCGCGCGGTCGAAGGGGAAAACCGCCAGGGGCGTGTCGAGCATGACGCGCTCCTGGAGCGTGACGCCGAGGATCCGTTCGTAGAAAGCCTTGGCCCGCGAGAGATCCAAGGCGGGAATTTCGAACCAGCTAAGGGGTTTGTTCATGGGCTTTAGTTTGCCGGAGGGCTCCTGACAGCGTCCTGTCAGGAGTGTGCGGCGTTAACATGGCTCCATGAAGGCCACGCTCGCCGTCGCGGTTACGCTCACCGCTCTTGTTCCCGCGTTTGCCCAACCCCAAGGCCCGGCCGCCCCCGAGTTTGTCCGCCAGGGCCAGCGCCTGATGCGGGAAGGAAAGCTCGAAGACGCGCTCGCTCTCTACCGCGAGACGCTCAAAGGCTCGCCCAACTCGATCCCCGCCAATATCGCGGCCGGCAGCGTGCTCGACCTGATGGGGAAGGGAACCGAGGCGCGCGCGTATTTCGCCAAAGCCATCGCCGCGGCAGAAACGCCGGAGCAGAAGGCGCAAGCGAACCGGTCCATGGCGATGTCTTACGCGTTTGAAGCCAACTGCGCCAAAACGGTCGAATACGAGCGGCGCGTTTTCGATATTTACGCCGCGCAGAAGAATTACTATCAGCAGGGCGAGATCGCCGATGAGGCGGCGCGCGTGTGCATCGACTCGGGCGACTTAGATACGGCGAGTAAGTGGTACAAGACCGGCCACGACGTGGGTTTGCAGGAGCCGGACATCAGCGCGGAGAGGCGGGATTTATGGGAGTTCCGCTGGGAGCACGCACAGGCGCGCTTGGCCGCGCGGCGCGGGAATGCGGCCGAAGCGCGGCGCCACGTCGCCTCCGCCAAGGCGATTCTCGACAAAGGCACAAACCCGCAGCAGCAGATGTTCTTCCCGTATCTGGTGGGCTACGTCGATTTTTATACGGGTGACTACAAAGGCGCACTCGAGCAGTTGCAAAAGGCCAACCAGCGCGACCCGTTCATCCAGTGCCTGATCGGGCAAACGTATGAGAAGCTCGGCGACAAGGCGCAGGCGATGGAGTATTATCGCAAGGCCGCGGGCGCCACGTCGCACAATCCTCCGGCGGCGTACGCGGTTCCCTTCGCGCGAAGGAAGTTATCCTGACGGACAGAGGAGCAACGCCCATGCGTCTTCGTGGGCTCTTGTTCGTGGCCGCGGCCATTCCGCTCTGCGCTCAGCACGCCGCGCCGTATCGGATCACTTATCGCGCTTACGTCACCGGTCCGAACTTATCGCGCGCGTATCTCAACGCCGAGACCGTTCGCGCGGTCCGCTCAGACGGCTCGACTTACGAAGCGCAGACCAATTACAGGCTCGACGGCTCGATCCACACCCAATGGCGCAAGTTCGATCTCGCCGGCGGCACGACCGTGCGCGCCATCGACCGGCTCGGGTTGGAATCCGTGGTCCACAACGCCAATGCGGACGCCGCGTGCGCCCGGAACCGGTGGGACCCGGCGAAGTCCTGTGCCGTCCAGTTCAACGGCGGACGCAGGAACCAGGTCGCGTCGATTAATTCGGCGACACGGCTCGGTTACCGGGTTTATAAGATCGTCCAACAAGCCGGCCCGCGTCATCGAGTTACTCTTTGGCGCGCTCCGGCGCTCGGCTGTGCGGAGCTGGGTAGCATGGCGGAAACCCTCGATCAACAGACCAACAAGTATCAGCTCGTTTTCGAGGGAAAAATCGTCGACCTGCATCCCGGCGAGCCGGATCCGGCGCTGTTCGTTCTGCCGCGAGGCATGAAAACCGTCTCGCCGGACGAATCCTCCGCCGAAGAAATGGCCGCCTGCTGCTACGTCAATTGACGCCGCCGCCAGGGCACGAACCCCAGCGCGGCGATCAGCGCGCACGCGATCGGGAACCACTCGGGATAGCGGGTGAAGAAGGTCGTTCCGTTCTGCCAGTTGAAGCCGACCAGCCAGGCTGCGCGCTCGAAGGATTTCGCGATGCCGTGGACGCGGCCGGCGGGGTCGACGACGGTGGTTAATCCGTCGTTCGTTGCCCGCAGAATCCACCGCGCGTTTTCGGCCGCGCGCATCCGCACCAGTTTTAAGTGCTGCTGCCTGGCGGCGCTCGTGCCGAAGTAGCCGTCGTTCGACACGTTCACCAGCGCCTGGGCTCCGGCGGCCGGGAAGCGGCGCACCAGATACGGAAACGCCGACTCGTAGCAGATGAACACGCCCAGTTTGTGGCCCTGCTCGCCGAACACCGGGTAGCTGCGGCCGGGAACGAAGTCGCCCGCTTCCTGCGTCACGCGGTTCACCCACCAGAAAAATGACGGGACGTATTCGCCGAACGGCACCAGGAAATTCTTGTCGTAGCGGCCGGCCACGTTGCCGGATGGGTCGAGCAGAATCGCCGAATTCGTCGGCCCGCCACCGGGCGCCTCGCCAACAGTCCCGAACAGCACCGGAACGTGCGCGGCGCGGGCGAGCGTCTGCATCATCATCGCCGAGCCGGTGTCGCGGTAGAAATACAAAGGCAGCGGCGCTTCGGGCCAGACGATCAACTGCGCGCCGGAGGACTGCGCGGCCCGCAGCGACAACTCGGCGAGCGACGCGACGGTCGAGTGGACGCTGGCCAGCGACCAGTCCGCATCTTCGGAGATGTTGGGCTGGATCAGCAGCGCGCGCTCGTTTCCATGCACCGCATCGGGCAATGCCGGCAGCATCGGCAGCACGGCCACCAGAGCGATCCAGAGCCATTCGCGGCGCGGCCGGCGCAACACGGCCAGCGCGATCACCGTGGCCATCAGCGCAAACAGAAACGACAGGCCGTACACACCGGTAATCGGCGCCAGGCGCATCGGCATGCTCATCGACGTGCCCGCGTCGCCCAGCGTCAGCCACGCGAAGCCAAAGGGACCGTTGGTCCGCTCGATCGCGGTCCACAGCGCGGCCACGGTGAGCGCGGCCAGCGGCCTTCGCATCAGCACGGCGGCGAGCAGACCAAACAGGCCGAAATGCAAGGCTTTCAGAATGGCGAACAGCGCGAACGCCAGCATCGCCAGCGCCGTGCCCATGTTCGCGTAACGGTCCAGCGTGCCTTCGATCCAGTAACACAGCCCCGCCCAGAACACCACGCCCGCCACGTAGCCGAGCAGGAAGCGCGGCACCCACCGCTGCTCGCGTGCCAGGGCCACCAGCAGCGGTGCCAGTGCGAACGGGGCCAGGAACGCGTAACCGAAGCGCGGATAGAGCAGCACCAGCATTACGCCGGTGGCCAGCGCCAGGGCGAAGTTAACCGCGGTTTGCCTGTTCATTCACCCGGTCGGCCATGTAGGAACTGCGGACGAGCGGCCCGCTGAAGACGGCCTTGAAACCCAGCGAGAGTCCGAAGTCGCGCCAGGCGTCGAACTGCGCGGGTCGGATGAACTCGGCCACCGGAAGATTGCGGCGCGTCGGCTGCAGGTACTGGCCGATGGTTACCACCTGGACGCCCGCCCCGTGCAGGTCCTTCAGCAGTTCGTTCACCTCGTCCGGTTGCTCGCCCAGGCCCACCATCAGTCCGGATTTGGTCAGCGCCTCGGGCCGCGCATGCCGCGCGAAGCGCAGCACGTCGAGCGACTGGTGGTAGCGGGCCTGCGGGCGCACTTTTCGGTAGAGGCGCGGCACACACTCGATGTTATGGTTGAACACGTCCGGTCCGGCATCGAGCACGCGCGCCACGGCGTCGTAGTCGCCGTTGAAATCCGGCGTCAGCACCTCGACGCGCGCCTTCGGCAGCGCCTTCTTCACTTCCCGCACCGTGGCGGCGAAATGCGCCGAGCCGCCGTCGTCCAGGTCGTCGCGGTTCACGCTGGTGATCACAACGTAGCGCAGGTTCATCTGCGCGGCCATGCGCGCCACGTTTTCCGGTTCGCCCGCATCGAGCGAAAACTCCTGCTTGTGCGGCGAACCCTTCGGCACCGAGCAGAAGCCGCAGCCCCGCGTGCACAAATTGCCGAGAATCATGAACGTCGCCGCGCCGCGCGAAAAGCACTCGTGCAGATTCGGGCAGCGCGCCGATTCACACACCGTGTGCAAGCGAAGGCGGCGAAGGTCCTGCTTCAGCTCATGCACCGCCGCGTAGTTGGTGTGCGTTCCGCGAAGCCATTCGGGAAGGCGCGGGCGCGCGGGCCCGGTTTCTTCAATGTTGACCAGCGTCAAACGAACATTGTCGCACGCACCGCCCGCCCGCTCCCGGTATCCTAATAGTTTCAATGCCTTTCGACCCCATTCCCGCGGCCATCGAAGACTTTCGCGAAGGCCGCATGGTCGTCATCGTCGACGATGAGGACCGCGAAAACGAAGGCGACCTCACCGTCGCCGCCGAAAAAGTCACGCCTGCCATCATCAACTTCATGGCCACCCACGGCCGCGGGTTGATCTGCATGCCGCTCGACGCCGCGCTCTGCGATGCGCTCGACCTGCGGCCGATGTCGGCGCGCAATACCAGCCGTTTCGGCACCGCCTTCTGCGAATCGATCGAAGCGGCCGAGGGCGTCACCACCGGCATCTCCGCGGCCGACCGCGCGCATACCATCCGCACGGCGATTCGCGAAGGCGCCAAACCGCGCGACCTCGCCCGTCCCGGCCACGTCTTCCCGCTGCGCGCGCGCGAAGGCGGAGTGCTCGTCCGCGCCGGGCAGACCGAAGCCGCGGTCGACCTGGCGCGTCTGGCCGGCCTGCGCCCCGGCGGCGTGGTCTGCGAAATCATGAAGGAGGACGGCACGATGGCGCGCGTGCCGGATCTGATCGAGTTCTGCCGCCTCCACGGCCTGCACATGATCTCGGTGGCTTCGCTCATCCGCTACCGGCTCGAGCACGAAAAATTCCTGGTGCGCGAGGACGAGCGCTGCCTCCCCACGACGTTTGGCGAATTCCGCTGCCTGACTTATTCGAGCAACGTGTTGCCGGAGCGCCATCTCGCTCTGGTTTACGGCGACCTCGCCGGCCGGGAAAACGTGCTCGTCCGCATGCACGCGCGCTGCGTCTACGGCGACGTATTCTCCTCCACCCAATGCGAATGCCGCAGCCAGCTTGAAAATTCCCTGCGGCGCATCGCGAAGGAAGGCGCGGGCGTGCTGGTTTATCTGCACCAGAGCGGCTGGAGCACGCGGGATCACATCGCCGAGGCCCAAGGTAAACGCCCTCCGCACGAAACCGGCATCGGCGCGCAGATCCTCTGCGACCTCGGCCTCCGCACCATCCGCCTGCTCACGAATCACCCGCGCCGGGTCTCGGGCCTCGAAGCCTACGGGCTGAAAATCGTCTCACAGGAACCGGTGTAGGACGCGGGCCTGCACGGGTTGCTCCCGGCCTGCGTCAATGCTACAGATTACGGGAAGAGGAGGTGCGTCATGAACCTTCGCTCCTGCCGCTGTTTCATCCGGATGCTGCTTTTCGGCGCATCCGCGTTCGTAGGGTTCCTGCCCGGCTTTGCCGCGGCGCTCACCGCATCCGGCAAGGTCACCTTATCCGGCTTCGATTTTTCCAACGGGACGATTCCGGTTCCGCGGTGGAGTAACGGCGTGGTCCTTGCCATCGAGGGGCAGACGACGCTCGCTCCCACGCTGCATATCTTCGACGCGCACGGCAATTACCTGCGCTCCGTGCCTTTCTCGCTTCCGGGCGCCTCCTGGTCGCTGGTTCGCGGCTATTCGTCCGGGCCCGACGGAACCATCGCGCTGTGCGGCGAAGCCAAGGACGCGCAAGCTCAGGTGGAGCATTTCCTCGCCATCCTGCCACCGGACCCGCTGGCCGCGCCGAAGATCGTCCGCACCTACCCCTATTAGCCCGCCGCCGTCGCCATCGCGCCGGACGGGAGCATCTGGACCATGGGTATCGAATACGAGCCGGTCCCAGGCAAGATGCCCGGCCGTGTCATCCGGCCGCGAGCGAACGTGATCAGGCACTTCGACCGCGAGGGAAACCAGATCGGCGGCTTCATCCCTCAGGCCAGCGTGGCGCCCCCGGATCTCCCGCGGCCGGCGCTCAACGGGGGATCTACGAACCTGGCGGCTTCGGGCGATCGCGTCGGTTGGTACCAGGGCGGGGGCAAGCAATATTTCGAGGTAGCCGCGGACGGTACCGTCCGGTCCTATCCGGCGCTTGCTTTGGAATCCGGCGAGGACATTATCGGGTTGGCGCTCACCGCCAGCGGGCGTGTCTTCATCTCTAAGCTTGGCGGCGGCCGTGTGCAGTCGTACGAACTCGACCGTACGCACGGGACCTGGCAGCCGGTGCAGTTCGCGGCGCCGGGAGCGACGCCCCTCGGGCCAGTTATCGGAGCCGCGGGAAACGCCGTCGCCGTCGGCGGCGCGGGCCGGACGGTCGAGCTCTTCTCCGTGAACTGATTGCGTTGGAAGGCCGCTTACGGCGCGGGCCGAAGCAGGCCCACGCCGATGCGGCCGTGGATGCGCTCATCGGGGCGGGCGGCGTCGCCGCCTCCGAACCAGACGCGGACGCCGCCTTGGCTTGGCTCAACGGTTGGGTCGCAGACCACCATCGAGTCCCAGGCTTCGGCGCCTGATATCACCAGCGGCGACTTGACCCAGTGGACGCCGTCGCGGCTGCGGGCCAGCCCAATGCGGCGATGCTCGGCGCGGTCGCGGCCGGTGTAGAGCATCCAGTAGTAGCCGTGCGAAGCCCACACCGCCGGCTCGCCGAGGCCGTTTTCGTCGAACTCTCCGAAGCCGCCGGGCTCGAGAACAGGGTTCGAGCGGAGCTTGGTCCAGGTGATCCCATCGGAGGACTCCGCCACGCCCAGGCGCTGGCGCCGCGCTCGGTCAAGCCCCGTGTAGAAGAGATAGAAGCGCCCACCCGCGACGATCACATAAGGATCTGATACGCCGCGCTCGTCCCAACTCATGTACGGCCCGGTGGTGAGCACCGGTTTGCCGTGCTTGGTGAACGTCGCCCCGTCGGAGGACTCGGCGAGGCCGATCTGCGGTGGCGGCCCATCCTGGCCGCCGTGCCCGCCGCCCTGGTAGTAGTAGCGGATGCGCCCGCGGGTCGCGATCGCCGAACCGTTCGCCGCGATGTAGCCGCTCTCCCAGTCGGATCCATCCGGCGAGAGGACCTTGCCGCGCTTGGTCCAATGAACGCCATCCGGCGATTCGGCGATACCGGTGTGCCAGGCGCGGCCGTCAAAGCCGGAGTACAGGTTCAGATAGCCATCCTTCCAGCGGATGACCGACGGATTCAGCACATCGCTCGAATCCCAGGCTCCCGCCGGGCCCGGCTCAAGCACCGGCGCGGCTTCGGGAACCCACTGCCAATTGATTTCGGAGGGAGCACCCGCGGGCACGGGCAGGGTGAAGCTGGCATATCGGCCGCAGCCGCAAAGCAACGCGGCGGCCAGCAAAACGAGGCCGGGTTTCAAGGCTCGATGTAGATCCGGACCGCGTTGCTCTGCTGCCCGCCCGCTTCCAGATACAGTTGTGCCGGCCCGTAGTTGACGATGCGGGGCAACTCGACCTCG
>JAKAJI010000257.1 GCA_021813825.1 Acidobacteriota bacterium | reverse complement strand
GACCGTCTATGACGAGCTTCGGCGCGCCGCCCACAACTACCTGCGGCGGGAGCGCACAGGCCACAGCTTGCAGGCGACGGCGCTGGTCAACGAGGTCTATCTGCGCTGAGTGGATGTTGCCCGCGTCGAATGGCGGGATCGCGCCCACTTCTTCGCGATTGCCGCGTCGATGATGCGGCGCATTCTGCTGGATGCGGCCCGCGCACGCGCTGCCGCCAAGCGCGGCGGTGGCAACATGCGCATTACCTTTGATGAGGAACTGGTGGCAGTCTCCAATCAGGCGGCCGAACTCATCGCCATCGACGACGCGCTCGAGACGCTGAAAAAAGTAGACCCGAGGAAGGCTCAGGTCGTCGAATTGCGCTTCTTCGGCGGACTGAGTGTCGAAGAAACGGCCGAAGTTCTGGGGATTTCTCCACAGAGCATCAAACGCGATTGGAAACTCGCCCGCGCGTGGCTGCTTCAGGAGATCGGCGGGCCGGCTGTCTTACTTCGAAGCAATGGCGCGAGATCGAGCGGATTTATAATGAGGCGCTCCAAAGGCCGAAGAGCGAGTGGGAGGCCTTCCTGGCGGAGGCTTGTGGCAGCGATACCGCGTTGCGGAGCCGAATCGGCGCCCTGTTGAATCAGCCAGACGACACCGGACAACTGGACCGGCCCGCTTGGGAAGCGGCCGCCACTCTGATCGCCGGCGTGTTGCCCGACGACCTGAAACCGGGCACAAAAATCGGACCCTATCGGATCGAAGGACTTCTGGGCGCAGGCGGAATGGGTGAGGTCTACCGCGCCACCGATGCGCGCCTGAGCCGCTCGGTAGCGATCAAGTTTCTCTCGACGCACCTGGCCGACGAGAGTGCGCGCCGCCGTTTCCAGCAGGAGGCGAAGGCGGCTGGGTCACTCAATCATCCCCATATCGTCACCGTACTCGACGTGGGCGAGATCGGCGACCGCCAATTCCTCGTTTCTGAGTATATGGACGGTGGCACTCTTCGGACCTGGTGCCAGGCTAAGAAGCCCGCCTGGCGACAATCGGTCAATTTAATGATTGGTGTTGCCGACGGCCTCGCCGCCGCCCATGAGGCCGGCATCCTCCATCGCGATATCAAGCCGGATAACATCCTTGTCTCTTCGAACGGATACGCCAAACTGGCGGATTTCGGGTTGGCGAAGCTCCTCGAGCGGAGCGACGGCACGGACATGACCCAGACCATCGCGGCGGCAACGAAGTCCGGAGTAATTGTCGGGACCATCGCCTATATGTCGCCCGAGCAGGCAGCCGGGAGGCCGGTCGATGCGCGCTCAGACGTCTTTTCCTTCGGCATCGTTCTGTTTGAGATGTTGACGGGACGGCACCCTTTCGAGTCGAAGAATACTCTCGAACTGCTCCAGCAGATCATTCATCAGCCGGCTCGCCCGCTTGGCGACATCCAGCCGGATCTCCCAGTGACATTGCGGCTGCTCGTGGACAAGGCGCTCGAAAAGGACCCTGCGGATCGATACCAGAGTATGCGGGACCTCGCAGTGGACCTGAAGCGTCTCAGCCGCGACAAACAGAACGCGGAGACTTCACGCCCCGCTCCCGCGCGCCAACGTCGAATTGCACTTCTGCTGCCCCCTGCGATCACGCTTGCTCTCGGCTTTGGGCTCGCGACGTGGATGTTCAAGCCGGGAGAATCCGTCGCGCCGCCCACCCACTTTCTGCCATTTGCGACGGAAGCGGTGGACGAAACCTCACCTGCCTGGTCCTCCGACGGAAAGGCGGTCGCATACCTCGCGGAAGTCGGAGGCGTGAAACAGGTTTTCACACGTAGCCTGGAATCGCCTGGCGCAGTGCAGCTCACCAGGTCTGCCGCGAACTGCGGTCCGCCATTTTGGCATCCTTCGGGCACTCGAATTTACTACATATCGGGGCGGCAACTTTGGTCGATCGGAGCCGCGGGCGGGGAGCCCGAAATCGTCAACCAACAGGCGGACGGAGGAGCGATATCGCCGGACGGCAAAACCTTGGCCATAGTCCGGGGTGGACAGTTCGGCAGGCTGTGGCTTGTCTCCACCCAGGACGGGAAGGAACAACTGTACAAGCAAGCGCCGTTTCCGGAGACATTCCGGGAATCCTATGTGCTAGCGTTTTCGCCCGATGGGTCGAAGATCGGTATTGCCTTCAATGTCGACTCCGGAAGCGGCTACGAATTCTGGGTCCTACCCCTTCCTTCGGGAAAACCCCGGCGCGCGATTCCCCCGGATGCGGCATACAGGATGGTCTCCGGCTTTAGCTGGATGCCCGACAGCCGCCATGTTGTGCTCGATGCCGATGTTCCAGGTGTCCAGGGCAGCCACATCTACTCGGTTGACATCGTGGCCCACCAGGTTATCCCAATTACCTCGGGCACTGCGAATGAGTCCCAGCCGTCGGTCTCACCTGACGGCAAGACGATGGCGTTCACCTCGGGAGGAGTCGACTTCAACCTGGTCGACTCGTCTCTCGAAGGTGGGCCGCTTCGAACTCTTCTTGCCACTTCCCGCATCGAATCGATGCCGGATTGGTCGCCAACCGGCAGCGAGTACACTTACGTAACCAATGCAAACGGGACCGACGAGATCTGGCTGAGGGCTTTGAAAGATGGGTGGGTCAAGCCGGTCGTCGCCGTAGGCGCCGGTGGGATTCCTCCCTGGCATGAATTGGGGGATCCCCACTTCTCGCCGGATGGCACACGAATCCTCTATCTGGTGCTGGGCAGGGATCACACAATCTGGATCTCGAACCTCGCAGGCGCACGACCCGTTCATCTCGACGCGGACTCGCCGGATCAGCACGGACCCTCCTGGTCGCCGGATGGAAACTGGATCTCCTATTTTCGCCGTAAGGCGGGGCAATGGGAGATCGCCAAAGCCCCTGTGGGCGGGGGGAAGCCGGTGACCGTGATGCGGGTGCCGTTCTCTTATGCAACCGCCTGGTCGCCTTCCGGCGAATGGATTGCCTTCAATAACGCCGAAGGCCTCCAACTGATCTCACCGGACGGTAAGTCGCGCAAAGTTCTGGACAGGTCGGAGACGGGAGCATGCTGCCTCCGGTTTGGCTTCTCAAAGGATGGTGCGACGGTGTATCTTTTGCTCCGGGGTACCCGAAGTTGGGAAATCGTTTCCATCGACGTCCGGACCGCCGCACAGAAGAAGGTCTCCGAGTTGGCCGTCCCTCTAACGGCCGATGTTCAGGGATTCAGCCTGAATCCGAATGGGAAAAGTTTCGCGACATCCGTAGGAACGACCAGCCACGATATCTGGCTGGCGGAAGATATCGCCCGGCCCGGTGGCTGGTGGCACATCGCCGGCGCCCCCCGTTGATGATTCGAATCCACCCACCCAGCCCTCGCCCTTAGTTATACTCAGTACGATCGAAGGGGGACTCCGACATGGGCTTTTTCTCCAAGCAGTTCATCGATGTCATCACCTGGAACGAAACTGGCGACTCCGTCCTCGCCTGGCGCTTCCCCATGGAGGACCAGGAAATCCAGACCGGCGCCAAACTGACGGTCCGCGATTCGCAACTCGCCGTCTTCGTCAACGAAGGCCAGATCGCCGACGTCTTCCAGCCAGGCCTCTACACCCTCAGCACGCACACCCTGCCGCTGCTGACCAACCTCATGAACTGGGACAAAATGTTCCAGTCCCCCTTCAAATCCGACGTCTATTTCTTCTCCTCGCGCCAGCGCATGGACCAGAAATGGGGCACCGCCACCCCCATCACCATTCGCGACCGCGAATTCGGCGCCGTCCGCATCCGCGCCTACGGCATCTACGCCTACCACATCGACGATCCGCGCGTCTTCTACCAAAAGGTCAGCGGCACACGCGGCGTCTATCAGGTCAGCGACCTCGAAGGCCAGTTGCGCAACACCATCGTCGGCCAGATGACCGACGCCTTCGGCCGCGCCAACGTCAACTTCATCGACATGGCCGCCAGCCAGCAGCAACTCGCCCAAACCATGCAGGAGCAGTTGCGCCCCGTTTTCGGCGCACTCGGCCTCGCCCTCGATAGCTTCGTCGTCGAAAACATCTCCCTCCCCGAAGAACTCCAGAAGATGCTCGACCAGCGCATCGGCATGAACATGCTCGGCGACATGAACCGCTACACCCAGTTCCAGGTCGCCAATTCCATGCCCATCGCCGCGGCCAACGAAGGTGGCGGCGCCGCCGGCATCGGAGCCGGACTCGGAGCCGGCATGGTCATGGCCCAGCAGATGATGGGAGCCATGCATCCCGCCGCGCCGGCCGCTCCCGCAGCCGAAGCCGCCCCGGCCGCCCCAGCCGGCACAACGAAGTTCTGCATGAACTGCGGTAAGTCCATCGCGAAGGCGGCTAAGTTCTGCCCCGAATGCGGTGGAGCCCAGTCCTAACTTACTCGAACTTACTCACCATCGAGTAACAGTGGCGTTCGACCACTGCACCACATTCGCCTGCTCGCCCTCTACCGGCCGGAACACCGACTGCACGCCGATCCGCCCCGGCCCGTGAACCCGCAGCCACAAATACCGGTTCCCCCACGAGCCCCACATCGAAAACGCCAGGCCCGGATGCTCGAAGTGTAGCTGCATCTGCACCGTCGGACTCTTGAACACCAGCGCCGAAGGCTTCACCAGCATCGTCTGCCCCGCCTTCAAATCCCGCACAAACACGTTCCCGCCCGCGTGCAGCAGCACTAACCCCGGCGTCTGCTCCGCCCGGAACCGGTCCATGTACATGCCCATCGGATAGTGCGTCTCCGTGTCGTCCCCGTTCTTCGTCCGGAACCAGATATTGGTCTGAAACCAGTCGTACGCCACGTTCGAAGTCGCCGTCAGCAGGATGTGCTCCCGCACGTCGATCTCCTGCCCCGGATGCAGCGGCACCGGAATCACTTCCCCCGGATCGTCCATCGAAAACGCCACGTGCCCCGGCCCCGTCGCCTGTGTCATGATCAACGGCAGCCCCGCGAACATCCGCTTCCACGCGCCCTTCAGCGACATCGTGCTGATGTTGACTTGCGGGTCCTTCCACAACAGCACATGGTGCGCGAAATACACGCTGTCCCCGGCCGCCAGGTTCATGTCCGCCACCGGAACATACACGCCCTCGATCTGGCACGACGAATTGCCCAGCTTCAGCTTCGCCATGTCCTTCCGCGCCGGTAACTGAACCCACCCGCTCTCGCTCTCTTCTTCCGCCACCCCCATCGCCGCCCCGCAACTCGGGCACGACGCCTGCCCCGCCTCCACCACCGCCCCGCACCACGCGCACTTGTTCGCCCGCCCCGCCTGCTGAGGCCCCGGCTGCATCGGCGGCGGCGTCGAAGGCCGCACCACCGGCGTAGCTTGCGCCACGGGAGGCGGCGGAGGCGCAACGGAAGACGGCGTAGCCACGGGCGTCGCCGCCGCCGGCCGCTTCACCGCCGCACCGCAGTTCCGGCAAAAATTCTGCCCTTCCAAAAGTTGAGTACCGCAGTTTACGCAGAACATTTCCGTTACTCGGTGTGATGATGCACGTACATCGACTGTATCCCCACGCGCCCCGGACCCGTCATCCGCGCCAGGCTCATCGCCGTCCCGCCAAAAAATCCCGTCCCTAACTTCTGTATCTCCACATTCATCGTCACCGACGAGTCCTTATACAGAAACGCGCCCGGCTCCAGCAATATACTCTCCCCCGCCGCCAGCCGCCGCTCAAACACATTCCCGTATCCGTGCAGGATCACCACCCCCGGCGAACCCGCCGTCACAAACCGGTCCATATACATCCCCTGCCCGCCGAAAAGTATGTTCGCCAGCCCCTTGATCCGCACAAATGAGTAAGAGATCTGGTGCGACGAAAGCAGGAACGCGTGCTCGCGCACATCCAGCTCCATCCCCGGATGCAGCGGCAGCACAATCAGCTCCCCCGTCGCATCCCGCGAAAACGCGATCCGCCCCGGGCCCGTCGCCACGCTGATCACAAACGGCATCCCCGCAAACGCGCGCTTCAGCCCACCCGAAAGCTGCAGCACCGTCAGTCGCACGCCCTCGTCCTTCCACAGCATCACGTGATGCTCGAAGAACACCGAATCGCCCGCGCCCAGGTTAATCTCGGCAACCGGAACAATCTCCCCCTCCACCTGGCACGTGCTCGAGCTGAACTGAATCTCCGTCATGTCCCGGATCCGCGGCGCCTCCCTCCATCCCGAATCGCTCACCAGATTCCGGATGTCCAGCGGCGCGCCACACGCGCGGCACGCCACCGCGGTCTTCTCGTTCATGCTCTGGCACCACTGGCACTGAATCCGTTCGAACGCTTCAGCGGCGGGGCCCTGCCCGGTCTCTACCATAGGTAGAGAATATCCCGTTTTTCCCCCGGAACGGGAGCACGCGTCAATCCTCGGCGGATTTGTACACCGTTCGATACGAAGCCGTCAAAAATCCCAACGCGCCCACCCCCGCGCCCGCCGCAATCCCCGGCCCGACGTACTTGTACCCATGGCCCTCGTTCGCGCACCCTGGACATACCGCAAATCCAATCGCAGCCCCCGCCGCCGCCCCCACCGCCGTCGAGATCAGCCCATGCCGCACCTTCCGCGCCGCGTCATGCACCCTAACCTCGGCTATCTCCGCCTTCGCCACGGACCGCTCCCCGTTGGCCTCCCGCATCACCAGCGTCTCACCGCTCGCCGACACAAACGTCGCCTTCTCCCTTGCGCCGTCCTTCGTCTTCACCTCGATCTTCTGATCCGGCGCGATCCGCTGCACATCCTCCCAACTCCCTCCGAACACCGGAATCGCGGCCAGCAACACCAACGCAGGTCTCAATAGCGACACCTCGACCGTCCTCCCGGAAACTCCCAGGGCACGCGAAGGGCCGCGCCCGCTACGTCTTCGGCGGACCACCCGGATGCTGTTTCCTCACCCGCGGATTCCGCCGCACCTCCAACGTATGCTTCTTACCAGGCTCCAGAATCTGCTGCACCCCCATCACCGCATTCCCCAATGCCCCCGAATCCGCGCGCCGCCGCCAATAGTAAATCCACCCCCGCTCCTCCATCCACAAAGCCACCCGGTGCAGCCCATACAACCCAGCCAACACAACCGGAATCCAAAGCCACTTCACGGCACCCTCCGCCCTCATCCTACCCCACGCTCCTCAACCCCTCCCGCCGGATCGAATACTATAGTCTCCGTGCTGCGATACCTTGGTTTCCTCTTCCTCGCCGGAGCCGCCGCCTCCGCCGCCCAAA
>JAKAJI010000256.1 GCA_021813825.1 Acidobacteriota bacterium | reverse complement strand
GCCGACAGGGGTCCAGGCCAGGCCAACCGCGACGCCGGGGCGCCGGGTCCGATCGCCGACTTCGAGTTCGGTGCGAAACTTCGGGGGACCCAAAAACTTCTCAATCAACTCCGGGTTTGCCTCGACGGTGTTGCGGTTTCCGGCGGCGACCTCCCGGGCCTGTTTCCGGCAGATCGTGCCGATCGCCCGTTCAAGATTTCGTACGCCGGCCTCGCGCGTGTAGCGCTGGATGATGTAGTGCAAGCTCTCCTCGGGGAAGCGCACGGCGGTGGTTTGATCAAGGCCGTTCTCCGTGGTCTGGCGGGGAATCAGGTAACGTGTTGCGATCGCAACCTTTTCCTGCTCGGTGTATCCCTGTAGTTCGATGACTTCCATCCGGTCCCGCAGGGCATCCGGAACGGTATCGAGTTGATTCGCGGTGGTGATGAACAAAACTTTTGACAAATCAAAGGGGACGTCCAGATAGTTATCGCGGAAGGAGAAGTTCTGCTCGGGGTCGAGGACTTCGAGCAGGGCGGAAGCCGGGTCGCCATGGAAATCGCGGCTCATCTTGTCCAGCTCATCGAGCATGAACACGGGATCGTTGGCGCCAGCCCGCCGCAAGCCGTGAATGATCTGCCCCGGGAGAGCGCCGATGTAAGTACGGCGATGCCCGCGGATTTCGGCTTCATCGTGCAGGCCACCGAGGGAGATGCGGACAAATTTGCGGCCGAGGGCGCGTGCGATCGACTTGCCCAATGATGTCTTGCCCACGCCCGGCGCGCCGGTGAAGCACAGAATCGGTCCTTTCGAGGAAGGGCGCAACTGGAGCACCGCAAGAAAGTCGAGGATGCGGTCCTTGACCTTCTCGAGATCATGATGGTCCTCGTCGAGGATTTTTGCCGCGTGGATGACGTCCACCTCGGTGCCGGTCGACGTGGCCCACGGCAGGCTGACCATCCATTCCAGATAATTGCGGGTCACGCCGTATTCCGGCGAGATGGGCGTGAGGGCTGACAGACGGTTCAGTTCCTTAACCGCCTCCGCTTTGACGTCGGCGGGCATTCCGGCGGATTCTACGCGCTGCCGGAGTTCTTCTATGTCCTTCTGGCTTTCCTCGCCTTCTCCCAGTTCTTTGCGGATCGCCCGAAGCTGCTCCCGAAGAAAGAACTCCCGCTGGGCCTGGCTCAGCGCTCCGTGGGCTTCCAGATGAATTTTCCTGCGAAGCTGAACGCGCTCGAGTTCCCGCAAGGCGAGTTCGTTCACACGGCGGAGCCGGGTCACGACGTCGAGTTCCGACAACAAAGTCTGGCGTTCGGGAAAGCTCAGGCCGGGCAGCATCGCGCTGACAAAATCGGCGAGCTGGCCGAGCGGGGCGATGTTGGCCACGGTGACCTGGAGATCGTCGGGAAGGTCCGGCGCCGCCGCGATCAACTGCTGCACGGTTTCGACGAGATGATCGCGCAGTTGGCGCAGATCCTCGCTCGGCTGCGGGTCCTTGTCTTCGAGTAACTGCACCCGGGCGCGGAGAGGCGCTTGCGCGCTGGTAAACTCCAACACGCGGAAGCGAACGATGCCTTCGCAGAAGGCCAGGATGTGGTCCGGGCCGACGCGAAGAATGCGGTGAATGTGGCTGACGGTGCCGATATCGTGCAAATCGCCGGGCCCGGGGTTGTCATTGCGCGGATCGCGTTGCGCAACGATGCCGATCTGGCTTCCCTCGCCAAGCCGGAGTAGCAGTTCGATATGGCCGGGCCTACCGAGAGTCAGAGGCAGCACTGCCTTGGGGAACAGCGCCCCTTCGCGCAATGGCAGGATGGCGAGTTCCAGTACGACCGGTTGGGTCTGGATTTCCGCTAGAGGTCTATCGATGATCGTGGCCATGTCCGGTTGTCCCTTTTGGACCGCGCCCCAGTACAAGCGCAGCTCCTCCTGGTAAGTTGCACACGGGAGGCCAACCCGGCGGCGGCGGATTTCCCCTGGAATTGCTCATGCCTTACTCTCTTGGTGAAGGACCATAGGAGCGACCAACGTGGCATTTACGGTGACAGTGGAGGGGTTCGGTCAGGGCGCCGGCATCCCCAGACGATTCACATGCGATGGCGAGAACGTTTCTCCCGAGATCCGTTGGACGGGCGAACCGCCGAGCACAAAGAGTTTCGCGTTGATTGTCGACGACCCCGACGCGCCGGGAGGGGTGTGGACGCATTGGCTGGTCTGGGATATCCCCGCGAACATTCATTCGCTGCCGGAATCCCGCGGGTTCGACGCCCCATTGAAGTCCGGAACGAATGACTTCGGAGAACGCCGTTATGGCGGGCCATGCCCGCCTAGGGGCAAGGGGGCCCATCGCTACTTTTTCCGCCTGTTCGCGCTCGACACTGCCTCGCTCGGACTGCCGGACGGGGCCAGCCGGGCTTCGCTTGAAAAAGCTATCCGCCGTCACACTGTGGGCGAGACTGCCTACATGGGTAAGTACGAGCGCCGCTGAGGGCGCGGCGGATCGTTGGACTTCTCCCATTTCGCGGGGTGGGCGAGGATGCGCATTCCGGCGTGAATTGACACAGAATCGCAAGACAAGCCAGTTATTGCGTTGAGAAAGTTGTGCGGCCGATGGTATGGAGATTGCTCATTCGATAGTGAAATGAAAGGCGGAAACTACTTCCGTTCGCTGAATCCGTTACGCCGGTTTACTCGCAGCCCGGAGCGCGCGGCACGGGAACAGAATCCCAGCCGAAAGCGGCTGGCCGAAGCGTACGAATGCCTCCAGCAACTGGATCGGCTCCGCGAGGACGAATGCGCCCCCGCGCTGGGCAAGAACCTTGAAGAGCGGATCGTCTGGAGAGAGCTGCTGGACCTGGAGCTGCAAGAGATCGACGAACAGATCGAGCGTATCTCGGCGGCATCGGCAGATGGTGAGTAGTAAGACCACTGGTTACCGATTCCTGTCCGGGCCGGGGGAAGAAGTGTCTCAACTTACGCCATTTGGCAAGCCGAGTGCAGCTTGAATCAGTAACTCTCCGCGTAGATTCGCGGGATCGCCGCGGTTTCCGGACAACCGCGCAGGAGGGCCCGATGGGTGAGTTGACACTCGATTTCAGCCAGATCCGGCTTCAAGATATCGGTCGCGTGGGAGGGAAAAACGCCTCACTGGGTGAACTGTTTCAGGCGTTGAAGCCCCAGGGCGTCGGAGTGATCGATGGATTTGCGATCACTTCGGATGCCTACTGGGGGCTGCTGGCGCAGCATGGCCTGCGGGAGAAGCTGGAAGGAGTTTTCTTTGACTTCGATCCAGAAAACGTCGAACAACTTGCGGCCCGCGGCCACGCCGCACGCGCCGCGATTATCGAGACTCCGCTTCCGGCCGAACTGAAAGTGGCGATTCTCGACGCCTATCGAAGGCTCACGGCACGTCTGGGGAGGGAACCAGAGATGGCGGTGCGATCTTCGGCCACAGCCGAAGATCTGCCCGAAGCGTCGTTTGCCGGCGCCGCCGAAACGTTCCTCAACGTCCGCGGTCCGGAAAACCTGCTCCGCGCGGTCCATCAGTGTTTCGCGTCGCTGTTTACCGACCGTGCGATCAGCTACCGCGCCCGGCTGGGCTTCCCGCAGCTTCGCGTTGCGCTATCGGTGGGCGTCATGCCCATGGTCCGGTCGGACTGCGCTAGTTCCGGAGTCATTTTTACGCTCGACACCGAATCGGGCTTCCGCGATGTAATCACGATCACCGGCTCCTACGGCCTGGGAGAGTTCATCGTCCAGGGAGTGGTTACTCCGGACGAATGGCTCGTTTTCAAGCCGACTCTGCGGGAAGGGTTCCGCGCCATCGTCAGCCGGAGGCTTGGTTCAAAAGAAGTCCGCCTAGTGTATGCCCAGGGTACGCGTACGACCCGCAGCGAAGCCACTCCGGCCAAGGAACGCCGCCACTTCTGCCTTTGTGACGACGAAGTGATTACGCTGGCGCGCTGGGCATCCCTCATCGAAGCGCACTATTCGCAAGCCGCGGGACACCCCAGGCCCATGGACATCGAGTGGGCGAAGGACGGCATCACCGGCGCGCTCTATATCCTGCAGGCGCGCCCGGAGACGGTCCACTCGTCGAAGGTTTGCACCGCAAGTGCCGAAGTTTACCGCCTCAAGGAGCCTGGCGGCAGGCCGCTGGTGACGGGACAGGCGGTAGGAGAAAAGATCGGCTCCGGGCGCGTCCACGTAGTGCTTCGCGCGAGTGAATTGGGCACGGTCCGCGATGGGGAAGTCCTCGTGGCGCGCAACACGGACCCGGATTGGGAACCGGTGATGCGGCGCGTCGCCGCGATCGTCACCGACCAGGGCGGCCGCACGGCGCACGCGGCCATCGTGAGCCGTGAATTCGGCATTCCGTGCATTGTCGGCACGGGCACGGGCACCAGCGTCCTGGTCAACGAAGAAGATGTGACGGTGTGCTGCGCCGAGGGCTCGGAAGGGCACGTTTACGCCGGACGAGTCCCGTTCGCGATCGAAAAAATCGATGCCGCGGCGGTGCCCGACACGCACACGCGCATCATGCTCACGGTGGGCGACCCGGCGCAAGCGTTCCGTCTGTCCGCGATTCCCAACTCCGGTGTTGGACTCGCACGGACCGAGTTCATCATTACGAACCACATCGGCGTCCATCCGATGGCGCTGTGCCGTTTCCCGAACTTGAAAGACATCGTAGCGATCGACGAGATCCGGCGGCGCATCGGCGACGAAGACGCTAAGGAGTTCTTCATCCGGCGGTTCAGCGAAGGGATCGCGAGGATCGCGGCCGCGTTCTACCCGAAGCCGGTCATTGTCCGTACCAGCGACTTCAAGACGAACGAGTACGCGCGTTTGGTAGGAGGTAAGGAATTTGAACCGGCCGAAGAGAACCCGATGCTCGGCTACCGCGGGGCTTCGCGCTACTACGACGCCGGCTATGCGGAAGGCTTCGCGCTCGAATGCGCCGCTCTGGTCCGGGTTCGCAAGGAGATGGGCCTGAAGAACGTTGTAGTGATGATCCCCTTCTGTCGCACGGTGGAGGAAGGAAGGAAAGTCGTCGCCGCGATGCGCCAGAACGGCCTTGTGCAGGGAGAAGACGGGCTGCAGATTTATGTAATGTGTGAAATCCCGTCGAACGTCATCCTGGCCAACGAGTTTCTCGGAGTGTTCGATGGCTTTTCGATCGGCTCGAACGACCTGACACAACTCACGCTAGGGCTTGACCGCGACTCTGGTACGGTGGCGCGGTTATTTGACGAGAACAACCCTGCGGTGCGGCGTCTCATTGCGGACGCGATCGGCGCCGCACATCGGGCCCGCAAGCCCATTGGGATCTGCGGCCAGGCGCCGTCGGACTTTCCGGAATTCGCCGAGTGGCTGACGGAACAGGGGATAGACTCGATCTCGTTGAATCCGGATACGGCGATCAAGACCGCGTTATCCATCGCCCGGGCCGAAGCCGGTCTGCTGAGCGCACCTTCGCGGTGAGCCCAGCCGGCCGGCCGCGGCGCGGGGTAGGAGTCAGGCCGGACGCGCTACTTTCCCAAACAGCGGCCCTTCGACCTCGATCCGGTTCAAGACGTTGCGCGTGCCTTTCACCTTCCGCGCGTCTTCCTCGGCGGTCTGCTTTTGTAGAGTCGCTTCGACATGGCCGGTAAGCGTCACCACGCCGTTCTCGACTTTGACGGTGATCCGATCATCGGGAACGTCGTTGTCGAGCTTCAGCGCCTGCCGGACATCGCGGGCGATCTCCTCATCCGGCCGTACCTCGAGCTTCAATCCGTGCTTCGTTCGCATGTGACAGGCCTCCCTGCCGGTTTTGAGGAGCACGCCGCATTCCATTTCTCGCCGATGCCTCTTCGAACACCGATACGGCGACGGCGACGACGAGCGGCCCGATCACGACGCCGGCCGCACCGAAGGCGGCGATGCCTCCGAGCACGGAGAAGAACATCGGCAGCGCGTGAATCCGCAGCGTTGTGCCCACGAGCACCGGGCCCAGGAGATTATCCACGGGGTTAATGACGAGCACGCCCCAGGCGGTGAGCAGCAGGGCCTGGAGCCAGTCTCCGTTGGCCAGGAAGTGAATGGCCACCGGCCCCCAGACAAGGAATGCGCCGATTACGGGAAACAGGGAGAGGCACCCCATGACGAAGCCCCAGAAGACCGGCGCGGGCAGACCGAACCAGGCAAAACTGGCGCCGCCCAACAGTCCCTGGATTGCCGAAGTGACGAACTTCCCGCCCAGGGATACGCGCAGCGTCCGCGCGATGCGTTCGAACATGGCGCGGCTGAAGTCCGGATCGAGCGGGATGAACCGCATGGTGGCGCCGAGGATCTCCTCACCATCCCGCAACAGGTAGAAGAGGATGAAGATGGCCGCGCCAATCTGCCCCAATACGCGCATCGAGCCGGCGACGAAGGCCGAGAGCGCGGAGGACACCGACCCGGCGGCGTTGCGCAGCGATTCCACCGCGGCGTCGGTGACATCGATCCGCGCATCGAGCCAGCGGAAGACGCCGCCCACCACCGGCATCCGGTCGATTGCCGATCGGAGGCCCTCGGAGTCTCCGGCTGTCTGCTGCACGAGCGCGGCGGCCTCGTGAAACAAGGCACGCGCCAGGACTAAGGCCGGTACGATCACCACCACGACGACTAAAATGACCGTCAGCAGAGAGGCGAGCGTGGGTGAGACCAGGCGTGCTCGCAGCCGCCGGTAGACCGGGGCCGCGATAACCGCCAGCGCAAACGCCCAGGAAATCGCGGGGAGGAACGGAATCAGAATCCGCCAGCACAGGTATACGAGCAGGACGGCGAGAGCGGCCAGCACCATCATTCGCAGCAGTTCCTTCCGGTCCTGCCACCACCGCTCCGCCGGTTTCTGCCCGTCCTGCACGACACCGTCCGGGATCATTTCAGATACTCACAACCGGGCAGGGCGACTCGCGAATCAGGGCATAGGCGTGCGTGCGCAGCCTCCCAAGGCCGGCGAGCGTATGCCCGCGCCCGATCACGATCGCGTCGGCATGATGCCGCAGCGCCGTCTCGCGAACCACGCGTACGATAGGCCCGCCCGCCACGGTTACATCCGTGGCGATTCCCGCCGAAGACAGAAGGCGTACGAACTCCGCCTCGGCCCTCTCGAACAGGAACCGCCGCAGTTCGATCTCTCCCCGGTTATCGGAGGTCTCATCGGCTGCCGGTACGGCGTGAACGACGTACAGCTTCGCCCCGGCAAGTTGACAAAGATCGCTCGCCCATTGAAT